>JAKSCC010000346.1 GCA_022360815.1 Desulfobacterales bacterium
CTCACCTTTGGCTTGGGGCCTCACACTCAAGCCTTAAAGCTTGTGGTAATTTTCCCTGATGGCACCTCCAAAACCTTGCACAATCCTCCCGTCAACACCCGCCTCACCCTTCCCTAAAATCAGCTCTCCGCTTGCCAAGCGGTTTCGAGATACGCCTCAATTAACATCGTTTATACTGACAATCCTTGATCATAAACTATCCACATGTTACCATTACGGTCATTAACGCAATGACAATATAGTTGAAGCCTTTAAAATCAGGGCGTCTGTTTCATTGGAATTTTTTGTGCCCGCCCCAATTTACTCGAACAGCGTTCAATATAGTGAAACAAATAGGAGGTGCGTATGCGATCACATCACCTGATCCTTGCCTTGCTTCTTTGGAGTCTCCTCATCCCCACCGCGACACAGGCGGCACATCCCAATGGTGAAACCCTTTACTCAAACATTTCATCCCTTGCCTTAGCACCACAGGGGGGCCAAACACTGGTTGCCCTTAATCAAAAACTTTCAAACCTGAACTGGAATTCTCCCAAAGTCGCCCCCCTTACCTTTCAGGGAAATCTGAGACAAATCCGCACGGAGAATGGTAATGCCATCTATTTGATCCGCTCAACCCGTGGTGAACTCTTTCTCCTGGCCCTTCCTTTAAACTCGGCCCTTCTTGAAAAAGGAGCTCCATCTCCCTATGCGGGGTTCACCAGCATGCTCTCTGCCAAGATGACCTACCACCTTGAAACCCAACCCCTCTCCTTTCAAGATGTTCCATACCAAGCGGTTCGCTTTACGGCCTCGCCAAAGCTATCCACCATAGACCGGGTCTTCCGCATTGCCATTGTGGTGGTCCTTTTCGCCGTTATGCTCGGCATGGGCATGACCCTCACGCCAAAAGACTTCTCCTCTGTTTTTAAACAACCCACGGGCATCTTTATCGGTCTTATTTGCCTTTTTGGCATCATGCCCCTTATAGCCTGTGCATTCGGCCGCCTCTTTGGGTACGCCCAGGCATACCCCTTTATTTATGTGGGAATGATTCTTATCACCGCAACCCCAGGGGGAGCCACGTCCAACCTCATGACCCACCTGGCCAAAGGAGATGTGGCTCTTTCTATCTCCATGACAGCCATTGCAACCGTTCTCTCGCTGGTGGTAACCCCCGCCCTTCTTCTTCTGTACTGTGCCAACCTGCCTCAGGTAGAGATGCCTGTAAAAATGGTGATGCTTCCCATTTTCGTTCTTGTTCTTCTTCCCCTTGTCTTTGGTATGCTGATCAAAGCCAAGGCCGAAAATTTCAGTCAAAAAGCAACCCCTCTCTTTAACATCATCGGTGTCATCGCCGTTCTCATCTGCATTTCAGGTGGCATTGCGGGAAACCCAGAGATGTTTAAAAACAGCCTCGAAAAATTTGGGATTACTGGGTTTGCCGTGGTGACTCTTCTGGTGATCTCTGCCATGGTAATGGGTGGCATTGTGCCACGCATCCTAAAGATATCCACCTTTCAATGCCGGGCCATCTCCATGGAAATCGGCATTCGAAATGCCATCCTCGGCATGACCATCGCCCTTCTCATCCAAGACCGTGTGGGCGACTTCAACAGTTACATGTTTGCCGTCTGCGGTCTCTTTGCCATCGTTATGTACATCATTGGGGCCTTAGCCATCTTCGCCCAAAAGCTACTTCTGCCCCTGCCGGAAATGACAGAGCCAAGCCATGCCCATTTATCACAAAAAGAGGGGCAGCCCGATCCTCGAAGCGCAGCACCCTGACCGCACGGCACAAAAACCTGTCTCTTGGTGCCAAAATCCATCTTCAAAAACCGCTTGCTTGACACTTGGTTTCAGAGCTATGCATGGAACATAGCCCACATGTATTTCGCCAAACGTCAAGGAGTTACCCCATGCATCGTTACAACCGTTTTACCACCAGCCTCTGTGATATCATTGTCGCAGGAGACGAACGGGGGATCACACACCTCCACCTGTGCACCCAGGAGGGAAAACGGGAGTTTACCATTTCCCCCCACTGGCAACTCGACCCCAACTTTTTTAAAGAGACCACAGACCAAATCCTCGCCTTCGTCGATGGCAAACGTCACCACTTTGATCTTCCCATTGCCCCTTGTGGAACAGACTTTCAAAAAAAAGTATGGCGGGCCCTCACCCAAATCCCTTACGGAGAGCTGCGAACCTACAAAGAGATTGCCCAGATCATCGGGCACCCCAAGGCCTTTCGTGCCGTGGGCATGGCCAACGGCAAAAATCCCATCCCCCTTCTTATTCCCTGCCACCGTGTGGTCGGAGCTGACGGAAAGTTGACGGGTTTTGCGCACGGCCTTGCCATCAAAAAGAGACTTATCCAGTTGGAAGCATCTTGCGCCCTTCGGTCAAAACCATGTACAACCTTGCGAGATCACGTTGATGGCCCGAAAAAAAATCCGTCTGTACCATAAACAGCCCCAGCACTCTTTAAGGAAGAACAACATTCTGGGCGTCGTCTGGGAGCAGGCCACACCTTAAAAAAGGGCATCAATTTTAAACATGTAAGGATGTCTGACCCCATGATTTTTCCAACCGACCGTGAGCCGAGTTGGCAAGAGTGTGCTCTTTTCGAAATGAATCGGTTTTACGGCGAACACGAGCCCGGACCCGAAGACCTGCCAAGGGAAGTGGGTGCCCCTTTTCTGTTAAAACGTCAAAATGCCAGGCAGGCCATTCTTCTCCTGCATGGGTTTCTGGAAGCTCCGTCCACCCTCAAGGAGACCGCAGAGGCTCTGTTTCAACAAGGTTTTACTGTCTACGTTCCCCGGCTGGACGGCCATGGAAACACGCCCGAAGCCCTGGAAAAAACAGAAGTGATTCACTGGATCGACACCCTTGATCGAAGTCTCTCCATCGCCACCTCCTGTGCCTCGGAAACCGTTGTCATGGGCGTTGGTCTCGGGGCCCTCTTGGCCCTTTCCCTTGCAGCCAACAGGCCCAACCAGATCAAGGGTCTTATTCTTCAAAATCCGAAAGGTTGCTTCGGTGCAGGCTCTCTTTTTCAAGCCAGGTTTCTCCACGGTTGGAACACCATCGTCTCTGCCCTTTTTCTGCGCTGGTTTGTTAAGTCCCAAATCAAGGGATCTCCACTCTCTCAAAATTCCCTCTACGACACATGCCCAGTTCGCGCGGTCCTATCCATGCAGCGACTCATGAAAAGCGCCCAGAAAGGAGCCGCACGCATTGCCTGCCCGACACTCCTTCTGGAAGAACAAAAGGATAACGCTCCATCCTGCCTAAAACGCCTTCCCAAAGAGATCACCTCAAGGGCGCCCCTGACGAATTTCCAGGAATTATCCCATAATATATCAGGATGGATGAGCACCCTTTAAAACAAATCAAAAAGATGAAAACCACTGCTTTTCCATCACCTTGAAATATGATCTAATACACCCATGGGCATCGCAACCGACATCACCCTCATTGTCATCGCTGGCTGTTTTGGTGGGCTGATCATGCAGCGCCTGGGCCAGCCCCTGGTGCTGGGCTACATTCTCTGCGGCATTTTTTTAGGGCCTTACACCGGCGGCCTTACGGTCTCTAGCGTCCACGAGATTGAGCTTCTGGCTGAGATCGGAGTGGCCCTTCTTCTTTTTGCCTTAGGCCTTGAATTCTCTCTCAAAGATCTAAAACCAGTCAGAAACATCGCCCTTTTCGGAGCGCCCCTTCAGATGCTCCTCACCATAGCCACGGGGCTTGCTATCGGAGCTATCATGGGGTGGCCTTTTAAAGATGCCCTCTGGTTCGGGGCTCTTATCTCACTCTCCAGTACCATGGTGATTCTCAAAACCTTGATGAATCAAGGATGGCTCGGCACCCTCTCCAGCCGCGTGATGATCGGTATGCTCATTGTGCAAGACCTTGCCGTGGTACCCCTCATGATCATTTTGCCCCAGCTCAACAACCCGGCCATGGGGCTTCAAATTCTCGGACTCTCGTCCCTCAAAGCGGCCCTCTTTCTTCTCACCATGGTTCTTCTGGGAACCCGCCTCCTTCCCAAGCTTCTGGCTCACATCGCCGCCTTGGGATCCCGAGAGCTTTTTCTTATCGCCATCACCGCCATGGGGTTAGGCATTGGGTATCTCACATGGGTCACAGGCCTCTCCTTTGCTTTGGTGCCTTTGTGGCAGGCCTTGTTTTAAGTGAGTCAGACTACGGCCACCAGGCCCTAAGCGATATCATCCCTTTACGGGACCTCTTCGGACTTCTCTTCTTCACTTCCGTGGGCATGCTCCTCGATCCTCGCTTTCTCTTTGATCACATCACCGAAGTCCTCCTGTTGGTAACCCTGGTGAGCTTTGCCAAAGGCACCATCTTTGCCGCCTTGGCCCGCATCTTTGCTTACGGCAATGTCATTCCTCTGGCCGTAGGGCTGGGCCTCTTTCAGGTGGGAGAATTCTCTTTTGTACTGGCCCGTATCGGCATCGCCACCCAATCCATCAGCCGGGATCTCTACTCTCTCGTCCTCACCACCGCCATCCTCACCATGGCCCTCACCCCCATCGTCTCCAGCCAAACGGCAAGACTCTACGCTCTTCGCAGGCGATGGTTTCGAAACGAACCGCTGGACACGGTCAACGTTCCCGAAGAGGGACTTAGGGAGCATGTAATCATTATCGGTGCCGGACGCACCGGAGGCTACATCGCCGGGGTTCTTCAAAAAATGGAACGCCCCTTTGTGATGGTGGAGTTGGATCAAAGGCGGGTGGAAGAGGCCAAAGAGAAGAGTATTCCCGTGGTCTACGGAGACGCCAGTCAGTCCATCGTTCTGGAAGCCGCTGATATCCTCACGGCCCGACTTCTTCTCATCACCATTCCGGGATCTGTGGTGGCCCAATCTGTGGTGGGAAGGGTCCGCGACGTGCGTAACGATCTCACCATCATCACTCGAGCATCAGGCATGGAGTGCCTCGAACTCTTTCGAGACAAAGGGGTGGCCGAAGTGGTTTTGCCTGAGTTTGAAGCGGCCCTGGAAATGCTTCGAAAAGCCCTCGGACACATGCACATCCCCCCCACCCAGATTCACCAGGAAGTGGAATCCATGCGAAACCGCACCTTTCGTCCTATGCTTGGAGAGACCCTGCCACCCAACAACCTAACCCACCTTCGAAGCGTTGAAAGCGCTTTTGATTTGGAATGGATCTGTGTGGAACGAGACAGTGAGCTCTCTGGAGCCACCCTTGAAAGTGCACGAATCCGGACTCGAACCGGCGCGTCTGTGGTAGCCCTTCTTCGTGGCGATGAGCTCCTGGCCAGCCCAGATCCCGATCTTCCCTTGGCACCCGGCGATCTTATGGCCGCCATCGGAACCCAAGAGGCTCGACTGAAAATTCATGCCCTGGCCGTCCATGGACTCTCATAAAATGCTGGGTTTCAATTTTTCTTGAAATATGAGAAAGTGCCATTTCACAATCACATTCGAGTGACTCTGCAAAAACACACCACATCCCCTCTCGCTTCGCCAAACCAAAGGCCCATCTTCCACACGGCTGTGTGTACCGCAAGAGTACCCCTGGCATGATTCCCCTGCTTTCTATTTGTGGGTCTGAGATGAATACCTGCTACCTTAAGAAAGGTATCATCCATGCTTCCCGCAAACTCAATCATGCCCCATAAGATGAACTCGTGAAAAGGCAATGCTCCCCCAAATGTTGTAGGTCGCGATGAGCCAATCTGACTTTTTGCGAAGCCATCACATAAAACCAACCCAAGACCGAAGGAGATTCCATTTGGGACATCATGCAATTGAAGAAGCTGACCGCTGCTTAAAATGCAAAAAACCACTGTGCAAAAAAGGATGCCCTGTTGCCACGCCTGTTCCAGAGATGGTGGATCTCTTACAAAAAGGGAAGATCCTAAATGCCGGTGCTCTTCTCTTTGAAAACAACCCCCTCTCCATCATCTGTTCCATCATCTGCCCCCATGAACTCTTTTGCGAGGGAAACTGTATTCTCGCCAAAAAGGGAAAACCCGTAGGGGTCAGCACCATTGAGAACTACATCTCCACATACTATCTCAACCGTCCGGATATCTCTTCGTCTTCCCCACCTAAAAAGACACGGATTGCCATCATCGGATCAGGCCCAGCAGGCCTGACCGTCTCAATCATCATGGCCCTTAAAGGGTACCGGGTCACCCTTTTTGAATCCGCAGAGAAAACTGGAGGCATCCTGCGCTACGGCATTCCAGAGTATCGCCTTCCCAAAGCGATCCTCGAGAGGTTTGATCAGCTTTTAGAGCAGCTCAAAATCAAGGTACGCCCCAACACCCTTATTGGTCCGGTCATCACCATCGATGACCTCAAGCGGGATGGCTACAAAGCCATCTTTATCGGAACAGGGGTCTGGCGACCCCGCCCCATTCGTATTGTGGGAGAAAGCCTCGGGCACGTCCATTACGCCATCAACTACCTAAAAAACCCCGAGGTGTACCACCTTGGAAGGCGTGTCGTGGTTATCGGAGCTGGAAACGTTGCCATGGACGTGGCTCGAACAGCCCTTCGCAAAGGGGCCCAAGAAGTTCTTGTCACATACAGACGTGGGGAAGCGGAGATGCCAGCCACCCTCTTTGAGTACGACTACGCCAAAGTGGACGGTGTCACCTTCTCCTTTTGCACCAACCCAGTGCGCATTACCGATGAAGGCCTTATAACAGAGGCCATGGAGCGGGTTGAGGAAGAGGACGGAAGCATAAGCTACACCCCGGTTCCCGACTCTCGAAAACTGATCCCGGCAGACACGGTGATCATCGCTGCCAGCCAGACCCCCCAAGCCAACATTGTTGCCACAGCAGACGGGCTCCAAGTGGAGCGAGGTGGTTTGGTCACCACCGACGAATGCGGCCGCACCACCTTAGATGGCGTCTTTGCCTCCGGTGATGTGGTCACCGGTGCCAAAACAGTGGTGGAAGCCGTGGCCTTCTCAAAACGAGCCGCCAAAGCCATGGAAAACTACCTTGAAGGTGAAAGGGAGGCATCCTGCTGACGGCTTCACAAAAAAACCCGCTGTCACTCTCAAGAGCGGACGGCGGGTTTTTTTAATCAAAATCTCTTTTGCGCACGTTAAACGGCAGCCACCACAGAGACCTCTACCAGAAGTTCAGGGCGGGCCATGGCAGCCTCAACACACGCTCGGGCAGGTGCCATGCCAGGGGTCACCCAATTGTCCCATACCTCATTCATGGCCGAAAAATCTTTCATGTCTTTGATGTAGATGGTGGCTGAGAGAATCTTGTCCTTATTGGAACCCACACTCTCAAGGAGCTCTTCCACTTTTTCAAGGGTGGTGATGGTCTGACGGGTAATGTCTTCCGATGCATCTTTGGCCACCTGGCCGCAAAGGTAGATGGTGTTGTTGTGAACCACTGCACGGCTCATGCGTGCACCGGTCTCGTGACGTGTAATCTCCATGATTGCTCCTGAATTTTTATCTCTTTTCGACTGTCAAAAGCCTTGCCTGATAAAGCGCTGAGACAGCCTTTGTCAAATATGGGTTTCACGGTGGCACTGACTATACCCAAACGTCACCTAAAGGATCAAGCCTCTTCTCTTTTTTTACAGCTTGCGAGAATATCTCTTCACGCTTATGTTTTGTAAATATCATGATCCAATAATTTGTTTTAAACTCACCTTAAGTGACCATGCGCTATTTTATACTGAAATGGAGCCGTGAATAGAGATATGAATAAATGGAAATGGGGGTTCTGGACGGGTGTTGTGGTTCTTGTTGCTGGATGGATTATCTGGAGCTTTGTAATCCCCAGCGAAGACATGAGAAAAAGCGTTAAAGATATGCGAGCCGATGCCATCGGCCTGAACCGTGTCATCACCCACACCCTTTATGACGGAAGCTCCAAAACATGGACCGGTCGAATAAAGGTCTACCCTTTTCCCACCGAAGGTGGCACAGGCTCTGCGTTTACCTTTATCGATGAAAAGGGAAAAAAAGTCATCTGCGGCCCAGGCTGGCGCATCGAAGAAAAATAAAAAACACGTTCCTCTAAGCGGCCGAAACCAGGTTCAATCCTGTAAGATATATATCAAAAGCGGTTATCCGCTCATGGATTAATAGTCTGAGCATGGAGGTTTACATGAAACAGCACGGCCTGTCACCGGAAGAGGTCAGTATGCGCCTTGAAGCCCTCAACGACGGATCGATCTCCCCTTGGCGTGTGGATCAGGAAACTTTGAAAAAAGAGTTTCTATTCAAAAGCTTCAATGCCGCCTTTGGATTTATGACCCGTGTGGCCATCAAAGCCGAAACCGTGGACCACCACCCTCAATGGCTCAATGTTTATGGACGTGTCGATGTCACCCTTACCACGCATGATGCCGGTGGCATTACCGACCAAGACTTCTCCATGGCAGAGTTTATGGATAAGATATCTGGCCTTTAAACGGCTTACCCTCCCCGTCCTTTACCCGAGTCTGAAACGGTCACAAGGCCTGAAGGAAAGGGGGAAAGAAGCACTTGTTCCAAAAGGTAGGGTTTTTGAAAACGAACCGCATACCCTTTGAGAAGACGCAAAAGTGCTGAAAGGGGAATTCTTTCATCCCTGTACTCCTCCAGGCTCTCCAGAAAAAAGACCCTCTCTTCAGGTGAGAGCCCCTCAGAGATCCAGCCAAAGGCATGCATCAAGGTATTGATCATGGAGGGTGTTCTCGGGCGAGCAGTCATAATTTTTTGAAGCTCGGCACCATAGTCGGCGTACACTTCGGCAAGCGGCTTTTTTTCGTGGTTTGCTGTAATGCGACCGCACTTTCGAAAGCGGGTCTGGTTCCATGCAAGGAGAAGGAGTTTATGGGTGCTCTGAAAAGAGACAAGATCTCGCATGGAGCCCTGGCTGCTGGTCTGACGAAACCGGGCCAGAGTGTAAAGCCTGACCAAAAACTGCTCCCGAAGTTCAAAACTCTTCAGGCGCCCCTCGTCTTCCATAACCGCGCTGGGATGCTCAAGCGCGGCACACTCGGCAAAAAGCCCCCGGCCCCGTCGCGATCCTGCGGATTTTGACGTGCCATCATAAACCTTCACATCACCCGGACCGCACGAAGGGGATCTATTCTTCAAAAGAAAGCCATCCACCGGACCACACGTCTCAAAAAAATCTTTGGCAAAACCGATCATCTTCTCGGTAAATACCTCTTGGGTTGCCGGCTGGTAAAGGTGCGGTTTTTTCTCTATCATGGCCATACGCACCGGCTTTCTGGGCACTCCCAAGCCGATGGCCTTTTCAGGGCAGACCGCAATAAAGGTGACATGCTCCTTCAGGCTCCTTACAAAACTATCCTCAATCATCTGGCCATTGTAGCGACACGCCTCAAAACCCAAGCATGCGCTGACCACAACAACGGGTTTGGGATACATGGAATTGTCCTTGGAAAGAATGAAAAGAGATGTTCCTTTAGAAGATACCGTAAAGCCCCATTTATCTCAATAATTTTCAATTGTTAAGCCCGACCGCTTCTGTTATCGTAACCCCAGTGATCTCCAAAGTAGACCGGTTAGTTCCCCATTTTCCACGCCGACCCCAGACACAGGAGGTGCACCATGACCCAAACGCCTCAAGCCAACGGCGATCTTTTCAGCAGCGAACGTATCGAAGAAGTGGAGGTTCTCACCTTCCATCGCCACCTTCTCCACAACCTCACAGACCTTACGGCCAAAACCCAGCTCTTCAACTACCTCGACTCGGTATCCCAAAACCCCAACATTCGCGTCCTCCTTGTGATGGCCGCACCGCGGCGGCTTGATAAGGAGGAGTATCTGGCTTTTTACAGGGAGTTCTTAGGCAGTGCGACAGCTGCCGATCAAACCCTTTTAAAGCGTCTCTACAACGGTCTGAATCAATTTATTTTAAAAATCTACAACCTCAATCCTTTTGTGATTCACGCAGGGGGGGGCAACACCGCCTTTCTCTTTATGAACCTCTCGTTGGCCTGCGATTATCGCATTGCCTCCGAAGAGACGGTCTTTCAAAATCCGGTGATGGAGCTGGGCATGCCGCCCAAGGGAGGGGCCGTGGTCTTTCTTTCTCACCTTCTCGGGCCGGCCAAATGTGCCGAAATCCTCTACTCCGGCCGGGATATTCTTATGGAAGAGGCCCTTGAACTTGGTATCGTCAACAAAGTGGTTCCCAGGAAAAAACTGAAAACCACAGCCCTTGAAACAGCCCACGCCTTTGCCCACAAAAGCCCCCAGGCCCTTTTTGGCATCAAAAAGCTTCTGGGCTACTGCCTCAAAGAGCTGGACACTTTTCTGGAGTATGAGAACAAAATCTTAGAACACACCTTGAGGCGCCACAACCAAGATCAAAATATATAACCCCCCCTTGAAAGCCCTGCGGCTTATGGTTAACGTTAGCGTCAGACATTGACTTTGGGGCACCCATTGGGTGCCCCCACATCTTCTAAGGAGCCGTTACCATGAGCCACCCTCTTCCCTCGCGCGATGAAGCCTTCGCCCTTCTCAAGACCTACACAAAATCAGAAAGCCTGACAAAACACGCCCTGGCCGTCGAAGGTGTCATGCGCCACTTTGCCCAAAAATTTGGCGAAGACCCTGAAAAGTGGGGTATCATTGGGCTGATACACGATATTGATTACGAAATGTACCCAGAAGAGCACTGCATCAAAGCGGTGGAGATCCTCGAGAAGGCCGGATGGCCAAAAGAGTGGATTCGAGCCGTCGTCAGCCACGGGTGGGGTCTCGTCTCCGATGCGGAGCCTCAAAGCAATCTCGAAAAAACCCTTTACGCCATTGATGAACTCACAGGCCTTGTCAACTCCACAGCGCTGATGCGCCCATCAAAAAGCGTCATGGATATGAAAGCAAAGTCGGTAAAAAAGAAGTGGAAGCAAAAGAGTTTTGCAGCCGGTGTGGACCGATCCATCATTGAGAAGGGGGCCGGAATGCTTGGCATGGAGCTTTCAGACCTCATCACCGAAACCATTGTTGGTATGCGAAGCGTGGCCGATGCCATCGGCCTGGGCATGGCACAAGAGGATGCCTGAGTATAAAAATAGGGCTTGAGAACATCTTCTCAAGCCCTATCCATGCCGCTTTTACACGATTTAAAAAAACCGTATCAGGCTGCAAACATTTCTGTTTTTAATGCCTTGGGACACTGGTTGTGATGGGCATCGGCTTCAAGGGTGATACGCATGAGCTCGGCTTCCACCCGCTCCATATATTTTCTCACCTCAGATTCGGTAAGATCCTTGGGAATATGAATCGCCTCACCATAGATAATGGTGGCCCGGGTAAAGGGCTTGGGGATCATGCATCGGTCCCAACTTCTGAAAATCTTGGCTCGAGAGCAAGAAAAGCTGATGGGAATAATAGGAAACCCGGTACGAGATGCCAAACGAATGGCACCGGATTTGGCCTTATAGATGGGCCCCGTGGGGCCATCTATAGAGAGCATGGCCGGCTTTCCTTCGGCTTTCATGTAGTCACCCATCTGAGAGAGGGCATCGGCCCCCCCTTTTTTGGATGAACCGCGAAACGTTCGACAGCCTCCGCTCACCTGCATCTGGGCTGCAATGGCACCATCTTTAGAACGACTCGTCATCACCGCATCGCCCCCACCTTTTCTGCATGATGTAAAAAAGAGAATCAGTCGCCCATGCCAACTGGTAAAAACATACCGACCAGACTTCAAAATGGGACGCACCCGCTCTTCACCCACCACATCAATTCTACAGGTAAACAAAAGGGTATCCACAATAAAAACAGCCACTCGACCCAGACAATAAAACAGACTTCGCTTCAAAAACCTCACCATCATGGCTCCCATTCATCTTATTTCACTTGCATTTTACGGAGTATATTCAACCCACCCGCTTCACCCTTAAATCAGTATCCTCTTTCAAAATCAATCACATAGTGAAGTTCCCCACCACCTAACCACGCTTTCAAATTCCTTAAAAAAATCTCTGAAATAGTTTCGGGATAACTCACAGCTGCCGTGTGCGGGGTGATGATCACCTCTTCCATCCCCCAAAGAGGGCTCTCTTTGGCAAGAGGTTCTCCCTCAAAAACATCAAGGATGGCCCCGGCAATTTCGCCTTTTTCAAGGGCATTTACCAGATCGACTTCGCACAAAGTCTTCCCCCGCCCGGCATTGATAATCACAGCAGAGGGCTTCATGGCCTGAAAAACAGAGGCGTCAAGAAGATGGTATGTCTCTTTTGTGAAGGGAAGGGTGGAGACCACATAGTCACAAGCCTTCAAAAAATCTGAAAGTTCCTCTGGGCCATAAACCCGAGAAACGGCTGCACATGGCCGAGCACTGCGCCGAAAACCAAGGGTCTTCATTCCAAAATGACGAGCGGTTTGTGCCACATGCTCACCTATAGAGCCCAACCCCATAAGCCCCAGGGTGAGCCCCTGAAACGATCGACTGGAAAACGGTTTCCACACCCTGTTTCGCTGATTTTCCCGCACGGCAAACAGATGCCGTTCCCGAGCAAAGATGTAGCCCATGACATATTCACTCATCAAAGGCCCAAAAATCCCCTTCACTCCGGTCAGAAGATAGTCTTTACGAAGGCCAGGGATGCAAAGGGCATCCACCCCAGCATAGGTCGATTGAACCCACCGAAGCTTTCGTGCCTCTTCCAACACGTCGGCCACCATGTCTGGCTGTCCCAAAATCACCTGCACCGAGTCGATATAGCGTCTGGCCGTATCCACATCCGCACAAACATGCACAGCCCCTTCCAGAGGAAGCCTGTCCACCAAAAGCGACTCATAAGTTGAAGCTTGAGAGCTTAAAACCATCGTCTCCATGACCGGATCTCCTCTTTTTTTCATGCCCCCATAAAACTTCACCCCACACCATTGTGGCTATAGAACTCAGGCTACAGGTTTCGTTTCATCACGCAATATCGCGGGTGTCATCTTGGAGCATTGCTTTTTTTGGACTTCATCTTTTTTACCGTTGGCGCTCCTTCACCACTTTCAACTGTCTTAGAACGGTCCCGTACTGCAACCGATGGTTTTTTGCTCCCAGGCTCTTCAATCACCCACTGCCGGGAAAACCAAATGTAACGCTGCCTTCCATGTGTGGGCACCGTAAAATTATACTTGGTCCGACCAAGAGGCAGCTCTTTAGGAGCCTTCACCTGAAACCGCTTTCCTTGTTCCAGCCATTCGATCTCCACTTGGCCCTGACCTGCCACATAACAAGCCATCTCATCAAGAAGAAGGTTTTCATTCGGAGCCAACTCAATCTCCAACACCGGCTGACGCGAGGTGGTCACCGGGTCCCAGGGGGTAATGGAAACCACAGGCATGGGAAGACTCTTCACCTTGGTTTTAAACGCAGGCAGCTTGCCGTACACCTCTGAAATCGGAAACCTCGGCACACGCTTCAAATCGCTGTAGACACCAAAAGCTCCAGACTGCTGCCCAAAGGCGACATACCCCAACTTCGCCACAAGCTTGGCCACCTGGGTGTTGTGTTCACCATACGGATAGGCCAGATAAGGAAGGGTTTCTCCCAGCTCAGCCTTCAGACGCTCCCCACCCCGAAGCACCGTCTCTTTTATTCGAGCCAGCCAAACAGCCTCATCTTCACCTTTCAATCTTTCGATAAGATGGTCATGGCGAGCCCCGTGGTTGGCGAAAGTCACCCCGTGTGCCTTCATTTCACGCATCTGGTCCCAACTCATGTAATCTTTCCGCCCCGCATCCACAGGATCGGTGCAGACAAACACCGTAAAAGGCAACCCCAAACGTTTGAAAAACGGATAGCCATGGTCGTAGACACTTGCAAAGGCGTCATCCACTGTGATGGCAACGCTTTTGTCGGGCAGGGAAATCCCCTGACGAACCGACTCCACAACGGTTTTTAAGGGAAGAATAGTAAATCCGCTTTCCAGCAGATAATCCACCTGGGCTTTAAGCTGATCCATTCGAATATTGGTGGAGGGATAGCGAGAATCACCAAAACGATGATACATGAGAATCACGGCCGATGGTGCTGAATTGGCAGAAGCAGCTCCCGTTACAACCACCGTCATCACAAAAAAAAGAGCCACAAACATACGGCAAAGAGAAACCCGGGCCGCACCGGGGCAAAACAGAGACATACAAAACTTCCTTCACATTCACAGGCTATAAAATAGGCATAGTAGCCACATCTTACGTATGTATTCGGACGATAAACCGTCGGCCCTTAATTCTTTTTCCCGAAAGCACCCGTACCGCCTCCTCGGCCCGATCCTTTGCCACCCCCACGTAGGAGTAGGTGTCAAAGCAGTGAATCCGTCCAACCTCTGATCCTTCCAGGCCCGCCACCTTGGTGAGCGCTCCCAATATGTCGCCGGGCCGCAGTTTGGACTTTCGCCCTCCGTTAATGGAGAGCGTCACCACCTTTGAAGGCCCAGACGGTTTAAACGCCGCCTCCTCAAAGCAAAAGAGCTCTGTTTTAAAATCAGCCCCCATCAGCTTGTTCACGGCATCCAGCCGAAACCCTTCGCCCGGCTCCATGAGGGTAAAGGCCGCCCCCTTTTCCCCCGCACGGCCCGTTCGTCCGATGCGGTGCACATGCACCTCCGGATCAAAGGCAAAATCGGCGTTGATCACCCAGGCGAGCCCTGAGATGTCCAGCCCCCTTGCTGCCACATCTGTTGCCACCAAAATGGGGGTGCTGCCATTTTCGAAGCGGGCCAACACTTCGTGGCGCTCTTTCTGGTCCATGCCCCCGTGAAGTGCCAGGGCTGAAAACCCATGGTCACACAAGGCCTCGGCAAGCGCCCGGCACCGAAGCTTGGTGTTGCAGAAACAGAGCACCGAATCCGGACGAAATCGCTCCATAAGAGAAGCTATCACCTCGGCCTTGCCCCCCTCACTCACCGCGAAAAAACGTTGGGTAATCTCGTTGGTAAGCGTCTCCACTCGAAGCACCTCTCCGCAGAGCCCCGCCGCGTCTTTAAGGGAGACCACCGATTCGGGAAAGGTGGCTGAAAAAAGAAGGGTCTGCCGCTTTTGGGGCACCTTGGCCAGAATCGCCCCCAGACTCTCGGAAAACCCGGCATCCAGCATGCGGTCCGCCTCATCCAGAACCAGAGAAGAGAGCCCATTCAGATCAAGGGTCCCCTCCCTGAGGTGCTGCTCCACCCGTCCTGGAGTTCCCACTATCAGATGGGCACCGTGTGCCAGAGAGGCCCTCTGGGGCTTGACATAAGCCCCCCCGCAGAGGGTCAACACCTTGATGTTGGAAAGATGGCGCGCCAGACGCCTCAACTCGCCGGCCACCTGTTCGGCAAGCTCCCGTGTGGGGCAAAGAACCAGCCCCTGAGGGCCGGCACACCCAAGCTTCAGGCGATGCACCAGGGCAATCCCAAAGGCCGCGGTTTTTCCACTGCCTGTCTCCGCCTGAACCGTAAGGTCTTCGCCCTCCAAAAGCGGCCCAAGGGTGGCGGCCTGAACCGGCGTCATGGTTTTATACGAGAGGCTCAAAAGGTTCTTCTGCATACCAGAAGAGAGGGAAAGGGTTGTAAAGGGAAGAGTCATGGCGTCTGACCGGGATGGACCATCTGTTAAAATTCTCTGTGGTTTCGGCATGGTGCCGATATAAACCACACTTCTATAACAAAAGCCAGAGAGCCTTTAAAAAAAAGAGCCGCCTCCACATCACTCTGGAGAGCGGCTCACCATGGGCCCAAGGGTTGCCAACGTTCTTAAGCGATCCCGAATTTTTCTCCGTAGTTTTCCACCACAAAATCGATATCTTTATCGCCGCGCCCCGAAAGATTCACCAAGATCGCTTTTTCTTTGGGAAGATCGGCTGCGAGCGTCATGGCATAAGCCACAGCATGGGCACTCTCAATGGCAGGGATAATCCCTTCGGTTCGTGACAGTTCAAACAGGGCATGGATGGTCTCTTCGTCGCCGGCCGTGACATAGTTCACCCGCTTGATATCTTTCAGCAGACTATGCTGGGGGCCCACACCCGGATAGTCGAGTCCACTGGCCACGGAGTAGACTGGAAGAGGCTCACCAGCATCGTCTTGGAGCAGATAGGATTTAAATCCGTGAAGGGTGCCTGGGCTTCCCAGGGTCAGGGTTGCGGCGTGCTTCCCCTCTTCAAGCCCGACTCCTGAAGGCTCCACCCCGTGAATCGTCACCTCGCTGTCATTTAAAAAAGCGCTGAAAAGCCCCATGGCGTTAGAGCCGCCTCCCACACAGGCCACAATATGCTCGGGCAGCTTGCCATAGGTCTCCTGAAACTGCGCCCGAGCCTCCTCGCCAATGATCTTTTGAAAGTCCCGCACCATCATGGGAAAGGGGTGGGGGCCCACCACAGAGCCGATGGCGTAGAGCTGGGTGACGGGGTCCTCCAGATAGGCTTCAAAGGCCGCATCCACAGCATCTTTTAAGGTCTGGGTACCTCGGGTCACCGGAACCACGTTGGCCCCTAAAATCTTCATGCGAATCACGTTGGGTTTCTCTTTTTCGATATCCACCACGCCCATATAGATATCGCATTCGAGCCCCACAAGAACGGCGGCGGTGGCCAGAGCCACACCGTGCTGGCCAGCACCGGTTTCGGCAATCAGCTTCTTTTTTCCCATGCGCTTGGCCAGAAGCGCCTCACCCAGGCAGTGGTTGATCTTATGGGCACCGGTATGGTTCAGATCTTCCCGCTTTAAGTAGATCTGAGCGCCTCCGATTTTTTGCGAAAGATTTTTGCAGTGAAAAAGAGAGCTGGGCCGTCCCACAAAATCTTTCAGAAGCATGGTCAGCTCCTGGGCAAAGCTGGGATCCTCCTTGATCGCATTGTAGGCCTCGGTAATTTCATCAAGGATGGTCTGAAGTTCAGGGGGCACAAAGCTTCCTCCGTACTCTCCGAAGTAACCATTTGCATTGGGCATCTGAAGGGTCTGGGTATCGATATTCATGGGCTCTCTCCTGCGTCCTGGTATCGCTTCTGTAATGGCTTTACAAAAAGCCCGCAGCTTTATGTAACGGACCGTGCCACTGGCTCTTTGCAAGGTCGCCTTCTATTCATTGAAAATTCAGTACAGATTTCAGCCTCTCGGTTGTTTCTACAAACAGAAACATGCACCACGTCCCCTTGATTTGCAAGTTTTTTTTGCGAGACTCTCTTTAAAATCATCAAAAATCAACTTTAACCCCTTGCATTTAAAAGCAGCTCCCGCGTATAGTCTGAAACCAAATTCACTCTAAAAAACAGATATCCACCCAAAAAAGCGAAACGGAAAGGTCTTGCACCATGTCTGCCATATCCAAAAGACTCATCGACGCCATCATCGCTCAGTATCCACAACCCCTTCAGGGGCGCCACGGTCTCGCCCACTGGGCCCGCGTTCTTGAAAATGGACGCATCCTTGCCGACCGAACCGGTGCCGACCTTACGGTCGTGGAGCTCTTTGCCATTTTCCATGACGCTCGAAGGGAGAACGAAAGCATAGATCCCAAACACGGTGCCCGTGGCGCGCAGCTCGCCCGACAATTTCACAACCAAGGAATTTTCACCTTGGATGAAAAGCGGCTCACCCTTCTCACCCAAGCGTGTGAAACCCATACCGATGGAACCATATCGGGTGATCTCTCCGTTCGTGTCTGTTGGGATGCCGACCGACTGGATCTTCTGCGAGCCGGTATTCAACCGGCCCAAGGCCTCCTTTGCACCGGAGCAGCCCGGGACAGTGAGCTCATGGCCTGGGCCAGTGACCGAAGTGAAGCCAATGTCCGTCCTGAACTTATTGAGAGTGAGTGGGGAATTGTTTTGGACGAGGTCCAAACGTCTTAAGACAAGACGAAAAAATGAGGCAGGTGCCCCAAATATTATGGATTATTTTGGGGCAAACTGTCTTTTGCAAAGAATCCATGACGGCCTACCGACAAGATTTGCTTTACAAAGGGCGCAGCCATACACGTAAGGAAGGAGAGATTCTTCAAGCATGCACCCCTTGTAGAGCAGACAGAAAGGGGCTTCACCCCTCCCCGTAAAGACCCAAAAAAACTACCTGCTGCCAAACCCGGCATCATCCATAGCGGTGACCGCCCCATCGCAGCTCTCAATGGCGTTGAGCTTGCCCTGGGCCGCAGGAAGAAGGCTCTCTATGAAAAAACGCGCCGTGGTGATCTGCCCCTGATAGAAGGCGGCGTCTTTCTTCTTTTTCCCAACCAGAGGAGCCGCTGTGGTGGCTCTCCAGAGAAGCATCCAGGCCATGGTCAAATCCCCTGTCACCTCCAGGAAGGGGTGTGAAAAGGCGTAAGCATCTGAGACCTTCTCCGACATGGCGTGCTTGCTGAGGGATGCGGCCACCTCCGTGTAACGGGTGTAGAACGCCTCCAGAGACTCCGCCACCCCTTTGATCTCCTCCACCTTCTTGGCATCTGAAATGCACTGATGAATGCGCTCCAGAAAAGCCATAAAAGGGCGCCCCTTTTTCATGCCCAGCTTTCGGCCCAGAAGGTCCATAGACTGAATTCCGTTGGTCCCCTCATAGATCATAAAGATGCGGCAGTCCCTTAAAAGCTGCGCCACAGGAAACTCTTCCACGTAGCCGTAGCCCCCGTAAACCTGAATGCCGTGGCTGCACACCTCAAAGGCCTTGTCGGTGATGTACCCTTTGATAATGGGCGTTAAAACCTCCAGAAGCTCGGCATAAGTGGCCTTCACCTCGGGGTCCTCTGAGGCGTGAATCCGGTCTTTGCAGAGCCCCCCAAAGTAGATCAGGCTTCGCATGCCTTCCACATAGGATTTCATGATCAAAAGCTGGCGCTTCACATCCGGATGGTTGATGATGGCCACCGAAGGAGCGCCTGCCGGATCGGTGAGCCCCTTGGTCTGAACCCTTTCACGGGCGTAGTTCAAAGCGTGAATATAAGAGGCCGTGGCATTGGCAAAGCCTTGAAGGCCAACCATCTGACGCGCTTCGTTCATCATCTGAAACATGGCGGCCATCCCCTTGTTCTCTTCACCCAGAAGGGTTCCGATGCACTGGCCTTTGCCCCCTAAGGTCAACGAGCAGGTGCAGTTGCCGTGAAGGCCCATCTTCTCTTCGATGCCGGTGCAGACCACATCGTTGAACTCGCCCAGGCTGCCATCTTCGTTGATGCGGTACTTGGGCACCAGAAAGAGGCTGATGCCACGGGTCCCTTCAGGGGCTCCTTCAATACGCGCCAGTGTGGGGTGGATGATGTTCTCCACCATATCGTGCTCGCCCCCGGAGATGAAAATCTTGCTTCCGGTGATGCTGTAGGTGCCATCCTCGTTTTTCTTGGCCGTGGTGGTCAAGGCCCCCACATCGGAGCCCGCTTCAGGCTCGGTCAAGAGCATGGTGCCCGACCATTTTCCTGAAAACATCTGTTTCAGGCACTGCCCCTTTTGTTTGTCGGTGCCAAAGCTCTCCACGAGCTTAGCCGCCCCATGGGAGAGCATGTTGTAGAGCATAAAGGCGTTGCAGGCCCCATAAAAGTACTCGTTGGCCGCCATGGCCACCGCATGGGGCAACCCCTGGCCTCCCCAATCGGGATCGTCGGTCATGCCCAGCCACTCACCATCGCAGTAGAGGTCGTAGGCCCTTTTAAATCCATCCGGTACCGTCACCTGCCCCGCTGTAAAGGTGCACCCCTCGTCTCCAACCTTCTGAAGAGGGTAGAGCTCTTTCACCGCCAGATTTCGCGCTTCACCAATGATCAGATCGATGGTCTTCTTCTTGAACTCGGCATAGGGTCCACCGGCGTACTCGCTGTCCACGGCCAGTTGCTCATGAAGTACAAATTCCACATCCCGTTTGTCTGCAATCAATTGTGCCATCTTAAAATCACTCCTTCATTATGCGGCTCAGCCGCCCCATGGGCCAAAGCCCCTGTTATCTGCTATGCACAAGCCCCCACCATATGGAGCACATCATCATTTCGATTGGCGGCGCACCAGATCCGCATGGACTCCGCCTCTTTCACCAGATCATCTCGAAACATGGGATGGGCCACACTGATCAGAGCTTCGGCCCGCTCCCAGGTGGAGAGCCCTTTGAGGCAAACCATTCCGTACTCGGTCACCACATAGTGGGTGATGGCCCGGGGCAGGGTGACGATGGTTCCGGGGGTGAAGGTGGGACGAATGCGGGAGATAAGGTTCCCCTCTTTGTCTTTGGTGGTGGATGAGAGGCAGATAAAGGACTTTCCGCCCAAAGAGTGGTAGGCGCCGTAGGCGAAATCAAACTGTCCCCCGGTGCCGGTGATGTGACGAAACCCCGAAGACTCCGAGGAGACCTGGCCGTAGAGATCCACCTCCAGCGCGTTGTTGATGGAGATCATCTTGGTATTGGCTGCGATGCGGTTGAGGTCGTTGGTGTAGTCCACCGGATAGCTGGCGCAAAAGGGGTTGTTGTCCAGAAAATCATAGAGCCGCTGGCTTCCCAGGGCAAAGGCGTAAACCATCTTCCCCTTGTCCTGGGCTTTGCAGGTGTTGGTGATCTTTCCGGCCTCAAACATTCCCAGATAGGCATCGGCCAGCATCTCGGTGTGGACCCCAAGGTTCTTCAAATCCGATTCGGCAATCATCTTGCCCACAGCGTTGGGCATGCCACCGATGCCCAGCTGAATGCAGGCCCCGTCTTCGATCTCTGAGACAATGGAGCTTGCAATGGTGCGGTCGATATCGGTGACCGACACATCGGGCAGAGTGAGAAGGGGGCGATTGTCCGACTCCACAATGGCGTCCACTTCGGAGATGTGCACCGACTCCTGGGCTCCGCCCAGGCACCTCGGCATGTTCTCATTGACCTCGACAATCACCTTTTTGGCCCGCTCCACAATGGCGCGCTGAAAGGAGTTGCCAATCCCAAAGTTGAAGTTGCCAAACTCATCCATGGGCGTGGTGCGCACCATACAGAAATCGGTCTCGATATTCTGACGGTAGTGCGAAGGGCCCTCATGGTAGACAAAAGGGATAAAGTGGCACCCACCCTGGTCGTGAAGTTTGCGCTCCCCCCCACTGAAGTGCCAGCTGTTGTAGGTAAAACTCTCACGTTCCATCCCAGCGAGGGAGACCGCTGGAATACCCGGAAAAGCAAGGGCCCTCACCTTGACCCCAGAGAGCTCTCCACTGCGCCTGGCAAGGGCGGCATCCAGACACTCCGGCGCTGTGCAGAAAGCCCCGTAGTCCACCCAGTCTCCCGAAGAGACCATGGCAACGGCTTCATCTGCTGAAACCCGCTTGTTCTGATAATCACGATCAAAAATCATAGATACCTCCCCTCATGCATTGGATGGTCAATCAAACAGCCCGTGGGGCTCTGCCGGAATCTGTTGGGGCCGGACACCTGATGGCAGGGGTGTGGGAGTCCTGCAAGGTTATCTGCTCAGAGAAGGGCCAGGGGTCCGGCCCCGGCTGGGCGTCTTCAAAGGTGGGCCCGCAGCCTGCGGCAGCAACGATTCCATAGGCCATGTCACCTGCAAAAGAAGCCATCTTCACCAGACAGCAACAATTGGGCCAGTTTTCTATACGACCAGGAAAAGCCGCTTCTCAAAAGAGGGGTCACACCCTTAAAAAGCGTTGCGATGCGTGCCAGAAACAGGGGCATGAGAAGAGAAAAACAGAAGAAATAGAAGGGGATTTTGCAAAACAGAAAAGGGCGTCACTCCAAAAAACCCGCAAGGCGGTAAAGGGTCCCACAAAAAAGAGCCCTTGCCCCTGACCAGTGTAAAAAGAGAGACACCCCTGCTCAAACATCATATCGTTGTTCACCACACAGATGTGGCGATACCGCCACATTTCATCCCCATACCCTCCCCTTTTTCAAATGGTATCAAGCGGTTTCCCCCATATGGGGCGGAGTCGCCACACAACGGGGCTACTTCAATCCATGCTTTCGCATCTTGGTAAAGAGGGTTTTGCGGTGGATTCCCAAGAGCTCTGCGGTTCGACCTTTCTGCCAGTGGGTCTTCTCCAGTGCCTTTTGGATCAACCCTTTTTCAAAAGCCAGAACCCTTTCAGAAAGGTTGATCGCCCCGCTCTCTGCCTTGAGCACCTCTTTCTCACCAAAGCCCTCGCATGAAAAAACCTCAGAGAGATCGATCTTCTTGAGGGTGATGTA
>JAKSCC010000064.1 GCA_022360815.1 Desulfobacterales bacterium
CAGCTGATGGAGATTGATTCGGCACAGCTCCATCTCACTGGTGATGGTCTTTTCAAGTGTCGCGTGAGGTTTCCCTTTCTGCATCATGGCGATGGGCTTTTGCTTTTTCTGCATCACCGCATCCCGCCATGTGTCGTAATCCGACTCCAGAAAGAGGAAGTGATTCTGCACCGTGCCGCCGGCTCCGGGGCCGAAGGGGAGGCAATGGGCAGGGCTCTTCATCATGTGGTTGTAGATATTTCGCTCTCGCGTGGTGCGTCCCCAGTGGTTGACGGAGAGCCTGCGGTAGTGGGCGGCATCCATCATCTCGACACCTGCGGCGTACATCTGTGCCCTCTGGCTCTGGTCGCCTCCTTTGGGGAGCTTTCCTCTTTCAATGGCTGCATGAAGGGGGGTTCCTTCAAAGGTTTTCAGCTGATAAAGGTCCACCCCGTCAAGCTCAAGCGATTGAAAGATGCGAATATCTTCTTGCCACATCTCCATGGTCTGGTTGGGAAACCCGTAGATCAGATCAATGATCACAGCCGCCTGGTCGTATTCTTTGAGCCGGGCAAGAGCCAAAAGAACCGTCTTCCTGTCGGCAAGCCGTTTCATGGACTGGCGAAGCGCGGTATCGAAGGTTTGAACTCCGATGGAAAAACGGTTGGCTCCGCCGGCCAGACAGGACTCCATTTTGTCGGGGCCGAAATTGTGGATGCGCCCCTCTACGGTGATTTCACAATCATTTGCAAGGGGGAGGCACTCTCTAACGGTCGTAAGGATGCGTTTTAAGTCCGGCGCTTCAAGGGAGGTGGGGGTCCCTCCTCCAAGATAGACGGCGTGGATGGGTGAGCTGTTCTGAAGTGGGCAGTCGGCGGTTGCTCGAAGTTCAGCAACAAGGGCATCGGCATACGCTCTGCTCTGCGCTTTGTCATACTTTTTCCGGTAAAATCCGCAGTAGAGGCAGTGGCTTTCGCAAAAGGGCACATGGATGTAAGCGGCCGTTTTTCCGTGTCGGGGCAGGGCGGTGAGCGAGGCAAAGGTCTCCGTTATCTTTTCAGGGGCAATGGGGGCTGCCTTGCCTCCTGCGTGAACGGTTGTCATTTTTTTAAATGCTTCTGTTAGGGGGCTGCCATCTTCAGATGCAAAGTAGCTGCTAAGATCGTTTTTATTTATCGGAGGGGTTTGGCTTAAGGGAGTCATGGCCTTTTCTCCTGGGCCTTGTTGGAGTGAAAAAGTTAGAATCTTCAAACTTTGAATGAGCAAATGGTAGCGGGCCGCCATATGGCTGTCAACAAGAAAAATAAGTTTTATTTAAAACTTTATGTCTTTCCTAACTTTAAGGTGGATCATACATGAAATACATCTGTCTGGCTCTATCCGTTACACTCTTAGGAGGAAAGAGAGGTTGCTTCTAAAATAGCACGTGTCAGTTTATGGGGTTTTGAAGGGTTGGTTCAGGGGAAGTGTGTTTTTGGCGGGAAAGATGTTTCTGTTAGGGGCAGCTTTTTGGGTTATGTGGCAAAGACTGCAACTGCAAAGTCCTCACCGACTTGATGAGGACTTTGTGGATGGCCGAAGCGCCCCGTTTGGAAACACTTTTTTGTTATAGAAGGCCAAGGGGTTAGAATGTGACCTGAGCGTGTCCTTTTTCGTAGGAGATAAAAAAGGGGGTCTTGGTGAGCATGAGGTCTCTCAAGAGATAGCCCATAAAGAGTGAGCCTGTAATTGCCAAAGCCCATTTCCAAGGTGCCATATAGAAGGTGGCTTCCGGGTTTGTTGCAAAGAGAATCCAGCCCACCACCAATCCGAGGCCTCCTGTCAGACCTCCCAGCCCGGCTCGAGGCACTTCAGGCAGCACCTCTTTTCCTCGGCCCACAAGCAGGGCAAGTTCACGCAATAGATTTTGAAAGAGAAGGAGCGCCGACAGCTCGATAATCAACCTTCCAACGCTAAGGTTTAAAGGGAGAAGGGGGGATAAAAAGAGAGCCACAACACCTGCGCACACGACCAGAACCAATTCCAATTTTTGTAACGGTATCATCACGAGTCTCCTTGGGTTGGTGGGTTGGATCTGTTTAATAGCTCATTGCTTTGGGTTTTGTGAGTATTTCATATTTTAATATATCTTCTATTTTAACAATAAGAAATATTTATTTTCAATATTTAAAATATATCAGAGGGTTGTTCTCTGTTGGGGCGATGTTTTTTGCTTTACATTGCAAGAGATGTTATGGTTGGGTCTTATATGACAGTTTCTCCTCTATGGAACTGTATTTCCATAGACTTTTGTCACTCCTGCTAATAGTGGCAAGACCAAGGCAACGGTTGCGGGTACGTTTGCATTTTTTTTAAGGGAAATTGGGCTTCAAAGTAAGGAACAGCGAGGCTTTCCGTTGCGCCATTCATGCCTTTTCTGCTATAACCCATCGTTCATTTATCTGAAAATTGCCGTATGTCCTTATTTACAAGTGAGTTAAGAGGGTTTTTCTTTTTTGACTCCAAGATTAAGGATAGCATCATGCAATCAAGGATAAATGCAGAGGACCGATGAGGTGTCAGCGCGCCCATAGGTATTCCCTCTGCTGAAGTATAAGGGATGTGAGGCAATAAAAATGTGAAGGAGATGAACAATGAAAGAAGATTTGGCAAACCCCGGTCCTCTGGGGCTTATGGGTTTTGGAATGACGACAGTCTTGCTTAATATTCACAACGCAGGTTTTTTTCCCATAAGCGCCATGATCTTGGCCATGGGTATTTTTTACGGCGGACTGGCTCAAATCATCGTGGGTATTCTTGAGTTTAAAAAGGGCAACACGTTTGGAATGACAGCCTTTACCTCTTACGGGCTCTTTTGGCTGACTCTCGTGGCCCTTATTCTGATGCCCAAGTTGGGCTGGATTGAGGCGACACCCCACGCTTTTATGGGATGGTATCTCTTTATGTGGGGTCTTTTTACCTTGTTTATGTTTTTTGGAACCCTCACAGCAAATAAAGCGCTTCAGTTTGTCTTTGGCTCTTTGACGCTGCTTTTTTTCCTTCTTGCTGCTCGGGACTGGACAGGCTCAGCCCTTATCGGAACCATTGCCGGCTATGAAGGCATCGTTTGCGGTTTCAGCGCCATCTATCTGGCCATGGCTGAAGTGCTTAACGAGCAGTACGGGCGTGTGGTTCTTCCCATTGGATAGGGAAGATAGTTTGGTCCGTTGAAGCGATACTGGTAGAAAAAGGCCCTTTGCACAGTGTGCGAAGGGCTTTTTTATATTTGAAACGTGCTGATAAAAGAGGGGCGCAGCGTCAACATCTGGTTGTTTGCGCCCTGAGAGGTATGATAAGAGAGACTTAATTTA
>JAKSCC010000134.1 GCA_022360815.1 Desulfobacterales bacterium
AATGATTCACCACGCCCTGAAAACCATCAGAACCTGGGGCCACCGCCTGCCGCGCCAAATCATCGGCAATGCAAACAGCCACGCCTTTTGCTCGAAACAGACCGCACACGGTTGTCTTCCCCGAAGCCGCCCCTCCGGTCAATCCCACCTTTATCATAACAGACCCTAGTACCTCTATTTTTAATAAAAATTCAGGACACCCCGCCCCAAATAAACCCAATCATCTTTCTTGACAAGAGCAAAACATTCTATTACTTAAACTTTTTTGATGGTTATGTAAAAAAATATCGATATAGGGGCCCATCCCTGGCCGCATAAGCCATTGCAGATTGCCTAAAGATTCATTATAGAGGAATCCACCTGGGTTATGACAACCCGGCAACTCAAGGATAAAACGCAGTGGAGCCGCGTGACACCAAAGACTCCAGCACGTGTTTACTAAATAAGGTTTGAGACCATACACCAAGAGAAAGGATTTTCACATGAACATCTTATTTTTCGGCCCCAACGGAAGCGGCAAAGGCACTCAGGGTTCCATTCTCAAAGAGAAGTACAACCTTCCCCACATCGAATCCGGCGCCATCTTCCGTGAAAACATCAAAGGCGGTACCGAGCTGGGCAAAAAAGCAAAAAGCTTTATCGATGCAGGCGACCTCGTTCCCGACGACATCACCATCCCCATGATCCTCGATCGCCTTCAGCAGGAAGACTGTGCCAAGGGATGGCTCCTTGACGGCTTCCCCAGAAACAAGGTCCAGGCTGAAAAACTCGATGAATCCCTTAAGTCTGCCGGTATGGAACTCAACTATGTGGTAGAGATCGTTCTCGACCGAGAAATTGCCAAACTGCGCATTACCGGTCGCCGCCTCTGCGAAAACGACCCCAACCACCCCAACAACATCGGCATCGAAGCCATCAAGCCCAACGGCGACAAGTGCCGCGTCTGCGGTGGCACCCTCTCTTCCCGCGCCGACGACCAGGATGATGCCGCCATCGACAAGCGTCACGCCATCTACTACAACGACGATGACGGCACCCTGGCAGCCGCCTACTACTTCAAGGCCGTGGCTGAAAAAAATGGTGCCACCAAATACATCACCCTGGCCGGTGAAAACGACATGAAAGCCGTAACCGAAGAGCTCGTCTCCAAGCTGTAAGAGGCTTCCGGGCTAAAAAACCTGACATCGGAGGTGCTTTTGCACCCGACCCTAAACTATAAGGGGGGCATGGTTTTTTTTCTTGCCATGCCCCCTTTTTTGTTTTATTCTGACGAAGTTTACTTTTTTAAGTATTCAGACTAACCATCATGCCGACGCAAGAGATC
>JAKSCC010000049.1 GCA_022360815.1 Desulfobacterales bacterium
AGAGCAGTCTGGATTGCAACAGCGATAGCGTTGCTCTCCCGATGGGCTTTTACCCGATTTCTTTATCTGATCAGTACCATACTTTGGGCAATGTACTTTTAAATAGCAGTTCAAAAATGTACTCTATAGCACAAAATCACAAATTTGGTCCACTACCGAAGCATTAACCAAGTCTCCAAAGCCAATACTGGTGACGATGGGCGATCAACATGCGATAAACCAAAAAGATAAAATTCAAGCTATGATAGGAAGTGGTTATTTGGTTATTGGATCGATTACTGATCTGGCAGACCTTGGAGCCAAGAAGTAGTATAGGTAAAGATATCATTGAGCGGTATCATAGCCTCTTTTGGAGAGGTGGGCCGTGAATAAGGCGCTCTATAAGGACCTCTTGGGTGTTGGGTGAAAGCGCTACCCAGTCTTAAAATCAATTAAAATTAAGTGCTTTTACTGCCACAAGAGGTGTGAGTATGTATAACACAACTGAATTTGTACGCGCTTATGCCCTAACGAAGGACACCCACCCTTTTTGCCTCTACATGGAAAGGCATACAATATTGAAACTGCTTGGTGATATAAAAAATGCCAGCATATTAGACTTGGCTTGTGGTTCTGGAGCCTATAGCCGTCTTTTCTGTGAGTATGGTGCCAAAAATGTTCTTGGTGTCGATTATTCGATTCGCATGATTGAAAATGCTATAGAGAGTACTCCTTCAGATATGCCAATTTCTTACGTACATGATAATGGCGAATCGTTTCGAGGTGATCAGAAATTTGACATTTGTTTTCATTCATACCTTTTAAATTATGCAAGCTGTAATAATTCGCTAAAAAGAATGTGTGAAACCATTTATTGTAACCTGAACAATAACGGTCGTATGGTTGGAATTATGAGTATGTTAGGTAAATGTCCAGGTAACGCAATAACATGCTGCGAATTTTATACTACCTTCGATAAACCACCTTCCGAGGGTGAAAGATATGAGGTCTATTTCCGAGGCCAAGATGAAAGCATTAGTAATTATAACTGGAGTAAAGAAAGCTACCACAAGATTCTAAAATTTGTTGGTTTTAAAAATATCAAGTGGTATCTGCCGATGTATAATAAGTCTACCTTGCTTACTGAAGAAAATTGGCAGGAGCTGATCACTTATCCTGTCTTTTTCGCTGTTTCTGCTGATAAATAATCATCTACCCTCTCGGAGAAAATTAGATATCTTACTGTTTCTAAGTATTATTAGGAACCACTCCAAAATAAAACCGCGTTACTCGGCAGCCTCTTTTGAGGAGGTAAGCCGTGAATAAGGCGCTTATAATGACCTCTTGGGTGTTGGGTGAAGGCGCTACCCAGTATTAAAACCAATCATAATTAGGTGATTTTACACTCATGGGAGGTTACTTATGTTTAAAACAGCGAAATTTATAAACGCATATAGTGTAGAGAAAGAGACCCATCCTTTTCGGATTTATATGGAAAGGCACACAATTCTCAGATTGATAGGTAATATAGAAAATAACAGCATATTGGACTTGGCTTGTGGTTCTGGGAGTTACAGTCGCCTTTTTTGCAAACTTGGCGCTAAGGATGTGACTGGAGTTGATTATGGAATTCGCATGATTGAAGATGCTACAAAGAACACTCCATCAGATATGCCAATTTCGTATATACATGATAATGGAGAATCATTTCGAAGTGATCACAAATTTGACCTTGTTTTTCATGCATATCTTTTAAATTATGCGAGTTGTACTGATAGCTTAAGAAGAATGTGTGAAACCATGTATTGCAATCTGGATAACAATGGCAGGACGGTTGGAATTACCAGTATATTGGGGAAATCTCCAAGTAACTCAATAACGTGTTGCGATTTTTATACCAGCTTTAATAAACCACCTGCTGAAGGCGAAAAATACGAGGTCTATTTTCGAAACCAAGATGAGAGTATTACCAATTATAACTGGGGTAAAGAAAGCTATCACAAGATTTTTGAATCTGTTGGATTTAAAAACATTAAATGGCATTACCCGGAGTACACTAAGTCTTCCGAGCTTACTGATGAGGATTGGGATGAGCTGACAAACTACCCGGTCTTTTTGGCTGTTTCTGCCGATAAATAATCATCTGCCCTAAACCCTTTTAAGGGTCAGTTAGCATACCCAATGCCTAGTTTACGGTAGCACAGCCTGCGCTAAGGTATTCGCTTTATCGCGCTGGGCTACCTTCGGTTCATGGGAGATTGAGACGCTGAAAAACAAGCGGTGATGTCTGCCATTTGTAAGCGCCTCAAGTGTCTGGCCATGCCGTTGAGCCGGTCACAGAATTTCCCAAATCTTATTCGGCAAAACCTACGGTTTTGAAGTGCCTTTTTAAGGCAGGTTTGATCTGTTTGTCTCTGGGAGACAATGCAATACAGTCCGTTGGTTATTGAAACTGGAATGTGATGGAAAAATAGATTTCTTGTGAAGTGTTGATATATGTGTCGATATGTATGCGATGTTGATAGTCGGGGGCAATAAAAGCGTCATTTAGAAAAGCCCCTATAAAATTACCCAACGCATAACCCGCCAGAACATCTGATGGATAATGTATTCCCCCTTCAACCCTCGCCCAACTGGTTAAGCCCGCTATTGACATCGACGAGAATTGCCACACTCTTTTTGCTGTTTTGGAAATGGTCACTTTTTCAATATTACGTGAGGAGAGTCTGGCAGAAATTGTGGATGAAGATGCATGGGCAGAGGGAAAACTTAGATTGTTTGAATTGTTTGGGCGGTTTCTGTCAGAAATTTTTTTAAGGGAGGATGTGATATTGCTGTTAATAGAAAAAGCGGAAAGTCCAAAGGCCAGGTTGATGGATTTATCGTAAATCCCTATTTGGATCGTGTCGGCAGGTAGGGCTATAACTGTAACAAAGTAATTGGTTCTCGATAGGTTCTTTAACTTGTCGCTGTAGTCTAACGCGTCATAAGCACTTCCAAAAATCGGGGTGTGTTTAACAGCCCAGCTTGAGACTTGTTCATCATAATCCTCTATCAGGAAAATCGATGCTCCTAAAAGGGGTAGCCAGGTATGGGGATCTTTTACAGCGGATGTGAAAGAGGTTTTTATTGTATCCCATCCTGGAGTCAGGGTGCTGTTTAATTTTGGTGTATTTTGTTTGGATGCACATCCGATACACACAAGAACAAGGAGCACGGAAAGAATTAGGGATTGTTTAAATGGAGTGGATTTCATTATAGGCTCCTATAAATTGTCCAAAGCGGCTCATTATCCCTTGATATTGAGAATAGGGGCCACATGACACAGGACATCCACCAGATCGTTTTGACGTTTCATTACTTCGAAAATATCCTTGTAGGCCATTGGCGACTCATCAAGGGTGGACTTGCCCACCATCGCTTTAATACCATCCATGGTTTTCTTGAAATCTTCCAGCTTCAGGGTTCTTTTGGCTTGTCTGCGCCCAAGGACACGTCCGGCTCCGTGAGAGCTTGAGTAGAGGCTTTCTGGGTTTCCTTTTCCACGAACAATGAATGAGCCATCTCTCATGTTGCCGGGAATCACGCCCAGCATGCCATTTTCAGCATGGGTTGCGCCTTTACGATGAATCCAGAGACCGTTTTTACACTCAGCATGGTTATGGTTTCTGTTGATCAGGTTTTCCCAGTGGGCCTCGCCAACGCAAAATTGGGAGATGGCAAACACGGTTCGGTGCATGATTTCCTTCCTGTTTTCAAGGGCGAAGGCCAAGGCCCAATTCATATCGTTGATATATTCGAGTCCTTCAGGGCTCTCTTCTTTGAGAGGGTAGTGTCCCTCTTTTGCTTTTCCAATACCAGAAGCGACCTTCATGTACTCGGTTGCAATTCCATGGCCCACGCCACGAGAGCCGGAGTGGATGATCACCCAAATCTGCTGATTTTCATCGGCACCAATTTCGATAAAATGATTTCCTCCACCTAATGTTCCCAAGGCTTTAAATCCTTTTCGATTTTCAAAAGCTCTCCGGCCGTGTTTAGCGAGATTTTGTGGGTTAAGATCGCTTGCCGTTGGGGTGCTGTTTACGGAAAACCCGACGGGTATCACCTTGTAAATTTTATCGAAAATTTTATCTTTATTTTCTTTTATCTGGTTGGCGTCAAAAGATGTGGGAAGGGCGCACATACCGCACCCAATATCGTAACCAACCCATGCTGGAACCACGACACCTTCCGTTGCAACAACGCCACCAATAGGCAGCGAGTACCCCACATGGGCGTCTGGCATCAGAGCGCCCTGAATGCTGAAATCCTGCTCCATAGCACTGTGGAATTGGACAAGTGCTTGTGGCTCAAGGTGCTCGGAATAGATTTTTATTTTTTTTGCCATGGTTGCCCCCTTCATTTTTAAATTTAGGTAATCTGAATTTTTACCTCTTCGAAGCGGCTTAACAAGCCTAAAATGTTGTCGGTAACTTTTTAGGCTTCCCCATTATGTGGACAGTTTAAAAATAGAATTCTGTATATAAGTTGGATCCTATTGGGTGATATCCAAAACTTGGGAGGGCCCATGTTGAGGATGTATCTATAAAATAAGGAAGATGCTTGCCTATAAAACGGTGGGTTGGGTAGTGAAGGGCAATGGTTTTGCGCAAGATCGAGGCGTGATTAATGGGCCATATCAATGATGGATTTGGAATTCTATGAAAACAATCCCAGCGCCAGGTTTTCTCGTCAGTGTCATCGTTTCTTTTTTTCTCAAATCTCAGTTATCGAAAAAACAACAGCGGCATTGCTTAAAATTGGAGAAAAAGTGATAGGTGGAATTCTTGGAATGGGTTTTGGCATGGGGGCAAATAGCATGGGGACGATAACAGACACCATTGGTGGTTTAAAAGTGAAATTCTTTCCAAGAATAACTCTCAAATGGACGAATCCAATCCACATCCTCTGTAGGCAGTTCCCCTTTTTATGCCTTTAGGGCATCAGTACCTGTTTTTAATCGTGTGCCAGAGCATAAGGTCAACGCTTATTTAAAACGCAATCCGGTAATGGCTACGGCATGGGAAGAGATCGGCTGGTCACTCAACAAGCGTTGTTAAGCAAAAGCCGCAAGGTTTTGCTTGTGTGTGAATTGTTTTTGATTTCAAAGTTGCATTTCTGAATAGAGGTGGCCTCGATTAGATTTCGTTGAGATTGTGAAGACAGACGGTGCTACTGTTACTTCTTTTTTTTGCGTGTTGATAAGATTTTGCACCTCTTCTTTTTTCTCTTTTTTTTCTCTACAGAAAATCCGAATTTTCCCAGCTTTTTGCCCAGGCTGTGGTATTGGCCGTGGCTGTAGCAGATGGGGTTTGCCTGATCGAGATGAAAGGTGCCCGTCTCTTCATCCAGATAACGTTCGTCAGCCTGGACGTTAACGATTTCACTTATAAACATATCGTGGGTGCCCAAGGGGACAATCTCTTTGACCTTGCATTCCAGATGAAGAGGAGCCTCTTCAATGATGGGTGCATTCACCTTTTGGGCTTTTCCAGGGGTCAGGCTCATCTCCGAAAATTTGTTGTACTTTCTTCCAGATCTCACCCCACACCAGTCCGTTGCTTTGGCCAGCTCTTGGGTGGTGATGTTGATGACGTACTCTTTGGTGCGCTTGAGAATGTCATAGGAGTGCCGGTTGGGGCGAACCGAGATGTAACACATGGGAGGGTCCGAGCAGATGGTACCGGTCCATGCGATGGTGATGATGTTGTACTCCTCTTCGGTCTCACCGCAGGAGACCATCACCGCAGGAAGAGGGTAGATCATATTTCCGGGGCGCCAAGTGACTTTGCCCATATCTTTATATCCTTGAAAATGGTTGCTGTGCTTTTGATTTTGGATGAATGGAAGCGTGTTGGTTTATGAGGCGACCTTTTCTGATTTGCTCAGATAATAGTCGTAGTCGCCCTCGTAGGCTATCATCTCACCATGATCAATTTCGAAAACGCGGGTTGCAAGAGAGCGCAGGAAGTGGCGGTCGTGGCTTACCAGAATAACGGTTCCAGGGAACCGTTTCAAGGCTTCAAGAAGGATCTCTCGAGACTGGATATCAAGATGGTTGGTGGGCTCATCCAGAATCAGAAGGTTTAAAGGCCGGGCCAAAAGGGTGGCAAGTACAACTCTGCTTTTTTCTCCGCCGGAAAGCATGTCAATGCGTTTGTAGACATCGTCTCCAGAGAAAAGAAAGGCAGCACAGAGATTTCGGATTACTCCGATTCCTGCGGTGGGCAAGGCCTCTTGCACGGTATCAAAGATGCTTTTTTTAGGATCCAGCACGTCCATGGCGTGCTGGCTGAAGTAGCCCGTGTGGACGTTGGCCCCGATGTTTATTTCGCCTTGGGTGGGGGCTGTTTTTTCGGCAACGATTTTGAGAAGGGTTGATTTTCCAGCACCGTTAACGCCGACCACCGCAACTTTTTCACCGCGTTTGACCATACCATTGGCCCCACTGAAAACCGGCTTTTTCTCACCATCCTCTTGACTCCAGACTTTTCCAAGGTCTTTTAAGCGGACCACATCATCTCCAGAGCGGGGGGGCTCGTCAAATTCAAAGGTGATGGTACGGCTTTCCGGCGGCAGCTCGATGCGTTCGATCTTTTCAAGTTTTTTGATGCGGGACTGCACTTGGGCCGCATGGGAGACCCTTGCGGCAAATTTGGCAATGAACTCTTCTTCTTTGGCCAGCATCTCTTGCTGTCTGCGGTAGCTGGCCATGAGTTGCTCCCTTCGGATTTTCCTCTCTTTCAAGTAAAAGTCGTAGTTGCCGCCGTAGGTTGTCAGGGTTTTGTTGGCCACTTCAACGGTACGTTTGACCACACGATTCATAAACTCATGGTCGTGGCAGGTCATGAGAAGGGCCCCTTTGTACTCTTTCACCAGCCACTCTTCCAGCCAGACAATGGACTCCATGTCCAGATGGTTGGTGGGTTCGTCCAGAAGAAGGGCGTCGGGGTTGGTGAGAAGGATGCCTGCCAAGGCGATGCGCATCTTCCATCCACCACTGAAGGATTCGACTCTGCGCTGATGGTCTTCGGGGCCGATTCCAAGACCCGTGAGGATCGCTTTGGCTCTGGGCTCTAAGTCGTAGCCTCCTCGGTTTTCAAAGGCTTCGGTTACGTCTCCGTAGCGTTCGAGGAGTTCGGCCATGACATCATCGTCCATGGGAACAGCCATCTGGGCTTCCATTTCAGCCATTTCGCGTGCAAGCTTTGAAACGTTTCCGGCTGCAGCCATCACCTCTTCAAGTACGGTCCTGCCCGCCATTTCTCCTGTCTCCTGGGAGAAGTAGCCGATGGAGGTCTTTTTGACGATGGAGATCTCTCCTTCATCGGGTTCCTCTTCTCCGGTGATGAGTCGAAAGAGAGTCGATTTTCCTGTGCCGTTGGCCCCCACCAGTCCGGTGCGAGTGCCTGGAAGGATGGAGAGGCTTGCCTTGTTAAAGAGGATTTGATTGCCGTGCTGTCGAGTGATTTGGGTCAGATGAATCATAGGGTGAATGCTTTATTAAGTGGGATTGGTGCGTTACGCAAAAATAAAAAAACAAGCGACCCTATCATGCCCGGAAAGTTGGGGCAAGCAATGGGGTTGGGTTGGTGTAAAAAAGGTGCTGGGAAGAGATGTTTTTGGAGTGAAACTTGCTTGAAAAACACTGTACTGTTAGGGGTGCATTCGATACCAATATCTTACCATTCCGCAGGTGTGGTTTTATTTATCGACAAGGGCTTTTGGATTGGTTATCACTGTTGAAGTAACAATTGTGCGTTTGTAAAAAGCAGATGCCCAGGGCGAATTCATGGGGTTGTGGGAGAAAATATAGCAACAATTCCATGGTTTTTGGCTCCATACGCGGAAGAGAGGCTTTTTGCAAAACCATCAATACGGTTGTTTTATGAACCCTATGCAAACGGAGTATCGACATGAAAAAACTCATCAATAAGAT
>JAKSCC010000266.1 GCA_022360815.1 Desulfobacterales bacterium
AATCGGCCCTGAAAGCTGTGCTCACGGATTTGTCTGACGAACAGTGGCAAACCCCCACCCCCTTTTACAGATGGACGGTAAAAGATCAGATCACCCACCTGGCCTGGTTTGATCGGGCCGCGTCTCTCTCCATTCAAGACCCCGATGCATTTCAAAATCAGGCCCGCACCCTCATGGCCAGTGTCGCCAATTTTGATGAAGCCCATCAAACAATCAACGCCACAGGAGCCCCCCTCTCTTCAGCTGAGCTTCTGGCCTGGTGGAGCCATGAAAGCAGCCGGCTTCTGAAGGCCTTCTCCTCCGTCTCACCCAAAGAGCGTCTTCCCTGGTACGGACGCGATCTGGGAGCCCGCTCATCCGCCACAGCCCGGCTTATGGAGACCTGGGCCCATGGTCAGGATATCGTCGATGCATTCGGGCTCAAGCGCCCCGCCACCCACCGACTCAAACACATTGCCCATTTAGGCGCAGGGACCCTTGGATGGAGCTTTCTGGTACGCGGCTTTGAGATGCCAAAAGAGAACATCTTCGTCCGCCTTACCAGCCCAACGGGTGAGCCCTGGTGCTGGGGAGATGAAACCGCTTCCCAATCGGTCTCTGGGCCGGCTGAAGCGTTCTGCCTGGTGGTCACCCAGAGGCGCCACGTGGATGACACCGACCTTGACGTAAAAGGAGAGACCGCACGGCGGTGGATGGAGTGTGCCCAAGCCTTTGCCGGCACCGCTGAAAATGGCCCCAAACCTGGAGAAAGGAAAATCCCATGACAAAAAACCCACCAGATCTCAGCTATTTTACGGCCGAACACAAGCAGCTGCGAAAATCGATTCGTGAGGTGATAAAAAAAGAGGTCCTTCCTTACATCAACGCCTGGGAGGAGGAGGGCGAGTTTCCCAGAGCGCTCTACCCGCTTTTCGGAGAGCTGGGTTTTTTCGGGGTGGGATTTCCCGAAGAGGTGGGCGGCAGCGGAGGGGATATCTTCGACATGGTGGTCCTCACCGAAGAGCTCATGCGGGCAGGCTCCGGTGGCTTTACGGCGGGTCTTCTCTCTCTGGCCATCGGGCTTCCGCCGATCTTAAAAAAAGGGACCCCTGAACAGATTGAAAAATTTGCCAAGCCCGTTTTCAGGGGCGAGCGCATCTCCGCCCTTGGAATCACCGAACCCGGATGCGGCTCAGATGTGGCCAGCCTTCGAACCAAGGCCGTTAAAGAGGGGGATCACTACATCGTAAACGGCAGCAAAACCTTTATCACCAGCGGCATGCGAGCCGACCAGCTTACGGCGGCCGTGCGCACCGGAGAAAAGGGTGCCAAAGGAATCAGTTTTCTTCTTATCGAAAAAGAGACCCCGGGCTACTCGGTGGGGCGCCCTCTGAAAAAGATGGGCTGGTGGGCCTCGGATACGGCGGAGATCTTCTTTGATAACTGCAGGGTGCCGGCATCAAACCTTATTGGCCAGGAAAACATGGGGTTTTACACCATCATGGAGAACTTTCAGGCCGAACGCCTCTTTTTAAGCATCATGGCCAATATGACCGCCCAACTCGCCCTTGAAGAGGCCCTCTCTTACACCAAAGAGAGGGAGGCGTTTGGCAAGAAACTAAACGGCTTTCAGGTGACCCGCCACAAGCTGGTGGAGATGGCAACCCTTGTGGAGGTAAGCCGGGAGTTTACCTACCGCGTGGCCGCCAAGATGAACGCCGGGGTCAACCAGATCAAGGAGATCTCCATGGCCAAAAATTTTGCATGCTCGGTAAGCGATCAGGTCACCCATGGGGCGGTTCAACTCTTTGGTGGGTATGGCTACATGCGCGAAACCCTGGTGGAGAGGCTCTACAGGGACAATCGCATTCTCTCCATTGGAGGCGGCACCACTGAAATCATGAAAGAGATTATCGCCGGTATGATCTAAACCGCAACAAAACCAACCCCGACATTATGCGGAGCCGTCAGATTAAAAAATATGGCGAAAGGATGAAACATGGAATACCGATGCAAAACACCAACACAAGAGACAACCTTTACGTGCGCCATCACCCAGGAAGGGTTTGAAACCGAGATCAACAACACCGCCTACACCGTATCGGCCGTACCCATTGACGAAAAGCGCATGCACCTTTTTATCAACGGAAAATCAAGACTCGTCTACATAGAAAGCATGGATGGCGGAAAACGCATCACCTTAAACGGGACCTCTGTCGAGGTGAAAGACGCTTTTGCCGCCCCGGACACGGGCTCACAAGAGGCTGACGCCCCGGGTGACGTCACCCCTCCCATGCCATCGGTGGTGGTGGCGATTCTTGTTCAAAAGGGCGATGAGGTGACCCAAGGAACCCCTTTGATCACCCTTTCCGCCATGAAGATGGAGACCACCTTAAGCGCTCCTGTAGACGGCATTGTAACCGCCATTCAGGCCGAACCCGGAGCTCAGGTGATGCCCGGAGAGATCCTTGTGGCACTTGAACCAACCCCTGACTGCAGTGAACTCTCCGATAAAACCGGAACATAAAGGTGAAACCATGAGTGACCCCACGCCTCTTCTCTACACAACCCAAAACGCTGTGGCTCGCATCACCATCAACCGGGAGCTTCAAAGAAACGCCCTGAACCCTGAGACCATCGCCCTCTTCCTTGATGCCCTTGATCAGGCGGAAAACGATAAAAGCATCCGGGCAATCCTTGTAACCGGATCTGGTGACAAAGCCTTTTGCACAGGTGCCGATCTGGGCTCTGCCATCGCCTCCCACCAAGACGCTCTGCCCGTGGCCAAAAACTATGCCAGGCTTCTTTACCGTCTTGCCACCTGCCCCAAACCCACACTTGCCATGGTGAAAGGGTTCTGCCTTGCAGGAGGGATCGGCCTCATGCTCGCCTGCGATCTGGTGATGGCCGAAGAGAGCTCCCGATTTGGGACCCCTGAGGTAAACGTCGGGCTCTTTCCCATGATGATCGGTGCCCTGATCTTTCGAAACGTTCCACGAAAAAAAGCCATGGAGATGATTCTCACAGGACGCATGATCTCCTCATCGGAGGCGGTTACCATGGGCCTTGTCACCTCTCTTGCACCCAAAGAGACCCTTGAAAAAGAGGTGGATAAGATGCTTGAGACCCTCGCCTCCAAAAGCCCCATGGGTCTTAAAATGGGCAAAGAGGCCTTTGCCCAGGCCCAGGAAAAACCCCTTGAAGAGGCGTTGTACGACCTGTCTGAGGCCCTTGTAAACGTTATCGGAACCCAAGATGCCGCCGAAGGCATCTCCGCATTTAAAGAGAAGCGAAAGCCCCAGTTCATCGGTGCCTGATAGGAAAATTTTTTATCATTCGCCTCCGGCGGCCCTGCCGGGGGCAAAATCTTCTGAAATGTTTGACAAACAGGTTTTTAAATCATTGGGACAATAGAAAAGTTTTTTGCGGAGCTTTTTTTCAAAAAAGCGACTCGCCGAAGGCGAAAGGAGCCATGCCATGCCACACCCCCATGCGACGGATCATCTTATCATTGCCAACTGCAGCGGATTTTACGGGGATCGCTTCTCGGCCATGAAAGAGATGGTCGATGGTGGAGAGATCCATGTGCTCACCGGCGACTATCTGGCCGAACTCACCATGGCCATTCTCTTTAAGTCCTACCAAAAGAGTCCGGCATCAGGGTATGCCTCGACCTTTCTCAAACAACTGGAGCAGGTGCTTGAAAGCTGCCTTAAAAAAGGCGTTCGAGTGGTGAGCAACGCCGGAGGTCTCAACCCCAAAGGACTTGCCAAGGCGATTGAGAAGATGGCGGGTTCCATGGGGCTCTCACCCTCCATTGCCTGGGTTGAGGGCGACAACCTCATGGGAAGGATTGGTGAACTTGAAAAAGAGGGGGAAACCTTCACCCACCTTGATAAAGGCACACCCCTCGCACAAAGCCCAATGCACCCCATCACCGCCAACGCCTACTTAGGGGGCTGGGGGATCACCGAAGCGTTGAATC
>JAKSCC010000232.1 GCA_022360815.1 Desulfobacterales bacterium
GCTGCCTTAAGGGCCCAGGAAGGTGATACGTCTACTCAGCTTATCGAGAGCTATTTAAAGCTTGCCCTGGAAGATCCATCCATTGCGGCATCGGTTTATGGCGCTGTCAGCCAAATATACCGAGCCAAAGGAAACCGTTCTGAGGCAGATCGTTATGCAAAAATGACGCAGGAGTAAATTTTAGTTTTTTAAAAAGCAGACGCCTTTATCTGGTTGATCCACATGAAAGGCGTCTGCTTTTTCAACTTTTCGGAGCCATCACGCACACACCGGATACGAGGCACCCATGAAGCGCATTCTCACCTTTTTTTCTCTTCTTACTCTTTTGATTTTGACAGGGGCACCGTCTGGCGTTTTTGCGCAGACCGGTTTTCGCGTTCTCGACATCGGAGAGCGTGAATATGACAACGGCCCGGCCCTTTCCATTCTCTTTTCCGAACCCCTTTCGCGGTCATTTCGCCATGACGATATGGTGCGGGTAACCGTGGGAGACTCCCTGGCCGATGGCGGTTGGGTTCTATCCCAAGATGCCAGGCGACTTTGGTTTCCCCATGTGGAGGCCAAAACACATTACACGGTTACAGTGCTGGAGAGCATGGAGTCGGAGTCTGGTGAACGTTTGGGGCATCAGGTCAGGCGGCATGTTACAACCCGTAAGGTGGAGCCTGCCGTGGCCTTTGCCTCAAGCGGGTTGGTGCTGCCAAAAGGGATTGCGTCGGGTCTACCCATTGCCACCATCAATGTTCCTGAGGTGGACCTTACCTTTTTTCGAATCAATAAAAAGGGGATGCAGCGTTTTGTGAGATGGCAAAATCCCACCTCGAACATGGGCGTTTACGCCCTTGAAGATGTGAAGGAATATGCCACGCTGGTTTATACCGGGCGTTTCCAGCTAAACCCGGAGAAGAATCGACGCGTGGTGCGCCATATTCCCCTTGAAGAGATGGAGGCCTTTGCCGAACCTGGGCTCTACTTTGCTGTGCTCAAGCGCCCCGGAGCGTTTCCCTATGGCCACCAGACCTCCTTTTTTATGGTGACGGACTTGGGCCTCTCTTTGCGTACCTACAAAGAGGAGTCGGTTGTGGCGGTCTCCTCCCTTGCCACGGGTAAGGCCCTTCAAGGGGTGTGGGTCAGGTTTTATGATCGCAAGGGGTATAAAATTGATGAGGGCTTTACCGATGAACTTGGGCTTTTTAAAAGTCGAGCCAGCCGTATAAGCAAAGCCTCTCTCATCAAGGCAGAAATAGAAAATGGCGATAAGGCAGACATAGCCTGGCTCACCACCTCCTCTCCTCGAAACGATCTTTCGGATTTTGCCATCACCGGAAGACCCGATCGTCCAGTGGAGATTTACCCCTTTGCACCGCGGGACCTTTATCGTCCGTCAGAGCGTGTGCCTCTCTCTGTTTTGGTGCGAAATCAAGACGGCGAGATGGCCGAGATAAAAAATCTTTACCTCAGGTGGATGAAGCCCACCGGCAAAGTGGCCCATCAAGAAACCCTGGAACTTGATGAAACCGGTTATGCTTCCACAACCCTTGCACTGCCTGGCGATGCCACCACAGGGCGGTGGCGCGTGGAGGTGCGATTCCGTCCCGGACGAGGCCGCACGGCAGACGCCAGCTTTGAGTTTCAGGTGGAAGAATTCCTTCCCGAACGCATGGCCATGGAGCTGGATTCCGATCGCCCGGTGTTGGTGAAAACCCTGGACCATGAAATAAAAATTACAGGGCGCTATCTTTACGGGGCTCCGGCTTCGGGAAATCGGGTCGAAGGCACCTCTCGCATGGCCGCCATCAGGGAGTGCTTTCCCCAAAAGCTTAAAGGGTTTCTCTTTGGCCGGCTGGAGGATGCCTCCTGGCGATCCTCTTCAAGGCTGGGGAGCACCACTCTGGACAGCGACGGAAAAGGAGCTCTTCAGTTTCGTGAAGATGTTGGCCGATTGCGATCTCCCTTAACCGTTACCTCCACCGTGACTCTGTTTGAAAGCGGTGGGCGGCCCATCACTCGACGTCTTTCTCGACTCTGGGTTCCCGAAGAGCGCCTGCCCGGCCTGCGATGCCCAGATAACCTTTCGGAATCTTCTCTTGTAGCCTCTTTTCCTGTGGAGCTGGTGGTGGCCGATGCCACCGGTGGCTTGGTGGCTGTGAACGATTTGATGGTGCGGATGATCAAAATCGATCGCAACAGCTATTGGGAATACAGTGACAATTCGGGATGGCATTACCGGGTCAATGAGAAGCGTTACACCTTCTCGGAAGATGTGGTTTCCACTTCCTCAGAAAAGCCGGTGGTACATACCCTTAAACTGCCCCAGGGGCGCTATGCCGTGGAAGTGGTCGATCCTGCCACGGGTCTTACCGCCACGCGCGAGATCTCTTATGGAATGGGGTATGGGTACAGTGGCGACAGTCCGCATCCTTCAAAAGTTGGGCTCACTCTGGATAAAACGAGCTACACACCTGGCGAGACAGTCCGAGTAAAAATAATACCGCCTGCCGACGGCGAAGCCCTGGTGATGGTGGAAGGAAAACGCCTGCTTTGGGCC
>JAKSCC010000304.1 GCA_022360815.1 Desulfobacterales bacterium
CTTCATCGCAACCCAGAACGCCTACGAGCAAAAAAGCGTAAAAGAAAAAGCAAACCGCAACCCAGCCCGTTTTCTTAAAGCGCCCCAACCAGCCAACACGACGTTGTTTCCTGTTCATAAAACACCCCCTACATAAAATTAAACCTGCACCAAAAACGCCTTTGGCCTCAAACAAAGGCCTGAAAGCGCACGGTCAGGAAAGAGATAATAAGAGAATATTTATTCGAAGAGAAAAGAAAGGAGTAAAAGTAGACAATATATTTATTTTGGATAAACCACTATTTAAATTGAGAAAGGTCAATACCACGAAGCCCAAGCATCGTCTCAAGCGCCACAACCCGATCTTCCAAATCCATCAGATAGGATTCCAGCATATCAATGTACTCTGCCATTTTTCTTGAAACTTCGAACTCACGTTCTTTAAACTCAAGGCGATTTAATTTTGCTGCAAATATCTCACGACCATCAGACCTTAAACCAGACATGCCTCCCCCCATTCGCATTAAATGAGTTAACACCACCTGCCCCGTAAAAGTACCCGTTTATTTGCCATCTTGATCATTTTACTCCCACGTTACCTGAGCTTACAAGGGCATCAAAACTGTCTGAACAAGCAGACTTCACTTTCCCCCGCCCGCCATGCTTTTCAGGTTAGATGTACTATAGGAAAAAACAAGCATTCCGTACATGGGTGGATTGCATTAAAAGCGTGGGGGTTTCTCCTGGATTCCCATCAAAAGAAACACCAGAAAAAACCACACACCGTTTGGTATAAAACAGCATCACAACCCTCAACCACGCCCAGTTTTCAAGCATCCCATTCTTCCGCTGCAAATGAAGAACCTCAGGTTGGGCATGTGTCACGGATGCTTCTCTCAGCCACAACAGCATAACTACAAGTAGAAATACACAAGTAAAATAAAAACCAATCTCACCGATGGCCCACAATAAAATGCAAACGCCTCTCAACGTAAATTGAGAGGCGCCTACCTCATATGAATTTAGGACTTATGGGTTTTTACATCTGGATCATTACTATGATACCACGCATGTTTGCCTAATCCGTCTTTTCTGATTTCAAAGAGATGCCGTCCCCACGCATCACAAGCACGCCCTTTTTATAAAGAACCCCCACGGCACGCTTGAACTCTTTCTTGCTCATCTGAACCTGGGCCTTGATCTCTTCAGGGCTGCTCTTGTCGTGAATGGAAAGAGAGCCTCCTGCCTTTCGCATCAGCTTCTCCAACTTTTCCGACGACCCCTCCACCGAGGCGTAGCCCGGTTTTTTAAGGGTCAGATCGAGCTTTCCATCATCGCGAACCCGCGAAATGTAGCCTTCGCGCAGATCGCCAATGCGAACCTTTTCAAAGACCTCGTTGCGATAGAGCACCCCGAGGCCGTGCCCGTTGACAATGGCCTGAAATCCCAGCTTGGTTTCACCATAAATCAGAAGCTCAATCTTTTCGCCCCCTTTGAGCTCTCCTGCGGTCTTTGAGCAGTACCTTGAGATGCGCGTGGATCCATAGACCCGACCGGTCTCTTCGTCCAGCCCCACAAAAACCACATACTCCCGCCCCTTCTCCATGGGCCTCTGCTGTTCGCTTCGCGGAACCAGAAGATCTTTCTCCAGCCCCCAGTCCATAAAGGCCCCGATGGCGTTCACATCTTTAACGGTTAACAGCGCAAAATCGCCCACCATCGCTTTGGGGGTCAAGGTGGTGGCCACGGGCCGATCTTCGGAGTCTGTATAGACAAACACATCGATGGCATCGCCCAGCTTAAACCCCTTGGGTACATATTTATTGGGAAGAAGCACCTGCTCTTCCTTGGGATTCAGGTAAAATCCAAACTCCATCTTCCTCTCGGCCACCAGCCGATTCATCTCACCAATCTTTAGCATCTCATCTATCCATCTTGTCTCAGTACGACGCGCCGCACTGTTTGTTGTTTCACTGTCCAGAACTTTGCAAAAACGCCTTTATAGCACCCTCCCATTTTGATAGAAACACGGGAGAGATAAAAACCCTGAAAAAAAGAGAGAACCCATGCCCCAAACCGTTCTTCTGCTCCAGCTCCCTGTTCCCACCCACAACGTGGGGGCACGCATCGGAAACATCCCTTTGGGTCCGGCCTGCCTGAAACTGGCTGCCGAAGCCCACGTGCCAGAGGCGATCGTCACACTTTTCCCCCAGGATCTGGCCACCTATGGCGGCGATGCCCTCATCATCGATGCCATCTGCAAGGAAAATCCTGACATTTTGGGGCTCACCCTCACCTGCTGGAACGTGGAGCGCTCCCTTTACATTGCAGAGAAGGTGAAAGAAAAAACCGGCTGCAGGGTGGTGGCCGGAGGCCCTGAGGTGACCCCTGATAACCCCCTGGTTCAAAATCAGACCATCGATTTTCGAGTCTTTGGTGAGGGGGAAGAGATCTTTGTGCGGCTCTTGACCGAGCCCGCGCTCTGGAGAGAGAAAGCGGCATCGGGATGCTCCGAAACCTTTTTCACCCAGGCCGAAAACCCCTACATGAAAAAGGTTCTCACCCCCGGCTCCGAGGAGATCATGCTTCTGGAGACCCAGAGGGGCTGCCCCTACGGATGCAAATTCTGCTACTACAACAAAGCCCGCAAAGGGTTAAATTTTTTATCCGATGAAAAGGTTCTTGAAGGCATTTCATGGGCGGTTCAAAATGGCGTCAAAGAACTCTACCTTCTTGACCCCTCCTTAAATGCAAGGCCGGGATTAAAAGAGCTTCTCAAAAAGATCGCCCGCATCAACACCGAAAAAAAACTCTCTCTAAGAAGCGAGATACGGGCCGAATGGATCGATGCCGAGGCTGCCGAGCTTTTTGCCCAGGCCGGGTTTACCGTTTTTGAAATCGGCCTTCAGTCCACCTGCCGAAAGGCCCAGGAGCTCATGGGGAGAAAGACCGACCTCAAACGTTTTATTGCCGGGGTGAACCACCTTAAAAACCATGGCATCCTCTCCACCGTGGATCTTATTATCGGACTGCCTGGAGACGACCTCAAAAGCTTTTCTCGCTCTCTGGGCTTTGTCAAAGAGAACAACTTGGACGACGACATGCAGGTCTTTCCGCTCTCCCTTCTTCCGGGAACCGCCTTTCGAAAAGAGGCAAAAGAGCTCGGTCTCTCCTTTCAGCCCCACCCACCCTACACGGTGCTTGAAACCCCCGGCTTTTCAAAAGAGGAGATCACCCTGGCCCTGGACTGGGCCGAATCCCTCTTTGAGATGGATCTTATGGCCCCGCCCGAGGTGGATCTCTCCTGGAAAGAGAAGGGCTTGCCGAAAAATCGTCAGATCTCTCTGGGTAAGAGCCTCTGCACAGCCGTTCTCGTGCTTGACTCCCAGACAGATATCTTCAAAAAAAAGCGTTTTCTCACCTCTCCGTATCAGGTGGTGATCCCCCAAGACGCCATGGAGATCCTTGACACCTTCAAAATCCTTGAGTCCCTCGTGCGCGAAAACCCCTTTACCCCCTTGGAGATCATCTGGGTGATGCCCCAAAAGAGCCCGGATGCAAACCGCATTATAAAAGACCTGCCCCTTCACCGGCCCCACTTCATGGATCTTGACCTGAACCTTCTGGAGGAGACTCCGGGAAACAGGGCCATTTTAACCACCCTCATTTCAGAGTCTCCCTGCCCCGATCTCCCGGTGCCCATGACCCGCACCCTGAGGCGATTCACGCTCGATAACTTTCCCTCACAAGAGACGCTGGAGGCCCTTGACGAGGTGGATGGCGTCCTTATTGACGCCCCTGATTCGCCTGAGCTTCAAGCCTTCCAGAAAAACCTGGAAGAAACATCGGAAGAGCTTCTGCCCCTTGCCTTTTCAGACCATGCGGCCATGAAAAGATGGCGAGAAAAAACCATGGGTGACCGATTTGTCCTCTGATGCATGAGCCATCACTTTTCTGAGTCGTCTCCTCTCTTTTTCTCATAGATGGCTCCGGGAATATAGGGCCCTTTTTTCGAATCATTCTCTTCCGGCATCAATCCCATCTGCTGAGTGCCCATGTGCGAGAGTGTCATCAACTTTTTGACGCGTTCTCTCACCGGTGGATGGGTTCGAAAAAGGGTATGCCCCTTCTGCTGATGGCGCCGAGCTCCAAAGCCCAGCATCCCTTCGAACCGCCCATCAAGCTTTTGCAGAGCCCCCATAAGAGGGGCCGCCGAGCCCAAAATTCTGGCCGATCCCAGATCCGCTGCAAACTCCCGGGTTCTTAAAAGAGCCAACTGAAGAAGGGTGGCGACAACAGGAGCCAAAATCACCCCCGTCAAAAGCAACAAAGAAATCTCACGATCCCCTTTAAAAATAGTAGGCAAAAGCACCAGAACCATCAACTGCCCAAAGATGGATAGAAGGTGAATCATCTTCACCGTTACCGCTGTAAACCACATGATCCGGTTGTCGTGGTGGGCAATGTGGCTGATCTCATGGGCCAGAACGCCGGCCAATTCATGGGGCGAAAGCTTTTGAAGGATGCCGTCGGAAAAAGCCACCGCAGAGTGCTTGGGGTCTCCTGTGGCAAAGGCGATGGGCTTTAGGCTGGGAAGAAGCCAAAGCTCGGGAGGTTTATCAAGTCCGGCACGACGGGAGAGATCTTCCAGCAATACGTGGAGATGGGGAAGGCGATGGGGAGCAAGGGGGGTTCCTCGATAAAAGCGAAGTACCATGGCAGGGGTCACCTTGGGGGTGATAAACCAAGATGCAATGCCCGCAAATCCTGCCGTTACGGAAAAAACAATGCCCCCCAACACAAAGGCCAAAAAGAGAAGAAGGAGAGAAAGGGTCCAGACAATCACCAGGGATTTTACCCAGCCTTTGCGATTCTGTCCTTCCAGAGTCTCATTCACCATACGCACCCCATCAATGGAAATTCAATATGAGGGTCCCGCAAAAAATGAATCGGCCTCATAACGATTCACACCACAAAGGCGTCAACTTTTTTTGCCTGAGCGATGCCGTGGGTATCGAGCCGAAACGTCACCTTTTTACAGCCTCATCCAATATCTTATGGATCAACGTATGCACGATAAAATTTTTTTCAAGGGAGCCCACCCATCAAATGGCATAATTGTTGCACAAACAAATCCCGAGAAATGCCCTTAAAAACGACGACTCCATATCAATGAGGCTACAAAATGAAAAAATACATCTTGGCACTTCTGGTGATTTTTCTTCAGACCCAGACAGGCCAAAGCAATGTGCTCTGGGAGAATGTACAGAGAAGAGAGGTTTCATCCACGTCTTTTAGTGGACACTTCAAGGGTTTTCCCAGCTTACGATACCACTACATCTCACGCCAAAGCGAGGTACAGGAGATCACGGTTGACCTGAGCCAAACCCTCTTTGGCAAAGCACGAAACCTCCAACACATCAACATAGCCGATCAAGTAAAAAGTGCATGGCAGAGCGGCTTTACTGGGGCTGGCGTCAATGTCGCCATTGTCGATTTCACAAGAAGTCGCAGAAGAATCCCCATTTCTCTGTCTGGGGTCAACCCGTCTTCCCAAAATTTCCGCCTTCGAGAATCGTCATTTTCCCTATGGTTCGGCGACAACGGTTTTCTCCGTTACACATCCGCCCCCCGCATAACCCCCCTTGAAAACAGCAATGACGGCACCTTCACCACCTCTGCCAGTCACTGGAGTCTGGCTCATCTCATCGTGGGAGGAAAACATAAAGATCAAGACGGAACCCTGATGTATGGAATCGCCAAGGATGCCGATATATCCATCATAAACGCAGGCCGGGGCCTTGCACACAGACTCAACGAAAAAGCCTTTGATTTTGTCAACACCAGCTACAGCAGCACCATCCCCACAACAGGAATGACATCCCTCTACCAAACGCTCAGCCGTGGAACCGCCTACCAAACCGGGCAACTCCCCGTCTACATCACATCCGGGGGCAACACCATGAGCAGCATCGGAACACCGACCTACGCGGGGATAGAAAGTGGACGCATGTATATCGGAGACTACAATGCCATCCATATGGCCATGAGCTCTGACACATTCGATGGGCGCCCTCTAAGCGATTATCTTCTTGTCGTGGGAGGTCTCTCTGTATCCCAAGACCGCAGGTCTTACCACAGCCTCCACAACCGCCCCGGAGAGGTTGTGGAGCTTCAAAACCGATGGATCATGGCTCCATATGTATACGACACCATTCAGGGCACCTCCTTTTCAGCACCCTACGTCACAGGTATTGCCTCCATCGTCAAAAGCAAATTTCCGAGCCTCTCTCCTGCGGATGTTGCCAACACCCTGCTTGAAACCGCCATTGACCTGGGCGCTCCTGGCACAGACGCTATTTATGGACGAGGCCTGGTTGATCTGGCCAATGCCCTCTCCCCTCAATAGAGGGGCTGGTTCTCTCAATTTTTCTCAGGGCGTTAGACAACTGGCACGATTTCTCTCGTTTTGAAAGAAACAGATTGGACTGAAAGGAGGCAAACACTGTCAAATTGACGCAAAGCCCCATTCGCATCTCTTGCGGTAAAATGCATCATACTTGATAGTCGATAAATCGATGCAGATCATCCGGATGGATGGAATCCCCCGAAACCGACCGATGAGACGCGGTAACACCCGCTTTTTTCATCGCCTTGGGGCTGCCGCAGAGAAGGGGGTGCCAGGACGGAAGGGGGCGGTTTTCATGAATGCACCGGTAGGCACAGGTCTCGGGAAGCCAGCGGTAGAGAGCCACCGCCTCGGGCGTCAATTTCACACAAGAACCATTCATCTGTGTACGGGATGCGTAAATTCGGCACCGACAGGAGTCTAAATCCAGATATTCACACGCCACAGACGTCACATAGATGACACCTGTTTCGGCATCTTCAAGCTTCTCCACACAGCAGAGACCGCATCCATCGCAGAGGGATTCCCACTGCTTCTCACTCATTTTTGAAAGGGGGATACTCTCCCAAAACGGAATGTTCTCCCCCTTTTGCTCCTCTACCATGGATCGTTTCATACTCCTACATGGGGCATTTGGCTTTAAAAATTGTGCTCGTATCGAAACACGAGCCAGGCCATGGTCACCTGATCCTGCCACTGATCTTCAGTCAGCCCCCATCTCTCCATATCCACAGGGTTTGCAGGCATCTGCGCCATGGTGTTCAATTCGGTCATGGTGTGGTTTTTCAAAAGATGCTCCACAAAGGAGTCCTCTTCAATAAACTCTGTTGCAAAACGGTCGGGGTTGGCTTCAACAAGGGCATCCAGCTCATCAGCAGTCCGGGCGTAGGTCATCTTCACAACTCCTTGCATCGAATAGGGCAACAACACCGAAAAGAGAGCAATGGCTCTCTTTTCAGACTCACACAAAGTCTCGAAAGCGCCCCTTAAAAAACCAGAGGACGCCTTCGAAAGAACATCCGAGTATAGTCCATAGCCCGCCCCTTTTCAAGAAGCCAGCACCAAAGGGCCATCAGGCCGGAAACAGGGGGAGCTCCTCCAGAAAAAGAATATCCTCACGCTTTGCCGCGTCGCCTTCAGCCAAAATGGCAGCCCGGGCCACCACATTCCCGCCCACAGCCTTTACCAACCGCTCAATGGCGGCAAGGGACTCTCCGGTGCTAATCACATCGTCCACAATGGCCACACGCTTGCCGCAAATCGCTTTGGCATCGGCCTTTTCCAGACAGAGAAGCTGGCTTCCGCTTGTGGTGATGGAGTTCACCTCATCCACCACCGGATCTTGCATATACGCCTTTACACTTTTTCTTGCCACAAAGTAGCGTTTCATGCCCAGAACCCGCGAGAGCTCAAACACCAAAGGAATGCCCTTGGCCTCGGCGGTGACCAAAACATCCACTTCGGGAAGTTTTTCAGCAAGCAAGGGGGCTGCCGCGCAGATCAACTCGGTATCCCCCAGAATCACAAAGCTGGCGATAGAAAGGGTATCACTGAGGGCAATAACGGGAAGCTCACGGCTTACCCCGGCCACATGCAAATCATACGTCTTCTTCATTTTCACTTTACCCTTTAAAAACCTGCAAAGCTTGAAAATATTTTCACAACAAGGCCTGCCATCATACCAATAAAAGGGTCGGTGATGGCAGTAACGGTCAGGGTGATGCCCCCCACAATGGAGCCATCCCCCGCAAGGGCTCCGGCGGCATTGACAGGAACCGTCACAATGGCACCCAGTACAAAAAGAAACCCTGCAATGGACTCACTGGGAACAAACCGCCCGATCTTGGGAAGAAGCCCTGCAAACAGTATAGCGGCCATGAGCCCCATCATCAGAACACCCGAGAAAACCGGATGGGGAGCGCTGCCCGTTGCCGAGATAATGGTCTCTACCGGCCCGCCTCCGAAAAGCGAAGAGGCCATATCCGCAAGAGAGCTGTAGATGGCCAGATGATCCACATTAACGTCTGCTCCGGCAATATTTCCCGTAAGCTTTCCAAAGGCGATGTTGGCCCCGATATTGAGGCAGACCATGGCAAGGGCCCCACGCACCACAGCACCATTTAACATGGGCTTCTGAAAAGTAAACGTCTCCTTCTCGTAGCTCTCCAGAGAAGCCGTTTTGCGCAGAACAAGAGAGACCACGGTGGAGAGCACCACCGAGAGGGTAATGGTGTAAACCAGATCCCTGGTCAGCATGTAAACCGCAAATCCCGAGGCGATGGAGCTTAAACCCACAACCCGATTTTTCGAAGACATCTCTATGGCAACGCGCGCCAGCATAATGCCCACACCCGCCATCATGCCACTGGTAATGGCAGGCCCTACAAAGATGACAATTTTTTCAAGAAGCCCAAACACCCCGATCAGCGCCATGGCGGCTGCACCATAAAAAATCATGGAGAGACGCTCTCTCATGGAGCTTCCCATGGTTCCGGCAAGGGTGATGGTTTCCGCCTGAAAAGAGATAGGGGCCACGCTGCTGAAAGCCACACACCCCACGGCACCCACCAGAAAAGCAAGTGCTGTTGGAATCGAAGCAAATCCAAAAGAGAGAGCCAGAAGCCCCTGGGGCAAACCGTTTAAAATCACGCTCAGCGCAGCCATCACATCTTTCAAATACTCCATCTCCGAAATCTCCTTAAAACGTCATACCCACTGGTGTCAAAGGGTTCAGGAGTCAAGAGAAGAAGCGCAAAGAGAAAAAACAGCTCTGGCGTAAGCCTTCTGTAAAAGCCCAAACGGCTTTCACCTGCTGTGCTTCTCCCATAGTCGGATGGACGGCCTTCCGGTAGAGACTCCTGACCCATGTCATCAGGATTATATGGGTGGTTATGTGAAAGAAAGGGTGTAACAGAGATAAAGAGACACATCAATGGACAAATTTAATAAAATTAATTTCAAAATACTTTAATATTAGCCATAGTAATCAAAGAAGTCACAACATCTAATCCCAAAGAGGGAAAGACAGACCCGATAAACACCGTTTAGAAATCAGCCATACCACCCGATTTCTAAAGCATTTCCAGGCCAGGCTTCTTTTTTTCAAGCAGACCAAAGCGCTCACGACCACTTGCCCATGAGGAGCTTCCCTCAAACACCGATCTCACACCTTTTCCTTTATCCGTGGTACAATGCGACTTTACACCTCTTCTCGCCCACTTTCTCTTCACTTCGACGTTTTTTCGGTTGTTTCTCTGGCAAAATACGAGTATGTGATGAGCCGTTTTGCATCTGATACCTCAGCACACCCAGCTATGCTGCTCATCAGAACCATATTTTTTGATGGCACCTTTTACCAAACTCAAAGCGGCTCCCTCTTTTATCCCTTGAAGCTCAAGGGCTTCAGGGGTTGCGCCCCACGTGCCACCATCACCCTTGTTTAAGGACGATTTAGACACATGACCACCACTGAAACCATTCGAAATATTGCCATTATTGCCCATGTTGACCATGGTAAAACCACCCTCGTGGATGCCATGTTCCGACAAAGCGGACTCTTCCGTGACGACCAGGAGGTGGACGATCGCCTCATGGACAGCATGGACCTCGAAAGAGAGCGCGGCATTACCATTGCCGCCAAAAACTGCTCGGTCACCTGGGGTGAGACCCGCATCAACATCCTTGACACCCCTGGCCACGCCGACTTTAGTGGCGAAGTGGAGCGAGCCCTCTCCATGGTGGATGGTGCCATTTTGCTGGTAGACGCCTCCGAAGGCCCTCTTCCTCAGACCCGCTTTGTTTTGAAAAAGACCCTTGAAGCGGGCCTGAAGGTGATTGTTGTGGTCAATAAAATCGACCGAACAGACGCCCGTCCCGATGAAGTACTGGACGAAATCTACGACCTTTTCATCGATCTGGACGCCACCGATGAGCAGCTCGATTTCCCTGTGCTTTACGCCATTGGCCGAGACGGTATTGCCCAGGAGAGCCTGGAAGAAAAAGGGACAGATCTAAAGCCCCTCTTCACCCACATCATTGATGATCTTCCGGCACCCAAGGTCCACAACGAAAAGCCCCTTCAGATTCTTATCTCGGACCTGGGCTACTCCGACTATCTCGGTCGACTTGCCATCGGGCGCGTATACAACCGTCCCCTCTCCACCAAGGTGCCTCTGGTCTATATCAACGAAGAGGGAAAGGCAGTCCGCATCAAGGTCACCAAGGTACAGGTTTATGACGGCCTCTCCATGAAAGAGACCGAAGTGGTTCCCGCAGGGGATATCGCCGTCATCTCAGGTATTGAAGAGATCCAGATCGGAGACACCGTCTGTGAGATGGAAAATGCCGTGGCCCTGCCCCGGGTTACCGTGGACGAGCCCACAGTTGCCATGCGCTTTACCATCAACACCTCGCCCCTGGCCGGCCAGGAAGGCAAAATTGTCCAGTCCAGCAAGATTCTGGAGCGCCTTCAAAAAGAGTCCATGAAAAACGTCTCCATGAAGGTGGAGCTCACCGATGACCGCGAGTGCTTTATCGTCAAAGGTCGCGGTGAATTTCAGATGGCCATTCTCATTGAGACCATGCGCCGGGAAGGCTTTGAGCTCTGCGTGGGACGACCTGAGGTCATCTTCAAAGAAGAAGACGGGGTCAAAACCGAACCCATCGAAAATGTCTATGTGGACTGCGACGAAAGCTTTATGGGCGTGATCACCGAAAAGCTCTCCCTTCGAAAGGGCAAGCTCGTCAACCTCACCAACAATGGCAGAGGCCGGGTCAACATGGAGTTCTCCATTCCCTCACGCTCTCTGATCGGATACCGGGACGAGTTCCTCACCGACACCAAGGGCACCGGCATCATGAACTCCATCTTTCAGGGGTATGAACCGTTCAGGGGCTCCTTTCCCACCCGTTTCACCGGCTCCATCGTCTGTGATCGAAAAGGAAACTCCGTCCCCTACGCCCTCTACAACCTTGAGCCCCGCGGCCGCATGATCATTCCTCCGGGAGTGCCTGTCTATGAGGGCATGATCATCGGAGAGCACAACAAAGAGGGGGATATCAACGTCAACGCATGCAAAGAGAAAAAACTCACCAACATGCGCGCCTCAGGCAAAGACGACAACGTGGTCTGTACCCCGGTCAAACCCGTCACCCTGGAGCAGGCCATCAACTTCATCCGTGAAGATGAAATGGTGGAGATCACCCCTGTCTCCATTCGTTTGAGAAAGGCGATTCTCTCCCAGCAGAAGCGCTATCAGATGCGCCCCAAAAGAGATAAGTAAAGCGTCTGAGCAAACAACGCTCCAGCACGCTATGACGCATCCGCATGCTAAAGAGAAAGGCCCCTTGAATCCAATCGGTTCAAGGGGCCTTCCTTCATGCCTCTTCTCCTTTTCCCAAAACACCTCCAACAGGAAAAAAGCAACATCTGAAGTTTGACACACCTTCCTGCCTTATGTATAAATTCCGTCTTTACCAAAAAATTTGACCCCTCTTGCTTGCGGAACGCTTCAGCTCAAACAGCCAAAGAGAAACCGAAGCTGGGGGTATATTTTGCAACCAAAGGAGCTTAAAAGGCATGAGTGAGTCAGGAAAAAGGGATCAGTTCGGAAGCCGCATCGGCTTTGTCCTCGCCTCAGCCGGATCCGCAGTGGGTCTGGGAAACATCTGGCGATTCCCCTATGTCACCGGTGAAAATGGAGGCGCTGCCTTTGTTTTCATCTATCTCCTCATGGTCTTCACCATCGGCTTTACCGTGATTCTTGCTGAATTCATTCTCGGGCGACGCACTCAGCGGAACAATGTGGGGGCCCTTGAAAAACTCGGTGGAAAAGCGTGGTCCATGGTGGGATGGCTAGGCATTGTGGCCTCCATCCTTATCCTCTCTTTTTACGGGGTCATTGGCGGATGGACCATCAAATACTTCTTCTCCATCTTCAAAGGGCTCCCAACTGGAGCTGATGCGGCGGCTCAGGCAGGGCAGGCTTTTGAGGGCTTCATCAGCCACTCGCCTTCGGTGATCTTCTTTCAGGGGCTCTTTATGATCGCCACCATTTTTATCGTCTCGCGCGGCATTGGCCAGGGCATTGAAAAATTCTGCAAGGTGCTCATGCCAGCGCTTTTCCTTATCATGATCGCCCTGGTGGTGCGTTCCATCACCTTGGACGGCGCCATGGCCGGAATCTCTTTCTATTTAAAACCCGATTTTTCCAAGGTTACCACCCCCATGATTCTGGCAGCCATGGGACAGGCATTCTTCTCTTTAAGTCTTGGAAACGGAGGCATGCTTACCTATGGGAGCTACTTGAACAAAAAAGAGCCCCTACCCTCTTCTGCTTTTCAAATCTGTGTTTTGGACAGCTTGGTGGCCTTTCTCTCAGGACTTATTATCTTCCCTGCGGTTTTTGCCTTTGGATTTCAGCCTGGCGCAGGCCCTGGCCTGACCTTTGTCACACTTCCGGCTGTCTTCTCTCAGATGTTCGGTGGAACCCTCTGGGCAGCCCTCTTTTTCCTTCTTCTGGTCATTGCCTCACTCACCTCATCGGTGAATATGCTGGAGGTCGCCTCAGCCCACTTTATTGACGAAAAAGGGTGGTCACGCAAAAAAACCGCCTGGACCATTGGCGGCGGTATCTTCCTTCTCGGGATCCCCTCGGCCATCTCCCTTGCCGGAGACCTCACTATCTTCGGAAAAAGCTTTCTGGATGCCGTAAACTTTGTGGCCTCCAACCTCATGATGCCCGTTGGCGGATTTTTCATCGCTCTTTTTACCGGATGGGTTATCCGTGACGAAGCACAGGATGAGATCACCAACCAGGGGAGCCTCTCTTTCTCTCTGCTTCCCGTCTGGCAGATTTCATGCCGGGTTGTCGCCCCCCTTGCCATTGGATACATCTTTATTCAGGGGCTTTAATTTGAAAATCGGCCGGGCAAAGGCCCGGCCGATTTAGGCTATTGGCAGGCCTTGGGTTTTCCTGTTGTATCCATCACCTGAACAGCGTAAGCGTCTTTTCCACTCCCCACCACAAAAAATTCCACCCCCCCAACACAAATTCGGTACAAATTGGGTGCATTAATGGTCGTGGTATCGTGTGTCACTTCGGGTCTGATTTCTGCATCAAGAACTTGAATGGAATCGCCTGAGACAGTGATCCTGCTTTTGGCGCTGAGAAAGGGGGCTGAGAAAAAAAGCCCGATGGCAAGAAGAAGGATGAAAAAATATTTCATGGGGTCCAAGCCTCCTGGATGTATAAGGTTGAGATACCCCCATGCCATTGAATCCATCCTCTTCCTCATAGGCCAGACCCAACAACTCGTATATCCTTTTTTTCGTCAGTATACCACTTGTGCGCCTGAACCTCAAAGAGCCTGCCCCCAACAAAGGGTTTAGACCCATTTTCTCTTTTCACAGCCCCTGCTCTTCGATAAGATAAAAAATGGTGAAAAATTTATGACTCTTTCTCACAAAAACAAAAAAGTGATTTAACTTCCATGGATACCATTGCATTTGACCGAAACCATATCTGGCACCCCTACACCTCCATGAAAGACCCTCTGCCCGCCTATCAGGTGACCCGGGCCCAGGGCGTGCACCTCACACTGGCTGACGGACGCAAGCTTATTGACGGCATGTCCTCCTGGTGGGCCATGATCCATGGGTACAACCACCCGGTTTTAAACCAGGCCCTGGCCGACCAGAGCCAAAAGATGTCCCACGTCATGTTTGGAGGGATCACCCACGAGCCTGCCGTGGAATTGGCCCGGCTTCTCATCTCCATCACCCCGGACCCTTTAAACCGCATCTTTTTCTGCGACTCCGGGTCGGTCTCTGTGGAAGTGGCCCTAAAAATGGCCTTTCAATACTGGATGGCCAAAGGCGTTTCAGGAAAAACAAAAATCCTCTCTTTTATGCACGGCTACCACGGCGACACCTTCGGCGCCATGAGTGTTTGCGACCCCATCAACGGCATGCATGAAATCTTCCAAGGGGTTTTACCCAAACACATCTTTGCCCAAGCCCCCAAAGCAGGATTTAACCAAGAGCCCGAAGAAGAGGAGCTGAAGACCCTTGAGTCTCTCATTGAAAAGCACAGCCATGAGCTGGCGGCTGTGATCATTGAGCCGGTGGTTCAAGGAGCAGGTGGCATGCGCATCTACTCGCCCCTCTACCTCAAAAAGCTCCGGCAGCTCTGCGATGCCCACGGTATTCTTCTTATTTTTGATGAAATTGCCACCAACTTCGGACGAACCGGAAAACTCTTTGCTTTAGAACACCCGGGCGTGGTCCCGGATATTCTCTGCCTGGGAAAAGCTCTTGCAGGCGGATACATGACATTGGCTGCCACTCTGGCCAGCGATCAGGTAGCCGAAACCATCAGCTCGGGCACTCCCTCAAATTTTATGCACGGCCCCACCTTTATGGGAAATCCCCTGGCCTGTGCCGTGGCTTTGGCCAGCACCCACATGCTTCTCGACTCCCCGTGGCAAGAGAGGGTGGCACGCATTGAAAAGGGACTCAAAGAAGGACTGACGCCCCTTTCAAACCTTCCCCAGGTGGCCGATGTGCGCTGTTTGGGTGCCATCGGCGTGGTGGAGCTCACCCAGCCTGTGGATATGGCCGTGACCCAGGCACGCTTTGTGGAACGCGGCGTCTGGGTGCGCCCCTTTGGCAAGCTAATCTACGTCATGCCTCCTTTTGTCATGGAAAAAGAGGAGCTCGCTTACCTGACACAAGCCATGAGTGAGGTGGTAAAACTGGAGAAACCATGAGCCTTTTGAAACAGTTTAAAATCTGTCCAAAATGCGGTTTTGAACACCAAAGCGCCCAGAGTGAGTGCCTGAGGTGTGGTGTTATTTTTGGTCGCCTCCACCAAGACGACACACCCCACAACCCCAAACCCAAAGGCCACGAGACCTTTACTGAGGACGGGCGAGTGGTCTTTTACGAGCATGAAGACAGCACCACTGCGCTTTTTTTTGCAGGAATCAAGGGGGTCTTTCTGCTTTTCCTCACCTTCTGGGGCATCAAGCTGGCCTCGCTTCCCCTGATCGACGGTGGCGCAGGAAACTCGATTCTACATAACGTCAACCTCCCCTTTCACGAGGCGGGCCACATCATCTTCAGCCCCTTTGGTGAGCTTGTGGGCTCCCTTGGCGGAACTCTGGGACAACTTCTTATCCCTTTGATCTGCCTTTTCACTCTGCTTTTCAAAACCCGAGACCCTTACGGGGCTGCAGTCTGTCTCTGGTGGTTCGGAGAAAATTTTATTGATATCGCCCCATACACCGACGATGCAAGGCGCCTCACCCTTCCTCTTTTGGGAGGCAACTACGGCCACTCATCGCCCTACGGATTCCACGACTGGGAATTCATTCTCACGGAAACCGGATTGATTCAGCACGATCACACCATTGCAAACGCCTTTATGGTATTGGGCGTTCTTATTATGGGTGTGTCCATCATCTGGGGAGCCTGGAGTATCTACACCAAACATATAAAAGATTAACTGTTCAGCTATCGCCTTCTTTTTAGAGGCCCTATCTGAAAATACTATAAAAACGATCGATCGGAGTATAGCAAAGCCCTTAGAAGCCACCCATACCTTTTAAGAGGCTTTTGAGTGACATGCTCTTCGGTTTATTCACCTTCATGGAGTTTTAACGTAAACGTGACCCCTGCCATCAACCTTTTAAAAAAAAGAAAGATCGACCATAAAATACACAGTTTCAAACACGACCCTCAGTTTGGGGCCTACGGTGACGAAGTGGTGAAAAAACTTAACTTCCCTGCTGAAAGGGTTTTTAAAACCATCATTGTCTCGCTCGATGGAAATCCGAAAAACCTCTGCGGTGCCATTGTCCCGGTCACAGGTCTTACCGATCTCAAACACGTGGCCAAGGCCGCCAAGGCCAAAAAAGCGGCCATGGCCGACCCAAAAGTGGCCGAACGGGCCACCGGCTATATCACAGGAGGCATCAGCCCTGTGGGACACAAAAAACGCCTGCCCCTCTTTATGGATACCAGCGCTCTTGAATTTGACACCATCCTGGTGAGCGCAGGAAAGCGAGGGCTTGAGCTTGAAATCAGTCCCGCAGCCCTCATAGAAGCCACCGGCGCCTCCCCTTCTCCAATCCACAAATAAAAAAAGGCCGCTGCTGGTACCAACTCCAGCAGCGGCCTTTTTCCCTTCGACGAATCGCTTTTTTAAAAAAGAGGCTCAAAAAACGTTTCTATTTTTCCACACGCCGTTTTACCAAATCATCAAACACCGCATCATACATAGGGGCCAAATGTTTCCAGCCATATGGTTGCATCGCCTCAAAGAGGTCTTGTCCAGATGTGCCCCGCCCGCAAGTCAACAGTCCTTCCAGCTTGGATATATAGTCTCTCTGGCTTTTGTAAAGCCCCTCACCCTGACAAAAAGAGGGCACCACTTCCGGGTACGCCAAACGATCGGGCACCAGGGGCGTGCACCCATGGGCCATGGCCTCCACCACAGAGATGCCAAAATTCTCCTGGATGGCCGAACTAAGAACCACAGAACCTTTTTTAAGCCACCAAAGATACGCGCTGCGGGTATCACAATACCCTTTATGGACAACCCTATCCCCCAAAACGTCAGCCGCCCTGTGAAAAGGTTCTTCGGCTTTTCCACCACCACTCTCCCCAAGAAGCGCCACTTTAAAATCAAGGCCTTTTCGGGCCAACACCTCCAGGGCGTGAAGGGTTGCGGCAAAATTTTTGTCAAAACTCCAGCGATGATTCCATATGAAAAGCGGAGGTTCCTTTTGTTTCTCTACATCAGAAACAGCTCGTTCTGGCAGGATCACCCCAGGATAAAGCACCCTGCAGCGCTTTGAAAGGCTTTCGGTCACGCCCAGAGGTCTGGCATCGGGAAACCTTTCAAAAAAGGGGTCTATACTCTCTAAAAACAGATCCCGATGGTGGTGGGAGTTAAAAATCACAACGTCGGCTGCCAGGGCCGACAAAATTTCCTGCATCACCAGATCCACCGCCCTCTTCTTGCCAAGTGGCACCGGATAGGTAAGCTGACTCTCGTGCATGTAAAGCGCCACAGGAGGAAGCTTTTCTGCATAAAGCCCCTTCATTCGAGCCAGATCCACCATATTGGAAACCAGCAAAATATCGATGGAGGAAAGCCCCGAAGCGTGATGCAGAAAGTGAAGGGCAGAGCCTCGCATGCGCCACTTCCAGTGGATACCGGGTTGTGTTAAAAAGGTGAAATGGTGGGACGAGTGGGCGGCAAGCCCCAAAGCAAAGGCCTTGTGCGACCCTCCAAAATGGGGCTCGTAAAAAAAAATGCGAAGGGGCATCTACTTCTCCCCGGTGGTCAGTTCGGTCAGGCGCTCCTCCATCTTGCTCTGAAACGAAACCAGCTCCTCTTCTAAAAGCTTCAAATCGTTGATGCGCTCCCGCACATCGGCAATCTTCTTCTTGCCCATGGCAAGGGTCTTTCGAATCTGCTCCACCTCATCGATATCAAAATCGGTAAGACCAATGATCTCAGAAATCTCTTCCAAAGAATAACCAAAACGCTTTCCCCTTAAAATCAGCTTCAACCGGGTTCGATCTCGTCGGCTGTAAATCCGCTGGTTTCCATCGGTTCGCCTGGGAGAGATGAGCTTCTTCTCCTCATAAAATCGAATGGACCGGGTACTGATATCAAACTCTCCGGCCAAATCGGAAATCGTAAAATATATCTCTTTGCCTTGTCGCTTCAATGCAAGGGTCTCCTTGAAGTGTGAGTATCGAGCAGAGGACGCTCGCCGTGACGGTACCGGAAACACTACCCGCCTTTTACGTCAACGTTAAAAGAAGAGACCTCTTTATTTTACAAAGCACAAAAAGAGGCCTTTTTATCTTAACAAATTACTGGAAAAGGGTTCCACCATTTTGAAAATGGTAAATCAAGCAAAAACCCTTAAAATAACAAGACCTAATATCTCATTTCCGGGCCTTTTCTTATGCTTTCCCAGCCGCCTCTGTCAACCCGGAATCCGCTAAAACCAACCTTTCTCACCGCAAAACAACGCGGCGCACCCAAACATAAGATTTCGTTCGTCTTAAAAACATTAGTTTCTTGACAGCGCACATCGTTTCGCGTATTAACCTGACGTTAACGTAAAGAATAGCTTTTTGCAACCCGATACCTCTTCGCTAAAAGCATCAAAAAAATACGATACGCTTGTCTAAGAGCCCCTGCGAAAAGCTGCTGTTCACCCTTTCCATAAAACAGCCACGGACCCGGCTGCCACCGGCGGTCTTTGCAAAGAAAACACGAGAGAGAGCATGAAAAAGATATTCTACCCTGAGTCCATTGCCATCTGGGGCCTCTCCAACAGGGAGAACAATATCCCCAGACTGATGCTTGAAAACCTCATTCGCTGGGGATTTACAGGACGCCTCTTCGGTATCCACCCCAAAGGGGGTGAGAGCCATGTGGACGGCGTCAAGATGTTTAAAAGCGTCGCCGAGCTTCCCCTTGTACCGGATCTGGCCGTCTTTCTTCTTCCGGCCCGATTCATCCCCGGCGCCCTTCGAGAAGCGGGCGAGGCGGGTGTCAAACGAGCCGCCGTTCTCTCTGGAGGCTTCAACGAGTCTGGCGGCCAAGGCGAGAAACTCGCAGAAGAGCTGATGGAGACGGCCCGTGAGTTCGGCATTCGATTCATGGGTCCCAACGGGCTGACTGTCGCCAACACCGCCAACGGCCTCTGCCTTCCTTTTACACCAGCCTTTAAGCCACCCCAGGGCGGTATGAGCATGATCACCCAGAGCGGGGGCATGGGGCTCTTTCTCTGGAACCTTATGGCCGACGAAAATATCGGTCTTGCCAAGTTCGCCAGCATTGGAAACAAACTCAATATCACCGAGGTGGACTGCATCCGATATTTTGGAGAAGACCCGGAAACCAAAGTCATCTGCCTCTATCTTGAGAGCATCCCCAACGGCAGAGAGCTTATTGAGGCGGCTTCTGAAATCGACAAACCCGTCATTGTCTACAAATCCAACACCACCAGTGCAGGCAACAAAGCCGCCATGAGCCATACCGCCGCCATCAGCAACAACGAAGCGATTATCGACTCGGCCTTTGAACGTGCCGGTATCATCCGCATTCAAGAGTTTTTTGATTTTATCAGCGCAGCCAAAGCCTTTGAACTGCCCCCCATGAAGGGAAACCGCATCATGGCCATCAGCCCTGCTGGAGGGTTTACGGTGATGATGGCTGACCTTTGCGAAACCCAAGAATTCGAATTTGCCGACCCAGGCCCATCGTTTTATGAAGAAGTGGCCAAATTCACCAATGCCGGGGTGATCAACCTCTCCAACCCCCTGGACCTAGGCGATGTCTACGACCCCTCGGGTACCGCCAGCGCCATCAGCCTGGCCCTTCACAATGAGAACGTGGATGGCGCAGTCTACGTCACCCAAAACCCCCAGATGCCCAAAGATGATGACGTCTTCAACAAAATGTTCAAAACCGATATCTCAAAAAATGTCACCGGAGCCATTCGATCTTCTGGAAAACCTCTGGCAGCATGCCTTTACGGGCCCACACGCACCATCAACCGCCTGAAAAAAAATGTCACCGTCCCCATTTTCAGCTCTCCGGAATCCATGATCCGTATCTTGAAAAAACAGCAGCTCTTTCATCAAAAAAAGAGCGAGCCAGCCTTTAAAACCTCTCTTCCCAGAGGCATTGACATGGACAAAGCCTCGGCCTGGATTGATTCGCACACCGGCACCTGCGGAGAAGAGAGCCTTGAGCTGCTTGAAGCCTTTGGCATTGCCGCCGCGCCCAATAAAACGGCCACCACAGAGGCTGAAGCCATCGCCGCAGCCACGGCCATCGGTTATCCCGTGGTGATGAAGGTGATCAGCCCCGATGCCGTTCACAAATCTGAAGCCGGGGGCGTCTTGGTGGGCCTTCCAAATGAAAACGCTATAAGGGAAGGTTTTTTAACAATTCAGAAGAATCTTGAAAGCTACAAGGCAGGGGCCCGTTTTGACGGGGTTCGATTGATGGCCATGGCCTCAGATGGCCACGACATGTTTGTGGGAGGGATGGTCGATGACGCCTTTGGACCGGTGGTTCTCTTTGGCTACGGAGGCATCTACATTGAGGTGTTCCAGGATGCACAAAACGCTTTGGCCCCTTCCAATGAGGCTGAAATTCGAATGAAACTGGAGAGGCTCTCCTCTTTTAAGATTCTTGAGGGCACCCGAGGACAGATCCGCTCAGATATTGAAGGGTATGTGGATCTCATCCACCGGGTTTCCCACCTCATGGCAAGCTTTCCCCAAATCAAAGAGCTCGACTTAAACCCCGTGCGCCTTCTTGCAGACGGCTCCGGATGCCTGGCCCTGGACGCACGCTGCCGTCTGGGCTGATATCAAACCTGAAGTTGAGAAGAGCATTGCCATTGAGTGGGGGGCGGTTATTGAAAATCCATCTCCATGGAGAGCGAGATGGTTTCAAGCCAGACCGCATCGGTTTTGGCTTTCAAACGGATTTTTACGAATTTTTTACCGTTATCCAGCTTTGCGTAAAAGTAGCGTTTGAGCAGCGATCGAATGCGCTCGTCCTGAGAGTTTGCAAGGGTTTCTGGAATCTCAATGGCTCCTGCAAGATCGACAAACTCACCGTCTTCACCCGGGTGTTCCCGTGTTTTCGTCCTGAGTTGAAGGTGGTGATGCATCTTCAGCTCAATCCAAAGCCCTTCATCCACCTTGAGCTTCAGTCTGGCTGGAGAGCAGACCAGACTGAATTGGGAAAGCTTGGCTTCCACCGGACCAAAAATCACATTTTTCATGGTTCCGTCAAAGGCATACTCTGGAGCCTGCCCCAGAGTGTACTCAGTCATATTTTCAGGGGTGTTTTCGATGATATCTTGCTCATCTATGACATGATTCGGGAGCGCCACAAAGCTCCAGACAACTCCTTCCAAATTTTTTTCATAGTAACCGGCAACCCCGTTGTCGTTAAACCCTTCCACACGCAAAATCCGATCGCTTTCGCCGGGTTCTCCGTCTTCTGGAAAGATGATGGTGATGTTTTTGGTTATGGTTCCGTTGATCTTAGGCTGCCTATACCAAATCTGGTCGGGAATTCGACGCTTTCTTGCAAGGACGTAGTTCAGAATATCATTATTGGGATCGTAGTGGATATCGTCCCGATATGTGTACTGGAAAAAGGGGTTGCCACCACCGATATCGAAATCATTCTGATGGGTGTACATGTCGCCGTATCGGTTGATGACAAAAAGGGTGGAAGCGGCAGCCGAGAGACTTTCCGAAATAAATCTATCTCTAAAAGGGCCTGCAATGCGATAGCCCCAATCCGGGGGCGTCCAAGGGTCGGCGAAGTGGATCTCCTGACCATTGGCTGAAAGAGCATATATATGGGTAACCTGGCAGGGAAAAGCGTTTCCATTCTGATCGTAGTAAAACTTGTTTCGATCCAGATCATCTTGGGAGAGAGCCCAACTTCGCACCCCTTTCATAAGACTGATTCCAGGTCCATTGCCAAGGGGAGCCCCCCAGTGGTCGCTCCATTTGATGGAGTCCGGAGCATCGTATCCGTTGATGCAGTAATAGATCCTTTGGGTATCAGAGACGGCTATTAAAATTGGACCATCCACCGAAATTTCCACCATGGGGGCCTGGGTCACAGGATTGTGAAGCAAATCTTCCGGATGGCCGCTCTGACCGAGAAGTCGCCATCTGGCCCCCTCTTTTCTCTCCTTGATGTGAATCAATCCATTTTCAATGGCGAAGTAGTGATGCTCGTTAAAGGCCCGTGTGGGCGATCTCAGGCGAATGTCGTCTGGAAGCTGCGCAAAAGCATGCTGCAGAGAGCACACCAGAAAAACAAATACCAGAAAAACGCACAGGCGCACGTTACGTTTCATAAGACCTCCATACGCAAAGGGTAAATGACATAAAAATGGAGTAAGAAATAACGGTAGTCTATAGTATAACGAGTATTCTACAGTCCGTAAATCATGTTTATGAAAGAATAGTATTGTTATCGGTATTGCTCTGAAGTGTACCGCTTCTGCGAGAAGATGGATTTAGAAAAGGCAAAGTGCAGTGAGAAACATCCCACTTTCTAGGACGAGCTTGTTTACATTTTTTTGTGGGAAAAAGGGACTTTTATGGACACTCTTTTTTACCGAGGCTTCAAGAGCCGATCCAAAGCCGTGGCAATTTCAGTGGCCCCCATCCCCACATCAACCAACGTGATCGGTTTTCTTTGAGACGAGAGGTGTATCTGCAGTTCCGGTATGCGGTTCCCTCTACGAAAACGATCTTCAATCTCCACAGACGTCACATCTGACAACGCAAAATGCTTTTGCCTCAGGGGATAAAAAAGCGTCAGTCCTTCCGGCGAGAGATGGAGGCGGTAAACGGTTGTAAAATACTCCCACACCCCGATGGGAATCATCAAAAAAAAGAGAAGGAGAATCGGGTCATTCGAGCGTTGCAAAAGAAAAAGAGGAAAGGCGCCAAAAAAGAGAACGCCTATCAGGTAGCCCGTATGATACCAGCGCCCCTTTGAAAAGACGCTGTCATCTGAAGACGCGCCCTTAAACTCTGAAATTTTCGCAACAATAAGCTCACGTAGATCTGAAAACCCCGCCAATTGATACTCAATACGAATCAAACGCCCTCCACGGGCACCCAAAAGATCCAGAGACTGCCACAAAGGGCGCTCTCTCATCTGTGCAACACTTCTCCAGGGGATCAGCCCTTTGCGCTTTCCAAGGTGATCATGCCACAGGCCGTCTTCATCCACACAGACCGCCACAAAGGGAAGGCGCTTTAATATACGCCAGCTCGCAAATGCAAGGCCTCCGAAAAAGAGGATGACGCAACCGCTCACCAGCAAAAGCACCGCCAACCCGAAACCCGCCTTGTTCTCTGAAAACAGAGCAACCGGGCACCATACGGTAAGGAAGGAGAACAAAAGAAACACAATCGCCACAAGGGGCTTTATCCCTTTTTCCAAGGGAAACTTTCGAGCCATGGCTTCCTTCTATTGCTACGATTCAACTTGGCCTCCGGCAGGGCACAGGAGACGAATGATAGCTGAATGGTTACGAATGGAGAACAATTCCAGTGGGCAGTGACTCTCCGTAGATCACCTTCTCATCACCAGAGGAGAGTGCCACCACCTGATTCAGGGGTTTCATCTCCTTTTCCAAAGCTCCCAGATCCCGAACCCGCTGCTTCACCCTGTCGAGCTTATCACTCTCCAGGTCGCGCATGCGATCGCCGGTGAGACGGCCCATGATCACCAGAGCACTGACCACCGCCTTGGAATCAGACCATTTGCCGGTGAGAAGCTTCTCCATCCAGGGCCACGCCTCTTTGGGAGAGACGATGCGATCCACCGAACCATAGAGAGGCTCGCGCTGACCAAGACGGGAGAGCGCCCAGATCATCTGAGACGGGGACTTTTTCGGAGAAAGACGCTTCACCAGTTCTCCGCCCAGCCTCACCTTGTCCTTGGTCATGAGGCGCTCCATGTTGCCAAGGGCCATCCAGAGCTCCGTCTCCTCCTGGGGCGTCATCTTCACTCCATTTCCCCTTGAAGGAAAGATCAACGGCGAAATCTCCTGAAAAAACTGACGCTGCTGGCCGGGAGTAAGCCCTGCGGCAAGCCGTCGCCATAGAATCCACCACTCGCATCTCACCTGGTTGTTGCGATCAAAGGTCGGCCCCTGACGGAAAAACTTCCACACCTTCTTGATGCGGGCCTCGTCCAGGCCGTGGCCGCTTCCGGGCCGCATGCAGTACCCGGTGAGATTCAGCCAGCGCGCCTCAAATTCGGCGGCACGCCCCTTTCCCTCGGTTTCAAGAAGGGTATCGGACAGGTCCCGGATAAAAGAGAGGGGCCAGCGGTTCTTGGGTGTGTCGGCAGCCTTTGAAATGGCCTTCACAATGCTTGAAAGAGCGGCCTTATCGCCTCCAAATGTCGCCCCGATCACCTCTTTGGCGGCGAGGGTGAGTTTTTCATCCAGCACCTCACCCTCGGAGACCGCCATGGGATCTGCCTCCCTTCGAAGCTGAAAATTGAGACGCCAGGTGTGCTCGCTGATCTGGGATTTGCAGCCGATGACAAGGGTTCCCACCTCGGTGTACTCGGCCTGAAGGCGCACGGGAATGGATTCGGCGTTGCCCTTTTTTCCATATTTGATCACCGAGGCCATGGGGGGCAGCTCGGTAAGGGAGTCATCGATGTTGATGATATCGCCGGCCCTGTCGCCGGAACGAAAGCTGGAGCTGTAGACGGGAAACTCTGCCGGCCGGTTGGCAATCACCGAAAACTCACGACCGGAAAGCTCAATTTTTTCGCCTTCGTCAAGGCCGCGCTCCACAATGCAGACCGCTTTCTTCTCGCCGTTTTCAGCCCCCACCCCAAGGTAGTAGCTTCGAGGGCTGCCGCTTCCCACACGCACCCCTTTGCCGATCTTTGCCAAACCATAATACGAGGCCCCCAGGGCCACGGAAAGATCCGGCTCGGGGTTGTCCATCTCTTTGGGAAAGGTGGCGTCGGGCTCGGCAAACCAGTGGCGAACCGCCGCTTTGATTTTTCGGCGAATGACAGCGGGCTTCAGCGACCCGCCATTAAAAAGGATATGATCCGGAGCGTGGCCTGCACCGGTCAGGGCTTCAAGGCTCTCTTTGTGCTGCTCTAAAAACCAGCCGATGTGACGGGTGATGGCAGGCTCCTGCTCGTAGGGAAGCCCAAACTCGCTGATGCCCTTTCGCCTGCTTTTTTGAACCACATCCTCTTTGGTCACCTCGGGAAAAAACCCATCCAGAACAATCTCTTCCACCATCTCACGGGATAGTTCAGCGGAGAGGGTGCCGCCAATAAGGCTGCTGCCGCTGCCCGTCATGATGATCCGCTCAGAGTCGTTTCCGTGGCCCAGAATATTCTCTTTGGCTTTTCGGGCGTAGTGGCAGAGGGTCTTCCACTTGTCGGCAGACAAACTCTCCTTCTTTCCGCCAAAAAGGCTCTCCGCTTTTCGAGCAAGGGCCAAATCGATGTTGTCGCCACCCAGAATAAGGTGATCCCCCACGGCCAGACGCTCAAACCGAGGGGTTCCCCCATTGGTTTCACGAAGGGTGATGAGCGAAAAGTCGGTGGTACCGCCGCCCACATCGCACACCAGCACCAACTCACCGGGTTTGACCTTCTCTTCCCAGCTCTTTTCGTTGCGGATCAGCCAGCTGTAAAAAGCGGCCAGGGGCTCTTCCAGAAGGGTAACGTTTTTAATGCCCGCTTTGGTTGCAGCGGCAACCGTCAAGTCTCGTGCCACCTCA
>JAKSCC010000184.1 GCA_022360815.1 Desulfobacterales bacterium
GATCAGCTCGTCATCGAGGATCTCGTCTTCAGGAATCTCTTCGATCAACTCGTCATCAAGGATCTCGTCTTCAGGAATCTCTTCGATCAACTCGTCATCAAGGATCTCGTCTTCAGGAATCTCTTCAATCAACTCGTCATCAAGGATCTCGTCTTCAGGAATCTCTTCAATCAGCTCGTCATCAAGGATCTCATCTTCTGAAATATCTTCGACCACCTCAGATTGTTTCTCATCAACAGGTGTCTCGTCAGGGAAAGAGATCTCTCCGGTTTCAAGGGCTTTTACGGCCTCTTTCAATTTTTCAGCCAAATCGGCAACGTCTTTGGGAGTGCTCTCTCCGCGTAGAGCTTGTTGAGCCAAGGCCTCAAGCAGGGCAGAAGCCCGTTCAATGTCTAAAATGTCGGTAGGAGAGAATCGTTCGGCAAAAGGAGCATAAAGAGCGTCTTTGGCTTCCTGGGAGATGGACAAAGAAAAGGTTTCATCAATGGTGACGCCAATTGGATTTTTTCCCTCTTTAAAGAGGGTGGCAAGGTCTTTGTTAACGCTGGCTCGAATGATGTTAAGGTTGCGTCTTAGGGAACGGCATCGCGCAGGGTCATTGGTCTCCCAGATGGTTTGAATGAGCGTATGGGGATCCATGGGTGTTGCATCATACCCCGACTCACTTTCTGAATGCATCAAAAGGGTTTTTAAAAACAGAGCATTTCGAGATTGCTTGGCATATCCCAGGGCAGAAATAAGGTCTTCGAGTGCGTTGTGGGTAAAGGGGGTTGGCCGGGATTCCATGGGGTGCTGTGTCCTTAACAAATATGATCAATTTTTCGTAAAATCTTGATCATATGCCAGCATTCCCTTCTCTGGAAAGGTTTAAAATATGTTTGCAGTGAGTGACTCAAGTTCACAAGGCAAGGCAAGTGTGTTATCTCTTCAGTGCCTGCAGTGGAAAAAGGGCTTTCTGAAAACTGAAACGCACCGATAAATCCCATAGAGAGGTTGTGCCATGCCACGAATCATTGCACTTCTCAATCCGAGGTCTGCAACGGGCAAGACCACCCTTGCGGTAAACCTCGCCATTTCATTTTCTCTTCTTGAAAAAAAGACCCTTTATGTGGATTGCACCTCCACCGGTGTGGGAACACGAATGGTAATGGATTCGAATCGGTCTGTCTCTTTTGGCGTTGCCGAGGTGGTAAGTGGAATGGTGGGGGTAAAAGGGGCTTTGGTGGCTGGAAAAAATCGATGGATAGATCTGATTCCAGCCTCGGCAGGGGAGGGCGAAACCGAAACGCTTTTGGCGCAGAATCCAGATAAAGAGAGGGCCCTTTTTTTCAGTTTGCGGCCACTTTTTCAGGCTTATGACCAGGTGGTGGTGGACACTCCTTCGGGAATGGGTTTTTTTGTGAGAAGCGCCCTTGCCCTTGCCACGGAGGTTTTGATCCCTCTGCATCCAGGCTGGAACGTGATATCTCAGCTTAAGGTCGCCCAAGAGTGTGCCGATGACATAAGAAAAGAACATAACCCAGCGCTCAAGATGGGCGGGGTAGTTTATATGGGCGAGTTTAACAGGATTTTGCCAACAGATATTCCATGCACGGGAAAACTTCCCCATTGTGATACTCTGCAAAAGGGTATGGCGACGGGTGAACCTGCTGCGTTTCTTGATATTTTCTCAGGTGGTGCCCAGGCGTGTTTGGATTTGGCACGTTCCATGGTGTAAAAGAAGGCACCCAAAAGAGCAGGAGTGATTTTAACAATGAGTGAGGCTGAGCCGAAGCAAGATCCTTCGGAAGATGATGCCAGGGATAAAAAAGAAAGACTCATCAGCGATGATGCCTTTCAAAAAGGTGAGCGGGACTTGATGGATATTGTCACATCAAGTCTTGACTGGGAGGTCGTTGAAAGGCTTTTGGAAGAGAAGTACGGACTCTCCCTTCAAGATGATATTGAATTTAAAGAGGGAAAGCTGACGGTCAAAGAGGATAGTATCGCCTACCAGATGGATTTTCAGGCTCGCATCACCCTTTCTCTCATGATCGGCCGTGATGGACGATGTGTGGATGTACTCGCCGGTGTGGTCTCTCCGCAGCAGGAAAAAAAAGGGTCAAATCGATCCGTGGATTCTACTGCCGACTGATTTAAGGAGTGCTGGCTGCAGTGAATATGGAGTTGCAGGACAAATTCGAGGCGTATGTTCAAAAGAGCCTCTCCCACATTGATGGATACACACTGGTCTGGCAGAGTATTGGGCCAAGTCTTGAAATGTTAGCCTTTTTAACGCTGGTCCACTCAGAAGAGGGCAGTGGATTTACGCTGGATGATTTGGCCTCTGAAGCGACAGAGTTGGGGCTGCTTTCCGAGGGAAATCTGGAAGAAGTTGTAGCGCTTTTACGGCGAGATGGTTTGCTTGAAGGGAACTATGTGCATCCTCTGGTTGGAGCACCGGCCCGTCGTTTGATGGATGGACTTAACGAGGCCTATCCCACCATGCCCGGCATCATTTTGGCGGCCTATCTGATTCAGCTTCTCCAGGAACTTCTTGAAGGTCGCAATGCTATTGAAAAAGCCTTTGAGCAAGTGGATCAGGCTCTTTCATTATCAGATAAAGAGGAGAACATTACTCAAGACGATCCGGCTGAAACGGCAGCGCGTCGAGATCGACTTCTGAAACGTCTGACTGATATTCGGAGAAATCTCGTTGAGAGAAGTGGTCGACAGATTCAAGTGAAAGAGATTCTTCCATTTGAGCCAAAGGCAACGGTTAAAACGCTGGTGGTTTCAGATGAAGATGAGTCGGCGGAGACAGACACTCCCTTTGAGCCTTCCGTTTCGGAAATTTCAACCCAAGGGACGGCGCAACCGGATATTCCCGATCGTGAGGCGGCTCAACGCGAAGCTTTTCTTGCCCTTCAGCGTGAAAAGATGCAATTGGAGCGTGAGCGCGAAATCCTTCGGCTTGAAAAAAAACGTTTTGAAGCAGAACGAGAAAGTCAGGTAGCCTGGAAGGCTTCCGATGAAGCTTTGGACACAAGCCGAGACGCATTGACATCCGGAGATAGCGATGAAGAGATAGCTGCAGCCATTGCACGGTTTGAAGAGTCCCTTTCGCTTGTGTGTCCGATTTGTGGAAAAGGCGTGCTGGATACCCATGAAACAGATACTGGAAAAACCTTTTATAGGTGTGATGACCGATCGTGCGGGTTTGTTACTTGGAAGAGGCCTTACCCCTTTTGTTGCCCTGTCTGCAAAAATTCATTTCTAGTAGAAAACAACTCTGGCGATGGGTTAATTTGCCCCAAGTCGGTTTGCACCTACAGCCAGAACGGCTTTGAAGTTCCTTTAGAAAGGCCTTCCACCGCAGTGCCAGGCTCTCCCTCCAAAAAAGTTCGAAAAGTCCGCCGGGTCATCCGCCGCAAACGGAGATAAGGAGGCATACCACGTTCTCTTGACGGATATCACGCATCGAAATTTCTGCTATTGCCACAATGAGCGGTAAACTTTACATTTAGAGATGCCAGCAGCTTCAAAAGAACTGAGAATCCGAAATAACGAGAGGAGATCTCTTATGGTACACACGCTGGATGCCATTTTTTCCCCCCAGTCCATCGCCGTTCTTGGAGCTTCCACAATGCAAGGCAAGGTGGGCCATGATATCTTTTACAACATCCTCCATGGTGGGTTTAAGGGGACGCTTTACCCTGTAAACCCCAAAGCCAAATCCATTTTGAGTGTTCGGTGCTACGAGTCCATTTTAACGGTTCCAGATCCCATTGACTTGGCCATGGTAATCCTCCCTCCCAAGGCTGCACTAAAATCCATTGAAGAGTGTGTGGTGAAAAAGGTAAAGGCGGTGGTGATCATCTCTGCAGGATTTAAAGAGGTGGGAGGTGAGGGCCTTGAGATTGAAGAAAAAATTAAGGAAATCTGCAAAGAGGCCGGAATTCGAATTGTGGGGCCCAACTGCCTGGGGGTGATCAACCCATCCTCCAAAACCTCTCTAAATGCAAGTTTTTCAGCCCGAATGCCCTCTTGTGGAAATATTTCATTTATTTCCCAGAGCGGGGCGTTGTGCACAGCCGTGTTGGATTTTGCGGCAGACAGAGGGTTTGGATTCTCCAAATTTGTTTCGATCGGAAACAAAGCCGATGTGGATGAGTTGGATCTTCTTCGGTACTACCATGCTGATCCTGAAACCCATGTGATCATGATTTACATGGAAGAGTTAATGCGCCATGGCAAGGAGTTTATCGATACGGCCAAAGAGATCACTTCGGGTGAAAATCCCACGCCGATTTTGGTGATCAAGTCGGGGCGCTCTGTTGCGGGTGCCGCTGCGGCAGCCTCCCATACCGGTTCCCTTGCCGGATCCGATGCGGTGTACGATGCGCTTTTTACGGAAGCCGGAGTGATTCGGTGTGAGTCGGTGAACCAACTTTTTGACCTGGCCCAAGGGTTTGCAGCTCGAAAATACCCAACGGGAAAACGCATTGCCATTGTCACCAATGCGGGAGGTCCGGGAATTATAGCCACCGATATGACCGAACACTCGGGCATGTCTTTGGCCACCTTCAGTGAAGAGACCATTGAGGAATTGAAAAGACATTTGCCTCCTACGGCAAATTTTCACAATCCAGTGGATGTGATTGGTGATGCCGCGCGCGATCGTTATGAAAATGCTTTGACAACAGTGATCAGTGACGATGGCGTGGACGGGGCTCTTATTATTCTTACCCCCCAGTCCATGACCGATGCCATTGGAACAGCCGAGGCCATTGCCGAGATTGCCAAGCGAACATTAAAACCCATTACCTGCGCCTTTATGGGGGTGGTGGATGTCTCTCAGGGTGTTAAAATTCTTCAACGGGCCGGTGTTCCGGTTTATGATTTTCCAGAGAATGCGGCCATGGTCTTGGGAAAGCTGCATCAGGCCCACCGGTGGCTCTCCCGCCGAATCCTTCCTCAATATAAACTGGAGACAGAATGCGAAAAGGCCCGAGAAATCATTCAAGGGCATCTTGAAGAAGGGCGTGAGATTCTGGGTGAGTATGAAGGGTCTGAGCTTTTAAAATGTTATGGATTTAAAACCCTGAAGATGGAAATTGCCACTTCAGCAGAAGAGGCAATCCGTATTGCTCGGCGCATTGGCTTTCCTCTGGTGATGAAGATTGTTTCCCCGGATATTCTTCATAAGTCAGATGCCAAGGGTGTAAGGGTTGGCATAGCTACTGAGGCTGATGTGGAGAAACATTACTCTGATATTCTGGCTTGTGCGCATCAGCACAAAGAAAACGCTAAGATTGTCGGTGTGTTGATTCAACAGATGGCTGACGCTGGTAACGAGGTCATCCTTGGGATGAAGCGTGACCCCCAGTTTGGGCCCATGGTAATGTTTGGACTGGGAGGGATTTTTGTTGAACTTTTTAAAGATGTTGTTTTTCGAGTCGCTCCCTTTGGTCGAAATACCGCTCGTCGTATGGTGAAAAGTATTAAAGCCTACCCCATGCTTACAGGATTCAGGGGAAAACCCCATGCCGATATAGAAGAGATTGAAAAGTGTTTGGTACGCCTTTCTGAATTGGTGGCCGACCACCCAGAGATTCGGGAGCTGGATGTGAATCCTTTGCTTATTCACCCCAGAGGAAAAGGCGCCACGGTCGCTGACATTGTCATGCGCATACGTAAGATGTGATGTGATATTGGTGAAATTTTGAGCGCTTATGCGTTGTGTTTCGTTGTTTCAAACCCTCTAAGAGATAATCCCAATGATTCAGGGGAGGAAACGGGGACCATGGGATAATTCCCTATGAAAATAATCAAGTACATCTATAGACAAAGGTGTTGCTCCAAAATATGATGGTCCCCACGTTGAGATAAACACAAGTCATGGCGAAGAACGCATCATAAGGCCAGTCAACCCTATTACCATCTCAGATGAGCCACGCAGACCTCCTGCCTCATCCCCTCCATGGCCAATTGTTCCCAGCTTGAGATTTGCGATCTGAGCCCAAACATCACTTACAGATTACAGCTATCCCGCCAAATGGAGGTCGATCATGATAGAGCAGAAAGAGCGCCACCTTGATGTGTCCATGTGTCACCGTTGTCTCATGCGTCAAAAATCCGAACTCTCTTCCATGGAGCCTATGGATGAGATGCAGATATCCACAGAGGTATCCTGGTTGGACGACGGAGCGTACGCCGTTATTCCCGAGATATCTCCGCAAATTTGTCAGATCCTTTCCATCGGCTACACGTCCATGCGCTTTGTCTATTTCAGTAAGAACCCTTTTACAATCGGCGGTCTCTCCAGTGCAGAAATCGTGGCAGTGGGCCATGGGTTTATTGCCGACCACATTCCCTTTAAAGTTGTAAAGGATGGTCTTTTTGACGAAAGTGGAGAAGAGGAAGACCAAGAAGAAAAAAAGCGTGTATGTGAGGTGGAGATCCTTGAAATTGGTGAGGCTTCCCGGATTCAGATTGATCATGTCATCTCTTTAAAGGGACGGCCTCTGCAGTAAGTTTTTAGCTAAAATTAAGGAAAAAGGCTGTGTCGCCAAAGAGGTGACCAGCCTTTTTTGTTTTGTGGTATCTTAGCTTGTTATCTTTTCCTGTGATATCGGAGGCGTCGCGGGGATTGCCTGGTCGCTTCGTGATATGGTTGAAGTAACAGCAGCGGTTCGATTTATAAATCAGGAGTCGGCAAGCGTTGGTGTATCATGTGGTTTTAAATAAATAACCTACCTGGTTTGCTTGAGCTGTTGGGCCATGTTTGCCAAGGCGTTGAGATAGGCTTGAAAACCGATATAAAAAAGATCATTGTGGCCGGCCTCTTCTATTTTTAAAAAATGCTTCTCTTCCGATGCCGACGCTTGAAAGAGGTCTTCTCCTTCAGAAAAAGGGATAATTTCATCATCTGTGGCATGAATTATTAGAAGCGGGCCTCTCCAATGCGTCATTTTACCAAGATTGTTTGGACCGTGTGTCTCCTTGGGTAAGGACATATGACGTGGCAAGCCAAGGGTGAAAAGAAGCTCTTTAAATCGCGCAAATCCGCTTTCAATAATCAGTGCCCCCACTCTCTGGGGAAAGGCGTGGGCAATTTCCAGGGCCGGTGCACTCCCCAGGGAGCGTCCCATGACGGCAAGGGGGCCAGTCCATCCATTGCTTTTAAGCCAGGCTTCCAAAAACAAAAAACCTGTACGTGCATCATCCAGCAAGTGGCTGACCCCTGGGGTACCGTGCGAAAGCCCATAGCCCCGAAACTCTCCAATCACAAAATTGAATCCACAGGCAAGGTAGTGGCCAGCGATATCTTCATAATCTGATGCCACCTCACCATTGCCATGGAAAAAAAGCAGGGTGGGCGCTTCTCTCTCTTTCAGGTGGAAGCGCATGGCCAGACGCTCTCCATCTCCAGCCGCGTAGAAGAGGTCAAAGGTGGTTTCTTCCTCTTCCTGAACAGGAAGGCCGGGTCGTGGGTGAAAGAGTAGATTTAATACATCCGGACTCTCAAAGGCGTTGGGAACAATGGGATCCATATCTTTTCCTTGTATTATTAGAAAAACCTGTGATTAACCCATGTGAACGGGTTCAGGTACGCCACTTTCATACCCTACCACAACCGGATCCTCTTTGAGGAGAATGCGTGCGTCGGCAATATGAATGCCGCGGTCATGGAGGATGACTGGGTTTAAATCCATCTCTTCGATTTCTGGGTAAGATTCAATAATTTCTGAAACCGTTAAAAGCAGCTCGGTCAACGCCTGCTTGTCCAGGGCAGGGGAACCGCGAAAACCGTTAAGGATGGGGGCCGATTTGATCTCATCAATCATACGAGTGGCCGCGGCTCGAGAGAGGGGCAAAACCCTGAAAGAGACATCCCGGACCACTTCCACCAGTATCCCTCCGATACCAAACATCACCACCGGCCCAAACTGACGATCAATTTTGGTTCCAATAATCACCTCAACCCCTTTTCGGGTCATGTTGGCAACCAGACAGCCCTTGATTTGAGCTTCGGGGTTGTAATTCTTTGCGTTGGTAATGATGCGGTTGTAGGCTGCACGAATGTTCTCTTCTCCACTTACGTTCAGTTCAACGCCGCCGGCGTCGCTTTTATGAAGAATTTCGGGGGAAACAATTTTCAGCGCGACCTTTCCTCCCAGAGTCTCTGCTATACGAACGGCATTGGAAGCGCTTTTGGCCAACTGCTCATGGGTTACTGGAGCGCCATGGCGTTTGAAAATCTCTTTGGCTTCATGTTCCAGAAGAGCTTTTCTTCCCTCTCTTCTTGCCTTGGTGATAATTTTTACGGCACCTTTCCGCGCTTTGGATCGCCATTTGAAATGAAAATTTGTTTTGTACATGTAGGTTTTAAGATACTGCCCGTAGTGAGAAAGAGAACCGATACACCGAGTGGCGATATTAAGGGAGTCGTATACCGGAATACCATAATACCTCAGAAGCTCGAGAGAGTGAGGTTTTATCGAGTTGTAGAGGCTTTGAAGAACAATGGGTTTGCCGCTTTTTCGAACCAGTTTTCCCATTTGGTGCGCTGCGTCTTCCTCAATAAAACGAAGCTTTTCAGCAAATCGAATGGCGTAGCCTCCAAAGAGGCCAACAATAAGAAGGCCGCCTATTTTTGGATCGGCCAGAAGAATTTTGGCGCAACGCGCAAAAATTTCGGGGTTGGAGTCGGTTCCGCCAGCCACATCCACGGGATTGCTGACAGAGGCGTTTTCTGGAAGAAGCCCTTTTAACCTCTGCTGAGTCCGTTCACACAAGGTGGGAATTTCGACACCCAGATCGGTAAGCAGATCTGCCGCAATGGTGGCGTGTCCCCCTCCATCGGCCAGAATGGCCACGCTTTTATTTTTTATGGGGGGCAAGCTGGAAAGGGTTTCTGCAACGGGAAAGAGCTGGTCGGGTTCTTCGATGGTGATGATGCCAGCTCTTTGAAAAGAGCTTCGAGCCACCTCTGAAATTCCGGCCAGAGCGCCGGTGTGAGACCCTGCTGATTTTTGCCCCGTGGTGGAGCGCCCACTTTTTAAGACAATAATCGGTTTTTCCCGGGAGGTTCTGTAGACTTGCTGAAGAAATTTCCTTCCGTTTCTAAGGCCCTCTACATAAATAAGGATGGCGCGGGTTTTTTCATCATTTCTAAAAAACTCCAGGTACTCATCAAAGAGAATATCACTTTCGTTGCCCACCCCCACGTAGTAGGAGAATCCTTTCTGACTCTTAAGGGTGGCTTCGGTAATCAGGTGAAGTGCAATGTTTCCACTCTGAGTAAGAAGCGCAATATCCCCTTTGGGAACATTGTGAAGCCCCACCAAATTCATACCACTCCACATGTTGATAACCCCGGAGGTGTTGGGCCCTACAATGCGAACGCCGTACGTGTTTGCCGTTGAGAGAATCTCTTTTTCTAACCGTTTTCCATCAACCCCAAGTTCCCCAAAGCCACCGGCAATGATCACCGCCCCTGCAATTCCCTTACGACCGCATGAAACGATAATATCAGGCATGGTATGGGCCGGGGTGGTAATGAGGGCCAGGTCCACCGACTCTTTGATCTCTTCCACATTGGGGTAGCACTTGAGCCCAAGAATTCGCTTCTCACGAGGATTTACGGGATAAATGCTTCCCTCAAATCCACTTTTCTTAAGGGTAATGATGGCCTGGTAACCACGCTTGGTCTCATCACGAGAGGCTCCAATTATAGCCACGGATTCTGCATTTAGAATGCGACGCAAATCACCCATGATCACTCTCCTTTAAAGCGGGGTGGGCGTTTCTCTTTGAATGCATCGATTCCTTCCTGCCAGTCTCGCGTAGACATACAGGAGACAATGGCATCGGTCTCCTTATCGTAGACACGCTCCAAAGAGGTATCAGGAGCTCTTTCCATAAGCTCTTTGAGAAGAGCCATGGAATGGGGCGCTTTGGCGGCAAGGGTGTCAGCCAAAGCCAAAACGTTATCCATGAGCATCTCAGAAGGGTGTGCACTCAAGGCGAGACCCATCTGTGTTGCCTGGATGCCGTTTATAATGCGGCCTGTGAAGAGAAGTTCTCGAGCACGGACATGCCCGACAACCCGCTCCAAGTGTCGTGTGGCACCTCCCCCCACCATGGTACCCAAGCCACTCTCTGGAAATCCCAAAGTGGCCGATTCTGCCATAAGGATAAAATCGCAGTTGAGAGCCAGTTCGGCCCCAGCTCCCCGTGCAGCCCCTCCCACAGCAGCGATAACAGGGACGGAAAGCGTTCGAAGGGTGAGGCAGGTGCGGTGAGCCAGCTCAATGTAGGCACGCTTCTCCTCAATAGTGCGATCTCCCTTGGCGTGCTCTTTAAGGTCGGCTCCTGCACAAAAAGCACCTTTAACCATTCCGTTCTTAACGTAAGGGGCACCCGTGAGAATCAGAGTTCGAATAGAGGATTTACGAATCCTTTGAAACACGTCCAGAAGCTCCTCATACATGCTTTCGATAACAGCATTCATTCGTGAGGGGCGATTGAGGGTGACGATTCCAGTATGGTTTTGTATTTCAAACAGAATGGATGAGTAAGACATAAAAGCTCCATAACACGTGGGTGGCGGAAATTCTGCCTGCAGCGAACAGGGCAAGGGCTGCCGGAGTCTGTTTGACAGCAGGCTCGCCCCAGTGCAACAACGCGAAAAACAGAAACCTTGAGTGTTTCCTTGGTAATACAAGATTTTATCAAAATACCGATAATTGGGTCAAACAGATCATTTGCTTTTTTTCTGGAAACATGCCACCTTCACGAAACCATGATTGAAGGCTGTTTTTTTTAGTAATCGTCATGGGAATGCGATATTTAGATATACGAAAGGGAACAGGGCGCAGGTTTGCTTTATAGCTTTTGTCTCTAACTGGTTCCCGCAAAGCGGATGCAGTGCTTGATTGTATTGCCAGACTGCCCACTGCTGGTTACAGGATGATTAAATGAATTTATTGAAAATTGGGGCTCTTTTTTTACTTCTTACCTTAACAGCCTGCAGTTCTCAGGATTATGTGTACCCCCTTCATTTTGAAACCCTTCTTAAAGATCGTTCCATTCTCTCTTTTGATGTGACCATTTATATGAAAAGTGAAGAGGGCCTTGAAGAACTCAAAAAAAAATTAAAGCAGGTACGGTATGGTATGCGGCTTATTCTGATTCAGCGTTATCCCGATCAGGTGGACAGCCCCAAACGGATCAAGAGTGTTATACGCAAACTCTGCAAATCTCAAATACGAAATGGTGTTGATCATCTTGAAATTACTGATTTTAGCCTAAAACGATACATGGGGCTTTCAGGATACATCAAAGACGGCAAAGGCTCTTCAATCAGTCGCAAAGGTCTGACAGGAGAGTAGGGTCGCCGCTGGGCTGTTTTTTCAATACTGTATTGTGGAAACGCCCGGTTTCCTGTACTCTCTGTGACATACTCCCTGTATGGGATACCTCAATTTTGCAGCGAAAGCCGTGGGTTGGCGGATTCGTTCACCTCAGCACCCCGCCCGGCCTGAAGGGTTTTGTTTTACCTTGCGTATTTGCGCAGGTTTGGTGAAACCAAAACATTTCAGCGCCAAACTCATTCAGTTGAATGATCTTACCTGTACTCTTTTTGCACAGAATGGGTCTTTTGTGTGAGGCATGGCCTAGCTCTCTTCTTAAATTAAATCCACAGCTATTGATGATGCGAGCATGATTGGAAAACAGATAGAACATATTCTGCGCCCCGTGGCAGACACCGACCACAGCAAAGCCGGGGCTATTGAAATATCAGGCATGTCCGGAGCAGAGAAGGCCCTGGTAACGGCAGAGGTGTCCCGAATTTCTTCAGCACCTCTTGTGGTAGTGCTTCCCTCCATGCGTGAAGTGGAAATCTTCACAGCGGATCTGGCCTTTTTTTCGGAGTGTTCCCCTGAAGAGGCGGCCACTCTGTTTCCCGCATACAATATACTCCCATACAAATCGGTCTCCTATCATGCAGAGATTTCTGCACAGAGAATCCGAACCCTTTACGCCATGCTTGAGGGTGAGATGCCTCGAGTGGTGGTAACCACAGTCGAAGCACTGATGCAGCGCCTTATTCCCAAAAAAGCGATGGGAGATTACGCTGAACTGCTCATGATCAATGAGGAGGTCGATCGAAATGAACTCATTGCCACTCTGGTAGCAGGGGGCTATGTGCGGACTGCCATTGTAGAAGAACCTGGCGATTTTTCTGTACGTGGCGGTATTATCGATCTCTTTTCCCCTTACCATGACAACCCGGTACGGGTTGAATTTTTTGGGGATGTGGTGGATTCTATTCGGCTCTTTTCATCGACAACCCAAAGAAAACTCAGCTCCCTGACAGAAGCGGTGGTGCTTCCCGCACGAGAGACCATCATGCGCAGGGAAGATCTTGAAGGCGTTGTGGGCCGGGTTCGCCGTGCGGCGTCCGAGGCCGGTGTGGCTTTGGAAGAGGTCAAAGACCTCGTGGGCCGCATCAAAGCCGACGAAGGGGAATCGTGTGTAGAGAGTCTTCTCTCTCTGGTCTACCCAGAACCCGACTCTTTTCTGGACTACCTTCCTTCTGGTGCACGGTTGGTGATGCCTGATCTGGAAGGATTACGCAAAGGGGCCGATCTTTTTATGAAGCGGGTGGCCAGCAATTACGAGTTGGCTCGAAAAAGCAGTCGCCTGACAGTGGCTCCGGAGCAGCTTTTTCTCTCCTCCCTTGAGCTTGAAGAGCGCATGGGCAAGTGCCATCAGCTTCGCTATCCACTTTTTTCTCCCAAAGCAACGGAAAAGAGAGGCTTAAACCTATCGCTTATCGGAAACACAGATCTTACAGCCGCTCTTAAAAATCGTCCGGTTACGGAAGAGGGGGCTTTGACGCCACTGATAGATCGGCTAAAGGTCCTTAAAGAAGAGGGGCACATTACGTGGATCCTTTGCAGCAAAGAGCCCCAAGTGGAACGCCTTTTGGAGCTTCTAAAACCCTATGGCATTGATCCGCCAGTGGGGCACTTCTCTCGAGAGGCATCTCCTCGAGGCGGGGCGCTTCGTATAGCCATGGGCACCCTCTCCTCGGGTTTCTCCTGGCCTGAAGCAGGGGTAACCATCATCACCGAAGATGAGATCTTTGGTGCCAAGCGCCGTGTGGTGCGAAGCAACAAGACCCGTGCCCGTGAAGAGCTTCTCTCTTTGGGAGAGCTGAAAGAGGGCGATTTGGTGGTGCACACCGAGCACGGCATTGGGCGTTATGTGGGGTTGGAGAAAATTGGGGTAGGCCGCACCACCAGTGATTATCTGGCCATTGTCTACAAAGATGAGGACCGTCTCTACCTTCCCGTAGATCGCATGGGGCTCATTCAGAAGTATGTGGGTGTTGAAGGGCATATGCCACTTCTGGACCGCATGGGTGGAAAGTCTTGGGACAAGGTGAAAGCCAAGGCCAAAAAAGATGTGGAAAAGATGGCCGGAGAACTACTCAAGCTCTATGCTGAACGCAAGGTCAAAAAGGGGCATCGCTTTTCAGCCGCCGATGCTTACTTCAACGAATTTCAAGCCACCTTTCCCTACGAAGAAACCCGAGACCAGTTGCGGGCCATTGAAGATGTACTGGAAGATATGCAAAAAGAGACCTCTATGGATCGCCTGGTGTGCGGGGATGTGGGGTATGGCAAAACCGAAGTGGCCATGCGTGCTGCCTTCAAAGCGGTAAGCGACGGCAAGCAAGTAGCGGTTTTGGTGCCCACCACCGTGTTGGCAGAACAGCATCTGGTAACCTTCAGGGAACGATTTTCCCGCTACCCTGTGATTGTTGAGAGTCTCAGCCGGTTTCGAAAAGCCTCAGAACAACGCCGCATTGTGGAGATGCTTCGAGAAGGAAAGGTGGATATTGTTATCGGAACCCACCGGCTTATCTCCTCGGATGTACGGTTTAAAGACCTTGGCCTTCTAATTGTAGACGAAGAGCAACGCTTCGGCGTACGTCACAAGGAAAAACTCAAAGGGCTCAAAAGCACCGTGGATGTGCTCACCCTTTCGGCAACACCCATTCCCAGAACCCTGCACATGTCTCTTGCCGGAATGCGGGACATCAGTGTGATTTCTACTCCACCAGAAGAGCGACAGGCCATCATCAGTTATATTTCTGAATACGAAGATGCGGTTGTGGCGGAGGCGATCAACCGGGAGCTGGAACGACAGGGGCAGGTCTTTTTTGTTCACAACAATGTGGCTTCAATTGAACGTATGGCAGACTCGGTCCGTGAGCTGGTACCCCGTGC
>JAKSCC010000229.1 GCA_022360815.1 Desulfobacterales bacterium
AGTCTACGTGAGCGTAGTGACGATTGGGGGTCTCATACTCAACGTGAGCTGTTGCGATGGTGATGCCACGCTCTTTCTCTTCGGGGGCCTTATCGATTTCGTCGAATGCCACAGCCTCTCCAGCACCTGCACGAAGAGCGTTCTGCTTGGTAATAGCAGCGGTCAGTGTGGTTTTGCCATGGTCAATGTGACCGATGGTACCGACGTTCACATGCGGTTTGGACCGCTCAAATTTTTCCTTAGCCATGTCAACTACCTCCCTGTACGTTTGGTGCTGTACCGAATTGTGTTCTTTTATATAATATGGTGTGACTTGCTGGCTTAAACACCCGCCGCTCAACAGAAGGCGAAACAGACACATCAGCGTGGAGCCCATGACCAGAGTCGAACTGGTGAACCTCATCCTTACCAAGGATGCGCTCTACCTACTGAGCTACATGGGCTTATCGCTGATATACGGCCGGATTAGAGCCAAATGGAGCGGGAGACGAGATTCGAACTCGCGACATTCAGCTTGGAAGGCTGAAGCTCTACCAACTGAGCTACTCCCGCCTACCTGCCGGTGCACTGCACCGGAAGCAAGTTTTTTCATGCAGGCAGCCGTGTAGTCACGGCCATACGGCCTCCTACACCCGGCTTGCTTTTCCGGGATGGTGGTGGGGGGAGGATTTGAACCTCCGAAGGCTTCGCCGTCAGATTTACAGTCTGATCCCTTTGACCACTCGGGAACCCCACCATTTGTGATTTGTTCTTTTGGAGCCGGCACCCCGAATCGAACGGAGGACCATCTCATTACAAGTGAGACGCTCTGCCAACTGAGCTATGCCGGCCCGTTTGATGACTGCCGTCGTCAAAGAACGTCACTCTTCTACCCATCTGGCCTCAAATAATCAATATCGATTATTCCGAATTAAACCCAAATAAAACCGAAACACACACCCTAATTGTGAAAAATTGCGGATTTACTCTTGAAAACTCGAATTTTCATTTTTACCGTACAGCACCCGTCACCGACAGGCGCTAATTTACGGATATTACCACAGATCCATTTTTTTCACTCCCAAAAAAATCTATTCCTAACCCCTCTTTTGTGATACTTTTTTTAAACCACCTCGATCTTGCATAGAGACTCAACCTTCCAAATGCCTTGACACACAAGGCACAACCCTGTAATTCCCTTATTTCAAGATCATAACTTTTTACAGCCACATAGACGCATCCAAATATATGAAACAGACATTTTTTTTGACGTGCCTCATGGCGCTGACGATGACGGCGTGCAACACCACACGCCCCACCCTATCATCCACTCCAGCCCCCTCCTCCCCGACTTATCCTTATATAGGGGTAGAGACCTCCGCCCCGGAGCCTCTGGAGTTCAACTTCTCCGCAAACCTTCGAAATATTTCCCTGGAGCCCCCCGAGGGTACCGAGGGAGAGCTTCCCCTATTTGACCGTGCCATCGACCAATGCAAAGAGGCTCAGTTGGCCTGGGAGAAAGGGGAGATGGATGCGGCATTGGCCAGCCTCGACAAAGCCTACAGCCTCATCCTCGCCGCCGAAACCGGAGACTCCCCCAAACTCCTTCAACAAAAGGAGGAACTCCGCCTCACCATCTCCAAACGCATCCTTGAAATCTACACAGCCCGAACCTCCACGGCCTCATTCACTCGAAACGCCATACCTATTATTATTAATAAGCAGGTCCAGCGAGAGATTGATATCTTTACCAAGAATGATCGAAAGTTCTTTGAAAGAGCCCTGAAACGATCTGGCCGATACCGCCCCATGATCGTCAAAAAACTCCAGGAAGCTGGCCTTCCCGAAGAGCTCTCCTGGCTTCCGTTGGTAGAAAGCGGATTTTCAGTAAAAGCTCTTTCTTCCGCGCGAGCCCTGGGACTCTGGCAGTTCATCCCCTCCACCGGCTACATTTACGGCCTCAAACGCACCACCTTTGTGGACGAACGCATCAACCCCGAAAAGGCAACCGACGCCGCCATCAAGTACCTCACCAACCTCCACAAGCTTTTTGGTGACTGGTCTACGGTACTGGCGGCCTACAACAGTGGTGAGGGGCGCGTGCTGCGTCTCATTCGAAGGCAAAACATCAACTACCTGGACAACTTTTGGGATCTTTACCAGCGTCTCCCCCGGGAGACCGCCCGGTACGTCCCCAAATTCATTGCCACCCTCCACATAGTCAACAACCTGGAGCGCTACGGATTTAAAGGCCTCAGACTCTACAAGCCCTACACCTACGAAACCGTCACCGTACAAAAACAGATCAAGCTCGCCGACATGGCCTCTGCCATCGGGGTGGGCCTGAAAACGCTTCAAATCCTGAACCCGGAGCTAAAGCACAGCATTCTTCCCCAAAAACCTTACAATCTCAACGTTCCCCCTGGTAAAGGAGAAAAGGCCCTGGCCGCCATTGACTCCCTTCGCGTCTCTTTACCGCCGCAGCGCGCCTATATCACCCATCGAATACGACCAGGCGACACCCTTTCAGCTCTCGCCAAAAGGTACCGCACATCGGTTTCAACCATTCGAAAGGTAAACGGCCTTTCCAAAAAAGGGTTTATTGTGGCAGGCAGACGCATCAAAATTCCGCAACGCGGCATCACCACTCGAGGATACTATGCAGCACCCGCCATCAAGGGTTCCAAAAGGCCTCGTCAGCATGTGGTCCGAAAGGGAGACTCCCTCTGGGTCATTGCCCGGAAATACGGAACCACAGAAAGTGCGTTGCGGCGAACCAATAACCTTAAGGGTAACATGCTAAAAGTGGGGCAAAAGCTCAAACTACCAAGGCCTGCGGTGACCCCAATCACCCCGCCCAAAAAGGCTGTCTATTATGTCAAACGCGGTGATAATCCCTTTACAATTGCAACAAAACATAATATGTCAGTCGCCAGATTGCTCGACTTAAACAAGCTGAAAAAGGGAAGCACCATCTATCCTGGCCAGCAGCTTTTTATTGAGTAATCTCATGTGATGTGCCCCCATAGCTCAGTGGATAGAGCATTGGATTCCTAATCCATGTGCGCAAGTTCAATTCTTGCTGGGGGTACCACGTACAGTGCATACCAAGCGTCAACGCCTGTTTTATAAAGTGTTGACGCTTTTTTGTTTTCATCCCTTTTTCCTGTGATATAATTACCCTACCCATAAAAAATATGTTCCCTCGCCCCCTTCGGCCTCCTTGCCAAACTGAGAACATTTTATACCCATAGACGAAAGGCCGCCTTTAGCCTGAACCACCTTCCCCAATATTTGGATCGCCACATGGCAACCAAAATGGTTGAGTCGTTGCCTTAAAGTTTAATTTGATAGACCAACGCCAAACGTGAAAACCCTGGAGCCGCCTATGGAAAAGTGTTTGCGCACTCTATATCGGTTTGCGTCTCTCCTCTGTCTCACCCTCTTTTACTGTCTTCCGGTCTCTCCCCTCTTCGCCTTTGAAGACCTTACCGAACTCTCCATTGAAGAGCTTGCCAATATCGAAGTAACCTCCGTCTCTCGCTCTCCTCGAAAACTCTCGCAATCGGCAGCGGCTATTTTCGTTCTCACGTCAGAAGATATTCGGCGAAGTGGTGCCACGACCATTCCCGATGCCCTTCGGCTTGTTCCAGGGATCCATGTGGCTCGAATCTCCACCACCCACTGGGCCATCTCCACACGGGGATTTAACGACCGTTACGCCAACAAACTTCTCGTTCAAATGGACGGGCGCAACCTCTATACCCCTCTCTTCTCCGGTGTCTTCTGGGAATCCCACGATACGGTCCTTGAAGACATTGATCGCATTGAGGTGATTCGAGGGCCAGGTGCCAGCCTTTGGGGCTCCAACGCGGTCAATGGCATCATCAACATCATCACCAAAAGTGCAGAAAAGACCCAAGGGATCTACTCCTCCCACGGAATGGGGACCTGGCAGCGCTCTTTTGGCTCCGTCCGCATGGGGGATAAAGCTGGTGAAAACGGACACTACCGACTCTTTGCAAAATACACCAACTGGGAGCACACCACCGACGTAACCAAAAAGAACGCTGAAGACCCCCTCAAGCAAATTCGCGCCGGGTTTCGATCCGACTTTGCCCTTGGAGACAAAACAAACATCACACTTCAAGGGGATGCCTACGAAGGGAACAATCAAGAGAAACGCTCCCAATGGACCTTGACACCCCCATACAAGATAGAGACCCTTGATAGCGACGAGCATGAAGGCCACAATCTCCTCAGCCGATTTCAACACACCCTATCAGAGACATCCGACGTAAGCGTTCAAATATACTATGACTTCTCACGCAAAGAAGAGGGAGAAATTGTCCTTCGAGAGAGAACTTTTGATCTCGACATTCAGCACACCTTTCGACCTTTCAACAATCACCACATCACCTGGGGCGGGGGGTATCGTAATTTCCATGACCACTTAAAAGAGACCTTTTATTTCAGCCTTCTTGGAAGCAATGAAACCACCACCCACCTTTTCAACATCTTCCTTCAAGATGAAATTCACCTCACCCCAACCCTTCAGTTCACCATCGGCACCAAGGTGGAACACAATGAATTCACCGACTACGAAGTCCAGCCCAATGCACGCCTTTTGTGGATGCCCAATGAAAAGCACAATGTCTGGCTGGCTGCCTCGCGTGCGGTACACATCCCAACCCACCTCTATACGGAGATCTCCTATCGAAGTGGTGTCATTCCACCCACCACGCAAAATCCTCTTCCCACAGAACTTCTTCTTGTGGGTACGCCAGACCTAAAGAGTGAAAATCTGACCGCCTTTGAGGTGGGCTACCGACTGACCCCTTCCCCTGACATCTCCATCGACACCACCGCCTTTTATTACATCTACACCGATCTCTACGCTTACGAACCAAGCACAACCATTCAACCCGCTCGCATTCAGGTTACCAGCGTCACGCAAAATAACGCCGAAGCAGACACCTGGGGATTTGAACTGGCTGCCAAATGGGCCCCCCTGCCCGCACTTCGCTTCCAGGGAACGTATACCTACTTAAAAGCCGATATTGACTTAAAAAGAGGCGATCCCACCAGCTACCTTCCCTATACCAGCAACCACGCCCCCGACCACCAGTTCTCGCTTCTCTCCAGCCTCCTTATCAAACCCGATCTCACCCTTGATGCCACACTGCGCTACGTCGACTCTGTTCAAGAAGGAAGCATTCCATCTTACACAGAGATGGATCTTCGCCTTGGCTGGGCTCCACGACAAGGGGTCGAAATTTTTGCTGTGGGACAAAATCTTCTTGACAACGATCACCCTGAATTTGCCGTCACACTCCCTGCGAGACCGGCCCGGGTTGTGGAGCGTTCTTTCCACATGGGCATCTCAATAAAATTTTAGTGGGCTTTGGTTCGACTCAAACCTCTTGAACACAAGGCCATACCAGACCACTCGGCTGCATATATGATGAAACGACCCCTTATCATCGGCATTCTTTTTCTACTGCTCTCCGCGCCTCTTCCACACGCGGCGGCCGGGGATACGTCTGCACCAACGAAAGAGAGCCTTATCAAGGCCGCCTACCTGCTTAACTTCGCCCGTTTTACCCAGTGGCCCGATGATGCCTTTTCAAGAGCCAATGCCCCTGTGGTGATCGGCGTGATTGGCACAACCCCACTAAGAAAGGCCCTGCCAAGCATCACCCAAAAAAAAGTTCAAAAAAGGCCCCTTATCATTCGAGACATCAAAAAAGCCGAAGACCTCAAAAACTGCCACATCCTCTTTGTCGGCGAAAACCTTCAGCTCTACGATGGCTTGGATGAGCTCTTTAAAAGGCTGGTCATGCAACCCACTCTCACCGTCAGTTCGCGACCCGAATTTTCCCTAAATGGAGGCATGCTCAACTTTGTTCTCATCCAGAACAAAATCCGATTTGAAGTGAACCTTAAAAATATCCAGAGGGCAAATCTTTCCATGAGTTCGCGGCTTCTTAAAATTGCCACCGTGGTCCACTGAGCCATCCCGGAGCATGCCATGAACGACTTTCTCAAAACCCTTTCCATCCGCCAGAAACTCATCGCCCTGATGATGGTTTTAACAGGCATTGTGCTGATACTCTCCAGCACCTTGCTCCTTATCAATGAAGCCGTTCTCACCAGCCGTGAAGTCCTCTCCAACCTCTCTACCCAGGCAAAAATCATTGGCTACAACGCTGTGGCCCCCTTAACCTTCAATGATGCCGATGCCGCCTCGGAAACCTTAAGTTCGTTATCAACCGACTCAAATCTTGAACTGGCACAAGTCTACAAGGTCGATGGCACCCTCTTTGCCCAATACATCAGCGATAATGCGGAAAAATCTTTTCCCACAAAACTCGCTCAAACCCGTTCAAAAAAATCACTTCGCGACACCCTCCCCCTTTTCAAAACCCATGTCGCCATCCATGAGTCCATCATGTTTGATGGCCAAATCATCGGCACCATCTATCTGAAAGCGGGCATGGGTAAAGTCAGACACCAGATGCTTCTCTACCTGACCAACACCATCATCATCGCCCTCATCTCCATCCTTCTTGCCTACAGCATCTCAGCAAAGCTGCAGCGTGTGGTCTCCAGCCCCATTTTGGAACTGACGGAAATGATGAACCATGTCTCAAGCAAGAAAGACTACTCTGTTCGTGCCATGCGTCATACCGATGATGAACTAGGCCTTTTAATGGAAGGCTTTAATGAGATGCTGATTCAGATTCAGGCGCGGGACAGTGAGCTTTTGGGTCACCAGGAGGCCCTGGAAGAGACGGTGCAAAGCCGCACCGCAGAACTCCAAAAAAGCGTCAAGGACCTCGAAGAGGCCAAATCAGACACCGATATGGCCAATGCGCGACTTCGAGAATCTATTCAAACGGCCGAACGCCTTGCCCGTGAAGCAGAATCTGCCAACCAGGCAAAAAGTCGATTCCTGGCGAACATGAGCCACGAAATCCGCACGCCCATGAACGGGGTCATTGGAATGGCAAAGCTTCTTATGGACTCGGGCTTAAACGAGGAGCAAGTCCACCGTGTGGATACCATCCAAAAAAGCGCCGATGCCCTTCTCAGCATCATCAATGACATTCTTGATTTCTCAAAGATCGAATCCGGAAAAATGGAGTTTGAATTCCTCGATTTCAACCTTCTCAACATGATTGAAAACATCAATGAAATCATGGCGATAAAAGCTCAAACCAAGGGTGTGGAATACATCTTTCATCTGGATTCCGATGCGCCCATTCGCATGACAGGGGACCCCTCCCGAATTCGTCAGGTTCTTGTCAATCTTATTGGAAACGCCATCAAATTCACTCGTCACGGAGAAATACTCATCACCATCACACCCATGCAAAACGAATCGAAAACGTTTCTCCACTTCTCTGTGTCAGACACCGGCATCGGCATAAAGCCGGATATGGAGGCATCGTTATTTTCTGCTTTTTCCCAAGCCGACATCTCCACAACCCGGCGCTTTGGGGGAACCGGACTCGGCCTGGCCATCTCAAAACAGCTTGTGGAGCTCATGGGTGGACAAATTGGCGTCAAGCGGCGAGACTCCGGAGGAAGCACCTTTTGGTTCACTCTGCCACTGGGCAAAGAGTCCGAAAAAACAGGCTCATGGAAGCCATCGGCAAAAATCCATGGCACCAAAATTCTGCTTGTGGACGACAATCATACCAGCAGACGCATTCTTGCAACCCAGCTAAAAGCATGGCAGTGTATCGTCCATGAAGCCGCAAGCGGCCTCGAAGCCCTTGAGTCGCTTCAAGCCACCGACGCCCCTCACTTTTCCATCGCCATCATCGACAGCGACATGCCGGGCATGGATGGAAAAAACCTGGCCCAATCCATTCGAAACACCCCAGAAATCAACGTCCCTTTTCTGATTTACATGACGCCACTCTGGCTGCGGGGAGGGGCTTCTCAGTTTAAAACCTTGGGATTTGATGCCTACTTCTCCAAGCCGTTTAAGCGGGTCCACCTCTACAATACCATTGCCACCTTGTCGGGGATCGAGCCCATTCCCAAAAAAACACGCAACATACCGACGTCCAGACTCTCTGTGGAAGCGATCAAACAAAAAAACTTTCAGATTCTTCTTGTGGAGGATTTTCCCATCAACCAGGAGGTGGCCCTGGGAATCCTGGAAAGCTTCGGATTCCGAGCAGACATCGCAGAAACAGGCCGTGAAGCAGTCCATGCTATGGAGCGCATACGCTACGATTTTGTTTTTATGGATCTTCAAATGCCTGAAATGGATGGGTTTGAAGCGACGCGCATTATTCGAAACCCAGCGTCTCAGGTCAAACACCACGATGTTCCCATCGTGGCCATGACGGCAAACGCCATGAAAGGCGATCGAGAAAAGTGCCTGGAGGCTGGGATGAACGACCATATTGCCAAACCTGTGATGCCCGAAGAGATCTATCGAGTGCTTCAAACGTACCTACTGAAATCGAACTCCCCGCCCCTTGAGACAAAAAAAACTGTCCCCCATTCGCCTAAGCCTCCCCCTGCAACGGTCCCTGTCTTTGACCGAGAAGAACTCATGTCCAGGGTTCAAGGCAATGAAGCCCTCTTTAAGCGACTCACCGCTCTTTTTATTGAAAAAACCCCCCAGGAGATGACCACCCTTAAAACGACCATGGAAAAAAGTGCCATGGAAGAGGTGCGAGCCCAAGCCCACAAACTCAAAGGCTACTTTGCCAATATCTCTGCCATTCAACTGGCCCAACTGGCCGAAGAGATGCAGCATCAGGCAGAAGCTGGCGAAGAAGAGGCGTGCCGCGCCCTTATCGAGCAAATTGAAAAGGGGGTTGAGGTGTTTGAGCAACAGTTAAAACCAGAGGAATAAATGGGTATTATCTCATTTCAGTCGTTCGCAAGCTCAGAGAAAAGCGTCACAAGACGGGAATCGAACTGGCTTCCCCCACCCTGCTCAATGGTAGCAAAAGCCTCTTGAGGGGTCAGGGCATGGCGGTAAGACCTTGGGGACAGGAGCGCACTGTATGCGTCGGCAATGCCAACAATTCGAGCAGCCAAAGGTATACGGTCTCCTGCAATGCCTTTGGGGTACCCGCTTCCATCAAACCGTTCATGGTGGCATAAAATGATATCACGGGCCATTTTAAGAAACCCCACCTCCAATGCATCCTCGACCACATCCCCCAAAGCCTTGGCACCCAGAAGCGTATGCTCCTGCATCTCTTTTTGCTGGGCCTCACTCAGAGACCCAACCTGAGTGATAATATGTTCTGGAACCTGAAGCATTCCAATATCATGAAGAGGGGCTGCCAAATAAATATCCTCTACAAAATCATCCCCAACACGCCCTCCAAAGAGCTTTCGCTCCATCACCATCTTTGCCAATTCTTGGGACATATCACGCACCCGCTCCAGATGCCCATGGGTGCCCGGTTCTCTCCTTTCCGCAAGACGGGCCAAGGCAAACAGGGCCATGTTACTTGCCTCAAGGGACATCACCCGACGTGCCGATTGAATGCGCACCGCAAGCTCTGCAGGGTGAAATGGCTTGGACATAAAATCGTCAGCCCCTGCTTCCAGCCCTTCCACCACGCTGGCCGTGCCGCCCCGGCTGGTGAGCATGATAATGTAGATATAACTCCCCCGTGACCAATCTCGAATCTGGCGACAGAGCTCAAGACCGTCCATGTCCGGCATCTCCCAATCGGTAATCACAATACGACACTCCCCATTGTTTTTCAGAAACGAGAGAGCGTCGAGCCCATTGCTAAACACCACGACATCGTACCCCATCTCCTTCAATACTTCTTTCAGGAGCTCTACAGAGAGTAGTTCGTCATCAACGACCATTATCTTCATGGCAATCTCTTTGAATAATCTTTGAGAGGGAATAGACCCATTGGGGTTGGGTTGATTTTACGGACAAAAGGTAGGTTGCCCGGCAGGCCACAAAAGCACGACACGACCAGACTTTGCTTTGATTCTTACACATTACCACAGGCTACCCTGCAAAAACAGCTTTAAGTCGCCGTCTCCAGCGGTCCACCAAAAGCAAAAGAAAGTCCATGCCCATGCCTGGCTTTCGCAATATTCGGTTTCGATGCTTGCACCCTCACAAATCACAATCTCGACCCATTTTGTTCGTTTTCGAACTTTTACAAAAGAACCGTTTCCATTTGCCACGTCTTCCTGTAGAATTTGAAAAATTAACAAAAAATCGTATGGATCATCCCCTGAAACCGGGAAAAAGGAGTGTGAGTTTCCGAACCTTCTTCTTTTTCACCTCCGAACATACGGCGCCATCACCATCAAGCAACAAGGCGGGTCAACGTGGAAAAAAAAACAAAAATTGTAGCAACCATATCCAATCTCAAATGCGATATTCCTTTTCTCACAGAGCTTTATCAGGCCGGTATGAACGTGGTGCGCCTGAACACCGCACATATGACAACCGATGACGCCCTTGAGGTGATCCACAACGTCCGCTCTGTCTCTGAAAAACTGGCCATTATGATCGACACCAAAGGCCCTGAAATCCGCACTGTAGCCATGGATGAAGCGATGGTAGTCAAAGAGGGGGACGCCATTGATGTAAAAGGTGATGCAGCAGGCCAGTGTGCACCAGGCCTCCTCTGCGTCTCCTACAGCGGCATTGCCGACGATGTTCCCGTAGGGAGCCACTTGCTCATTGATGATGGCGATATTTCCCTTGCCGTCACCGGCAAAGAGGGTGGCCTGCTCCACTGTGTGGTGGAAAATGATGGAGCCATCAAAGGACGCAAAAGCATCAACATCCCTGATGTCACGATCAACCTGCCAGCCCTCACCGAAAAGGATATTGCGTTTGTTAAATTTTCTGCCGAGCAGGATGTGGACTTCATCGCCCACTCTTTTGTAAGAAAACGGGAAGACGTTTTAGAGGTTCAGGCCATCTTGGATGCCATGGGCAGCGATGTGAAGATCATCGCAAAGATTGAAAACCAAGAAGGCCTCGACAATATTGATGAAATCCTCGACCACGCCTTCGGTGCCATGATTGCGCGAGGCGATCTGGCCATTGAGATCCCAGCCGAGCGCATTCCCCTGATCCAAAAGAGCCTTGTAAAAAAGTGTGTGGAACGCCGAAAACCTGTCATCATCGCCACGCAGATGCTTCACTCCATGATCCATGCACCGCGTCCCACAAGGGCCGAAGTCTCCGATGTGGGCAACGCCTGTCTTGACGGAACCGATGCCATCATGCTCTCTGGAGAAACAGCCAACGGCAAATACCCTGTGGAAGCCGTCAAAACCATGACCCGCATCGCCATGGAGATCGAGGCAAGCCGCAGCACGTTCAACGACACCCCCTACACCCTTGAAAACAAAATCACCGACTACCTCACCAAAGCGGCTGCCAAAGCAGCGCTTCGCCTGCCCACCAAAGCACTTATTGCTGACACCCTTACCGGACGGACCGTTCGAGGTCTCGCCGCCTACCGCGGTGAAAATCCCATCTACGCTCAGTGCTACAGCAAACGTGTCATGCGGGAGTTGGCCCTCTCTTTTGGTGTTCACTGCGACTATATGAAGCTCAACCCCACCTCAAACGAGTTTCTCCATGGCTCCCTTACTCGGCTCATGGGTGAAGGCTTTTTCACCCAAGAAGACCTTATCGTGGTTTTGGCTGGTAATTTCGGGGCTGCAAACGGGGCCTCGTTTATAGAGATCAGCACAGCCAAAAACCTCTTAACCCGGTCCTAACTCATAATGGCACTCAAAACGAGTGCCTATTCGAGTCAAACACACCCACGCCCGGCTTTCTCAACAACATCCAGCCGGGCGTTATCTTTGGCCACGTCTCCCCCGACTCAACGCCCACCTTTTAACTGAAATAGGTAGCCCAGCCATGTATCTTTGCTGCCACGTGCCGAAGGAGAACGCGTCATGGAGAGAAGTGCAAGACCTGCATCACGTGCCACCTTCTTAAAATCTGCGTCCTGCCAGTAATAAAAGCGCCGGTGGTCTGCATCACAAAAGGTCCCCACGCCTTCTTTCACTGAAACATAGAGTACCCCGTCTTCCGAAAGCGCCCGGGCCAAAGCCTGTAAAATCGAAGGCACGGCACCCCTGGAAAGATGAACCAGCACCCCGGAAACAAGAATTCCCTGCCAGCACTTCTGCAGAAGTGCTGTGGTCAGTAGATCCCCAAGGGTTACCGGGCACCCTGAATACTCTTGAGCCAGCCGGGCCAATTTTGAAGAGAGTTCCAGCCCTTGAGGATGATGCCCTCTCTTTTTCAGCCACAGCATATCTCGCCCTGATCCGCACCCCACATCCAAAACATGGGCACCCAATGGAAGAGCCCTTTCAAAATCGAAAAGAAATGAAGAAGGGTCTATGCCACGTGTGGCACGAAAAAAGAGATCGCCTTTTAATTCATAATAAGCTCGGGTTTTCTCATCTGTACTTCTCTTTCCAGCACACACTTTCATAGTGTGAAATCCTCTATCTTTTAGAATCAAACAAAAGTTGAACTCCCGCCAGAGCCGTAAAGGCGAATAATCGTTATGAAATAACATCCCTTTCGTTTAAGTGGCATGTACCAGAGTATGGACACTCAGGCACAGACCGAGTAAACTTATAAAGATCAGGCCTTATCCCCCCATCAACACCCACGTGAGGTGTATCAGGAGACCCGACTATGAATCGCTTACGATTATTGCTTGCTTCACTGCTCTTTTTAACCCTGTATGCCCCCACCACAGCACTGGCTCGTCCCGCACAAATCCAAACAATAACCCTTACACCCAGCTCAACCCACATCACCATTACCTGGAACGCGGTTGAAAATGCCGTCGGCTACAACATTTACTGGGGCGAAAGCAGCTCCGATGTCTCCGCCCGCACCAATCCCATCCAGAGAACCAATGGCGACGTGGGGCTGGACCTTAATCCATCTGCCGGTGACGAGGCGAGTTATGATTTGGAGAATCTCACTCAAAACACCACCTATTACATCGGCCTCACCGCCTATGACACAGAGGATGAAGGTATCCTCTCAAGCATCAAAAGCACCACCACATCAGGGAGCTCCACCCCTGCAAAACCCATCAACCTCACGTCCACGGCCCGCACCCAAACCAGTGTCTCTCTCTCGTGGGAAAAAGGCTCTTCGGTGGAAGTAAAAACCTACGATGTCACCGTTCAAGTGAACAGCAACATAGCAGACCCAACCGCATGGGACTCCACCAGTCTTTCAAACACTGAAAATCCACCCGATCTGACCGCCGCCACCACCACCATCAGCGGGCTCACCGCAAACACCCGTTACCGGTTTCAGGTTCAGGCAACCAACGATGAGGGGGAATCTCCTTCATCCGATCCGCTCATTGTGGACACCTATGCAACAGGCCAAAATTATGATACTTTGCCGCCCTTTCCCCCCACCATCACTTCAGCCAAACTTTTGGACAACCTTCAGGTTCGCCTCACCCTTGGCAATGAAAACAGCGGCATGCAGGATCTCAATAAATACCGCGTCTCTTACGGCACCGCAGCCAACCAGCTTAACGATGCCATCGACTTTAACCCAAGCGGCAACCTGATTCTCTCGGGCCTTCAAGAAAACACAACCCACTATTTTGCTGTCACCGCTCTGGATAATCGCGCCACCGATCCCAACACCTCGGCCCAATCGCAAGCAACCTCCATCTATGTTGAAAAGATCACAGGCCTGTTGGATGATAGTCAGATAGAGGGAGGCTGTTTCATCACAAGTGCCCAGAAAAAAACTCACAGCAGCTTCTGGCTTCTCCTTCCAGCTCTTCTCTTGCTTCTCCTCCTTGCTCACAGACGAACGCGCTTCATCTTGCCAGCTTTCCTGATTCTCTTGCTACCAAACATCAGCCAGGCTCTGGAAGAGCCCCTGCATGACAACCTTGTCTACCTTAAAGGCAGCTTCCTTTTTCCCTCAGATGATCTTCACGAAGAGATTTACGATGGCAACGAAGCCGCGTTTATCCTGGGGTATCAGCGGCATCTGTTCTGGGGCATTCACTTGGGATTGGAGGCTGGGTATGTGGAAAAGGATGGGAAAAAGAGAACCGCAACAGGGAGCGAAAGCGGTGAAGAGGTCTCACTCACGCTGGTTCCAACCTCTGCAAGCCTCATACTCGATATCCCTGTCACTTCTGAAGTCACCCTCTTTGCCGGAGGTGGAGTAGACTATTGGTACTACAAAGAAAAGAGCGACAGCAAAACCATCGATGCCAAAGACAACGACTACGGCGTTGGTGGCTACCACGGACGCTTTGGCATAAAGGTCCTCACCGTGGACCCCAACTTCTATCACAGGATGGGCGTTCTTTTTGAGGGGGTTTACTCTGTCATCGACCGATTCGGAGACAATGACTTAGACCTTGGGGGCTGGTCTGCAAACGTCGGACTCTTTTGCACCTACTGATGCGACTTCGTTGCATCTTACAAAAAAGCCGCCCTTGTGCACTGACGCGGGCGGCTGAATTGCATCGAATCGTTGCTGATCAAAGAGAGATTCTCTGCCTACCCTATTATCAGGATACCCGTTCCGGATGGGTGTAGAGAAAAACCCCCTCTTTGCGGGATAGAGAGCAGAGGGTAATCCCCAGCCCATCGGCCAGCTCTGCAGCCAAAGCGGTAGGACGTGAGATCGCCGCTATGACCCCTATACCGGCCCGAGCCGCCTTCTGGACCATCTCGTAGCTGATGCGCGATGAGAGCACCAAAAACGAAGCTGTCCCAAGGATCCCTCTCAAAAAAAGGGTCCCCACGGCTTTGTCCAGGGCATTGTGCCGGCCCACATCTTCACACACAGCAAGAAGCTCACCATCAGAAGCATGAAGGGCCGCAGCATGGCACGCTCGAGTAGCCTCCCTTAGGGGTTGGTGTCCTGCCAAGGCCCCAAGGGCCCGTGAGACCACTTCAAAGGAGACCACGGCCTTTTCCGGGCGAGTCACCGCCTGGCGCAAATCTGAAATCAACTCTTTTCCGCAGATCCCACAGCTGGTTTGACTGATAAATCCACGACGATCCAAAATTTCTGGAACCATTGCACTACGCTCCGGGGTCAAGGTCACCGTCACCACATTGACATCCTCATCGCAAAAGGCCAGTGTCCCAAAGTCGTCCTTGGTGTCCACAATCCCTTCACCCAAGCAAAACCCCGCCACATGAGCGATCTCTTCGCCCGGGGTTCTCATCACCACGGTGTACGGATTTCCCTGCACACGGATAGAAAGGGGCTCTTCGGCCAGAAGCATCTGGTAATCCTGGCTCTTTCCCTGAGACGTCTGGTGCACCACAGGGTATTTCCGGTACGCTTTCATAAAACCCTTTGTTGATATTCAAACGAATCGCCAGGTGGAAAAGATCAGGAAGGGGCTCCGTGCTGAATACTTTCGGTGCCCCTCTGCTTCACAGAGCCCTCGGAAAAACGAGTCTCCGATACCTGCATGTGCTCATCCACCTTCTCACCAATACGTTGCCGCACCATTTCGGCGGTCTCCTCCACAGAAAGATGCGCATAGGCTTCGTAAGGGATGGGCTCCTGTATGTCAATGCGAAGCTGATGCTTTCCGTGAAAATTCAGGCTGTACTTGGGAAGTGCCTTTCGCGTGCCGTTGATGGCAATGGGCAGAATGGGAAGTTTCAGTTTATGGGCCAGGATAAAGGCACCGGGTTTGAAGGGACGCAGGTGCCCATCAAAAGAGCGGGTTCCCTCAGGGAAAAAGTAGACGGAAGAACCGGATCGAAGCGTCTTTTCACAGGCATCCATCATCTCTTCAATGCTCTTTTTATCCCCTCTTTTTAACCGGATATATTTGTTGAGCACCATATTCCAACCGATAAAAGGCAAGCGAAACACCTCGGTTTTGGAGACCCATTTAAAGGGGAAAAAGAGGGTAAAGGCTGAAAGGATATCGAGCTGAGACTGGTGGTTGGAAACCACCATATAGGTCTTTTTCCAGTCGACATTTTCACGTCCCGAAGATGCGATACGCCAAGCGGGCATGGTCCATATATAAATGGAAGCCCAAAAACACGAATAGAGGTGCAAAACGACCAAACGTTTGTCAAAGGGACGGGTCACCACCCAAATGAGAAGAGCGATCACATAAAAAATGGCACAGGTAATCCCGATGTAGCTCAGAAAAAGAACGGAAATGATGCGGTTCAGCATGGTTTATCGGCCCCTTTCTCTTGTTATTCTAAGTGAAACCATCATTCTACTTTTTACATAAAGCCCCATTGAATTCAAGACTGGATCATGGAATGGAGTTTCCTGGAAAGTCTCCTTCATGATAAGAAGGATCTGTTTGTGACGGTCACCCTCCCGGCCCCTTTAATGCGGGAGAAGTGCGTCCAACTTGAAAGGTTCCCCATGGGCACTCACCCATGGTTTATATCATCATAGACTAGTAAATTTCTTGATGCAAGCCCTGCCAGCAAAGGCGATATTCCTGCATCATTACAGGAGGAATCATGGCGGTTCAATGGTATCCCGGCCATATGAAAAAGGCAAATGACGAAATCCGCGAAGCCCTCAAAAAAGTGGATGTGGTCATTGAAGTGTTGGACGCCCGCATTCCTGTCTCCAGCTCCAACCCCATGCTCAAAAAACTACGTGGCGCAAAACCGTGTGTTAAAGTCCTCAACAAAAAAGACCTTGCCGACCCCGAGGTCACTTGTCGATGGATCGAGGCAATGGAACAAGAGGAGAACGTTCGGGCTGTGGCCATTGAGGCCCTCAAGAAAAAAGAGGTGGTCCGAGTCAAACAATTGGCCATGGGACTGGCTCCAAACAACTTGAAACGCGGAGTACGCGCCCTTGTGGTCGGTATTCCCAATGTGGGCAAATCCACTTTCATCAACACCCTTGCCGGCCGTAAAGTTGCAAAAACAGGGGATGAACCAGCCGTCACCAAGCACCAGCAGCAGGTGCGTATTGACGGGGGCCCCAAGGGATTTGATATCGCCGATACCCCGGGTGTGCTCTGGCCCAACCTGGCCGACCATCGCGGTGGCATTCGCCTGGGAGCCACTGGTGCGGTGCGCGATACGGCCCTCGACTATCTGGAGGTAGCCCCTTTGGCTGTGGTGGATCTTCTCACCCACTACCGTGAGCTTCTGGTAACACGCTACAAACTGAAAGTGGTTCCCGAAGTGGGGCTCGAACTTTTGGCTGAAATCGGCAAAAAGAGAGGCTGCCTGCGAAAAGGCGGTATAGTCGATCTTCACAAGGCTGCAGAGATCGTCTGCAAGGAGATCAAAGCCGGTGATCTGGGACGCATTTCACTGGACTGGCCCGAAGACTACCCTGAGGAGGAATCTCCCTCCACTATTTAGTCAAGGCAGACTTTTCAATCTCGGTGAATTCTCACGGCACTTTCTCTGATTGATGCTGTTTCTAATTTCTACCCACATGGATATCTGATTGACAAACCAAAAAGATCTGGTTTAGATAGAGACAGATAGACTGTATTCTGATCTTTTATTCCTTAACAGCCACTCAAAAACAAACCTTTCCGAATTGACTTGGTAGACATGGATAAACAGAGCAAAAATATAGAAGATCTTTCCTTATCTGAAGCCACATCTCGCCTCATCTCCCACATTCTTAAAATGGGTCCCGTTGAAGTGACGGACCTCCTAAACCTTGTGGAACAAAAGAGTTTCGAACGAAAGAGAAAAGCTCCGCGATACGAATTTTTTGGCGAAGTCGTTTATGTGGTCCAAGGGAGAGCCTACACAGGATTCATCAAAAATATCAGCAATGACGGCGTATTCATCGAAACATCGGATTCTCTGGAGACGGGAGAAAAAATCATCCTCTCCTTTGAGTTGCCTCATGGTGAACATGTTCGTGTCACCGGTTCCATCGCCAGACTGGATATGGACGGCTTTGGCGTCGCCTTTGACGACACCCTTGAGGGCAACCTCTTCCGCCTGATGAGTGCAGTTGAAGCCCCGGCATCCGGATCTTTGATGCGCGCACAAAAATAGGGTGCCTTCACTCAGCATCACCAAAAAAGAAAAAGCCCGCTGGAATCTTCCTCCAGCGGGCTTTTCGTATCACATCATGGCTTCTCCACGTTCCCGTACGAACGCTTAAAAAAGCAAATAAAATCTTCCTACAAGGTATCCAACTCAAATGCGTCGTGGAGCACCCTCACGGCCAGCTCTGCATAACGCTCATCAATCACGCAGGAGATGCGAATTTCGCTGGTGGTGATCAGACGAATGTTGATATTCTCATCGGCCAGGGCCTGAAACATGCGAGAAGCCACACCAGAATGGTTTTTCATGCCCACTCCGATGACCGAAACCTTGGCAATATCATCGGCCACCAATACCTCTTTGCCACCCATCTTCTCAGCCACACGCTTGGTGATTTCAATGGCTTCACGAAAATCGGTTTTGGTCACAGTAAAGGTAAGGTCTGTCTCACCGTCGGAGCGGGTGTTCTGAATGATCATGTCCACCTGGATCCCTTTTTCGGCCAGGGGCGAGAAGATCTTGGCAGAGACGCCAGGCTGGTCCGGAACCCTCTTGACGGTGATACGCGCTTCATTTTTATCCAGAGTGACACCGGAGACAAGCAGCTGCTCCATACCGGAATCTTCGTTGACGACCATGGTCCCTACCTCCTCGTTAAATGATGATCTGACGTGAATCGGAACGTTGTATTTCTTTGCAAAACCGACGGATCGAATCTGAAGAACTTTGGCACCCAGACTGGCCATCTCCAGCATCTCGTCGTAGGAAATTTTCTCAAGTTTTCGAGCTTTGTCACAGATGCGGGGGTCGGTGGTATAGATACCATCCACATCGGTGTAGATCTCGCAAGAGTCTGCCTTGATGGCCGCGGCAATGGCCACAGCCGAGGTATCGGATCCCCCACGCCCCAGAGTCGTAATATTCCCAGCGGAATCCATCCCCTGAAAGCCAGCCACCACAACAATTTTACGGGCCTCAAGTAGCGTTTTGATACGCTCGGCCCCGATCGTCATAATTCGAGCTTTTCCAGCGCTGTCGTCGGTCTGGATATCCGCCTGAAATCCAAGAAGGGACTCGGCTTTGTACCCCATCTCCTGAAGGGTAATGGCCATCAGAGAGACCGTGGTCTGTTCACCGGTGGAAAGGAGGACATCCATCTCGCGTTTGCAAGGGGTCTCAGAGGCCTGGTGAGCGAGGTCAAGCAAGTTGTCTGTGACGCCACTCATGGCTGAAAGCACCACCACAACGTCGTTGCCATCATCGTAGCTGTTGGCTACACGTCTGGCCACGTTGCGTATGCGATCCAGGTTCCCGACGGAAGTTCCGCCATACTTCTGTACAATCAGTGCCATTTCTGTCTCCAAAACGAACAGGTTCGCATTCATTTGCTCCGGCGTATTTCTCTTAAACAAAAGCACGACACAACACGTATGCCTCAAATCGCCGGAGATATTGCCCTTTGAAAAAACCTTTCAGATAGCTCTTCTCAAGCCGCCGTAAAACCCTTGCAACGGCCTCCCAATTTTCGAAAAAACGTTACGCCAAGAGGCCCAAAGCTTTTCCAGAAGGCATTATCACGTACTCACGAATTGTCTGGTTTCGTCGTAAAAGGCGCAATCACGTCAGGCTTTTCTATCAAAAAAGAATAGGCAAGTCCACTTTCTCGTCGCAGGAGATAAAGGAGATCTTTCGGTTATCACCTTCCCTTTCGGCGATAGCAATGGCAAGGTGAGCGCCCAGCTCGTGCTCATCGGCACGCTCGGGCCACTCCACCACAATCACCCCGCCCTCCTGAAGCATATCCCGATAGCCGATCTCTTCCAACTCGTCACAACTTCCCAACCGATAAAGATCCAAATGAAAAAGGGGAAGCCGTCCGGGATACTCATTGACAATGGTGTAGGTCGGGCTGGTAACAGGGTACCTTTCATCCACACCAAGGCCACGGGCAAGTCCTCGGGTAAAACAGGTCTTACCGCTACCCAGATCGCCTGCCAGGGTAATCACCAAAGGGCCATTTATGGCGGCCCCCAAACGTCGTCCCACCTCCTGCGTCTCTTCAGGGGTGTTTGTTTCAAGGGCAACGCGCCCATCAACCAACAGGCGCGAAAGAGAGGAAAAATCAGATATCATGCTCTATTCTTCTGCTTATTTTAAATGGAAAAATGTTCTGTAACTCGCGGGGATAGCTTATGGGATAGGGCATCGGATAAGACTTTGGGAATTTGCTCTACAAAAGAGGGTGCAGCCACCCCCGCTCGGAAGCCCTCTTCCCAAAGCCGGTTCGAGACTTCACCATGCAGGTAAACGGAGAGTTCTGCGGCCTCTTTCAAGGGGTACCCTTGAGCCAAAAAAGCACCTATCATTCCGGTAAGTATATCGCCACTTCCACCGGTGGCAAGAAGGGAATTGCCCGTTGGGTTCACCCCCACGCTGCCATCGGGATGTGCCACCACTGTCGCAGCCCCTTTAAGCACCAAATGAACCCCTTTGGCCTGAGCATACGCCGAAGCCAACGCAATACGATCGGCTTGAATTTCGGACACCGAGGCGCCGCAAAGTCTTGAAAACTCTTTGGGATGTGGGGTTAAAATCGCCCGACCACGAAGCCCGCTCAAAAGCGAAGCGTTGGCCGCCAAAAGGTTCAGGGCATCGGCATCCACCACCAAAGAAGAGGTAAACGACGAGATAGCTTGGGATAAGATATCCAAAGCCCCTTCGCCCATGCCAAGGCCCGGACCAATAGCCAGGGCCTCTTTTCCTGCCAAAAAGGTGTCCAGATGCTCGGTTTCGCCCGTGGCAAATCCGCCACGGAAATCGGCTGGCATAGGAAAACTCATGGCCTCAAGGCAGGTGCTTTCAAAACTCGTGTTGATGCTATCGGGAATGGCCGCGCTAACAAGTCCTGCCCCAAAAGCCACCGCCGCCCGAGCACAAAGGATGGCGGCTCCGCTCTTGCCCTTTGAGCCCGCCACCAGCGCCAGATGCCCTCGCGACCCCTTGTGGCCGTCATCGGCAATGGTGCACAGGCTATCCATAACCCGAGACGATGTAATCAGCGATGTGCTGCTTCTGACTCGCCCCACCACACGCTCAGGGATTCCAATATCTACAATGGAAAGGCGTCCCGCATGGCTTCGGCCGGGGTAGAGAAAGTGCCCGGGCTTGGGCCTGCAGAAGGTTGCCGTTGCCTGCGCCCTCACGGCACATCCCATCACTCGACCTGTGTCAGCGCAGATACCCGATGGGATATCCACCGAAACAATGGGTTTTCCACTCTGGTTCATGGCACCGATAACACCTGCAAACACACCACCCACATCTCGGGCAAGCCCGGTGCCAAAAAGAGCGTCCACAACAAGATCACTGTGCCCCAAATCATTTTTTACCGTGGCAAGGTCGGCCTCTTCAACCTCCCTCACATCCAGAGGAAGGCCCGCAAGAAGCTCAAAATTATCCCAGGCCTCGCCGCAAAGGGATCCACGCTTTCCAAGGAGAAAAACCGTCGTCTCAATGCCCCTCTCCACAAGGTAGCGAGCCACAACAAACCCATCGCCGCCGTTGTTTCCACAACCGCAGACCACCGCAACACGTCTCAGGGATCTCCCCTGAACCAATCCATAAAGCGCCGACACACATCCTCGCCCTGCACTCTCCATAAGCACACGACCCGGAATACCCACCTTGTCGATGGTTCGCCGATCAATCTCCTGCATCTGTGTTGCCGTGATCAAATCCATAGATTTGCACATGCTCCTATGACAGCTTACGGGTGTAGTTCTTTTACAAGCTGGGCCATATCGCGTACGGCCTGATCCATTCCCACCATGGCGGCACGGGCCACGATGCTATGCCCGATGCTGTACTCGTCAATCTCGGGCACCTCTTTAAAGGCTTTTACGGAATCGTAGTTGATGCCGTGGCCTGCATTGACCCCAAGCTCCAGTTCATGGGCCAACTTGGCCGCCGCTTTGATGCGCTCCATCTCCACCTGACGCTCGTCATCGGTTTCGGCATCGCAAAAAGCCCCGGTATGGATCTCGACAAAGTCCGCCCCGACCTCACGAGCCATGCGAATCTGATCCAGATCAGCATCAATAAAAATACTCACGGGAATGCCGCCATCCTGAAGACGGGTCACCGCCTTTTCGATGTGCTCCCTGTTTGCCACCAGATCAAGACCGCCTTCGGTGGTCACCTCTTCTCGCTTTTCAGGCACCAGAGTGACCAGCTCGGGCATCACCTCAAGGGCGATGGCCAGCATCTCATCGGTGGCCGCCATCTCAAGGATAAAACGGGTTTGAATCACCTCACGCAAAAGTCTCACATCCCGGTCGTTTACATGGCGGCGATCTTCACGGAGGTGGGCCACAATGCCGTCGGCACCGGCCATCTCTGCACGAAGGGCGGCGGCAATGGGGTCGGGGTAAGAAGCCTTACGGGCCTCACGAATGGTTGCAATGTGATCGATATTAACTGCCAGTCCTGCCATCTTCTTTCTCCCTAAGTGTGCCTGCCGGTGTTCAAAAACACCGGCAATATGAGGCCAAATCAAAAATAGTCTATATTGGAATCGGGTTCGATAAGGGCCAAAAGCTCTCTGCTCTTCTCTGCCATGATCCGCTCTTCTTCTTCACCCTGCTCGTGATCGTAGCCCGCCAGATGCAAAACCCCATGGACCAGAAGCTGGCTGTAGCGCTGGTCAAGGGTCACCTGCCGCTCCTCGGCTTCACGGGCCGCGGTATCACAAGAGATGATCACATCCCCCAAAAGGGGGGAGACAAAAGAGGAGTCGCCGTCGTCCATGGCAAAGGAGAGAACATTGGTGGGAGCATCTTTGCCCCGATAGTCCCGATTGATCTCCTGTATTTCAGCATCATCCACAAAAGAGAGGGAGAGCTCCCGCTCATGTAATGCCAAGGCGTTTAAGATGACCTTCGCGTTCTCCTCTATCGTTTTCAGGGGAATCGGGTGCGTCGTCTGCCTGTTGTCGATGAGAATCTCCATGTCGTCCTTTTGATCCGTTTCCTGTCTTTTCCGGGTATTTGATGCGGTGATGATGAATCCCGCTCAAGACCACATTAAACCGCTTGGCCATGATGTGAAGATCTTTCAAAGTGATCTCGCAGTAGTCGAGCTGGCCGGAAGCAAAAATCTTGTTGATCAGGGTCTGAACCAGCCCCTGAATCCGTGCTGGAGTCGGGTTGTCCAGAGTCCGCGTGGCCGCTTCCAGAACATCTGCCATCATCACAATGGCCGCTTCCACGCTTTGGGGCTTGGGACCGGGATAGCGAAAATCATCCGGGTTAACCGTCTCTTCACTGTCCTCTTTCTGAGCCTTGGCCTTTTCGTAAAAATACTCAATAAGGCTGGTTCCATGGTGCTGCTGAATGGTGTCCATGATGGCCTGCCCCAGCCGGTACTGCCGGGCGATCTCAAGGCCCGCTTTCACATGGCCCGTCAAAATGAGTGCGCTCATGGATGGGGCCAGCTTGTCGTGACGGTTTTTTCCATCCTTCTGGTTTTCGATAAAGTACTGGGCCTTCTCGATCTTTCCGATGTCATGATAATACCCGCAGACCCTTGCCAAAAGGGGGTTGGCCCCGATATCCGACGCCACGGCATCGGCCAGGGTCCCCACAATCACGCTGTGGTTGTAGGTGCCCGGCGCTTCGATCATAAGACGCCTTAAAATGGGTTGATCCAGGTTCGCCAGCTCCAGAAGCTTAATATCTGTGGTGTAGTCGAAGAGCATCTCAAGAAGCGGGGCGATGCCTGCGGTGACAATGCCCGACATCATGCCACCGGTAAAGGCAAAGAGGCAACTCCAGGCAAGAAGTTCAACGGAAATCTCCTGGGTGTAGGTGGCAACCGCAATGGCCAGAAAGAGATTTAAGAGCCCCAGGCGTCCACCCGCCTTGATAAAGACCTTTCTCTCCCGGCAATGGCGCATCCAGTAAGCCCCCATGGCCGAGCTTAAAAAGATATAGATAAAGATGGCAAATTGATTGGAGAAGACAAGGGTCACCAGAGCGGCAAAGATGATGGAGAAGAACAGAGCCGCCTCCATCCCCATAAAGAGACAGACCGCCATGGCTCCGGCGGCCACCGGCATGCCGAAGTAGACTGCTGTTTCGCTGATATCAAACTCCACAGAGGCTCCGATCACTCCGGGAACCGAAAGGGAGATTTTGGCCACAAAAAGAAAAAGGGTCAATACCGTGGCCAGAAAGACCATGTTCTTGTTGCGATCGGCCAGCTCCTCGCTTTTGGGGCGGTAATGCACGAGATAGCTGATAATGAGAAAAAGAGCTGTCACCAAAGCGGCCCCAATGCTTCGTGAAAAGAGGTGGCGTTTTTTGGTCTGAATCTGAAGCTCTTTGAGCTTTGCCAGCTGGAACTCGGTGACCCGCTCGCCCTCCCTTAAGATCATCTCACCAACCTTCACCTGGTAGAGGACAGGCTTCACTTCTTCGGCAGCCCGTTTTGCACGGATCTCCGTCTCACTACCATTGACGGTGATGTTGGGCTGAAGCATGCGCTGGGTAAAATCCACAATAAGATTTAAGGCGTTGTACCCGATCTCCGGTTTGGACTTAAAAAGGGGGTCGGCCACAATGCGCACCATGGTCTGCGCCTGCTCCAGGCCATAAAAAGCCCTCAAATTCTTGGCAATAGACTCCTCTTTGCCATCCAAGGTTCTTAATGTGATCCCTCGGTCTCCATGGCGTAGCAACAGCTCTTTGTTGGCCACCACACCATTGTTCATAATCTCCGAGTAGACCTGGCAGATAAGATTTTCGATTTCCTTTGAAAAGAGATTCTTTTCAAGGACCTCAAAAGCCCCTCGACTCACCTCAATTCCCAGCTTCTCATCAAACTCTTTCTTTCGAAGCCACACCTCATCCACCGGAGTGGCGGCAGGCGTGGTCGCAGAAGACGTGTCGGAAGATTCAGGTTCAACGTGGGCTGGAGGAGCAGGTGGGGCTTGGGTCAAAATGGTTCGAAAGGTTTTAAAGGCACGTCTCACCTTGGTAACTTGCCGCCCTTTCAACTCGGTGTTGTTGTCGTAAACATTTAAAACCGATCGAATGGCAAGACGCCTATTGGCCTCGGTGGCGGCATCATCGGGAAGATAAAAATCCCGGGGTGCCTTGATGTTTTTCTCGGCGATATCCCCAACCTTGTAAGTGTATTTGGTCACGGCCAGGTTGGGGTAAATAATCAGAGTAAAGAGAAGAGTGATCACTGCCAGAAGAATCCAAAGGACGTTATGACTTGTGGCAAAAAACGTCCGGATCGACTCGCGAAAAGATTGCCGCTTCTCATTAGGAAGATTCATGATTTTTCGTTTGCCTCGCAAAAGGTGATGACACTCGCCTAAAGCAACTTCTCAGCGTGTCTTCGCTTGTCTGTCTCTCTCTTTTCATAGGCTGAGATAATCTTCATCACCAACTTGTGACGCACCACATCCTCTTTGGAAAACTCAGCAAAGGAAATGCCTCGAATCCCCTGAAGGATTTTGTGGGCCTCTTTAAGTCCCGGAACCTTGCCCGAAGGCAGATCCACTTGGGTCACGTCACCTGTGATGACCGCTTTGGAGTTAAAACCGATGCGGGTCAGAAACATCTTCATCTGTTCCGAGGTGGTGTTCTGTGCCTCGTCAAGAATAATAAACGCATTGTTCAGTGTACGCCCCCGCATAAAAGCAAGGGGAGCCACCTCAATGGCACCCTGCTCCATCAGCTCACTCACCTTTTCGTAGCGAAGCATATCGTGCAGGGCATCGTAAAGAGGCCGAAGGTAGGGGTCCACCTTCTCGGCCAAATCTCCGGGAAGAAACCCCAAAGACTCGCCAGCCTCAACAGCAGGCCGGGTCAAAATAATCCGATTTACCTGTCCGGAAGTCAGGGCTGCCACGGCCATGGCCATGGCCAAATAGGTTTTGCCGGTACCCGCAGGACCAATGCCAAAAACGATGTCGTTGTCTCGAATGGCATCAATATAGGCTTTCTGGGCCGGACTCTTGGGGGTAATGGGCCGCTTGGTGGCGGTGGTGAAGATGGTGTCCATGAAGATCTCTTTGAGATCCACCTTCTGGTCGCTGCTCACCGCTTTGATGGCGTGGTCCACATCACTGGGGAAGAGAGGCATACCCGCTTTCACCAGACCATAGAGCTGATTCAAAAGGGTCGAGGCCAACTTTCGCGCCACCGCATCACCCTGAAGGGTGACTTTACTTCCCCTTGCATGAATGGTCATGGCCAGGGCGTCTGCAATCTGAGAGAGGTGGCGATTCTTCTCACCGAACAGCTGCATGGCATGCGTGTTGTTGTTAAAAGACAACTCGCTGATGCTGTTCTCTGAATTCTCCTGCATATATTTGCCTATCGAAACGCATAATACTTGGATTAAAAACGACAAGGCCGCACGGTGTAAACCGTACGGCAACGGGGCTTCCTACAACTTTTAACGGGGGTACTCTGCAAACAAAAGAGACCGCCGGAAAAGGCCAGCCGCCCCTCCTTGAGGCCTTCCCTCAAGAGGCCTGAAAACCTTCACTGATGGTCTTTTTTCAAACAGATCACACATAGTATCCCGGAGTGCCCATGGTGCCTTCTCAGCCTATTTTATCCAAGCCCTTGAAGGCCGAATCATTAGATGGGACCGATATTTATGGCGCTGTCATGTCTTAACACACATGATTCTTTCTTTGCAAACCCAAACGTAACCCCCTTTAACCCCAAGTGAATTGCCTTGACGCGGCCTCTTTGCTTCTGTTAATCAAGCATGTTGACTAAAGACCAAAGATCTCAACCGGAGACCCCCTCACATGAATCCTCTTGATATCACATTCTGCGTTATTGTTGCCTTCTGCCTTATCCGCGGGGCGTTTCGCGGTATCGTTAAAGAAGCCTCTTCCATCATTGGTGTCTTTGGTGGCTTTTTCGCAGCTTACACATACTACCCTCTTCTGGCAGGCAAACTGGAAACCTTCATTGACTCGCCGGCTTGGCTCAACATCGTCAGCTTTCTGCTAATTTTTGCCGCAGTCTTCATCGCCGTATCGGCACTGGGCATTTTTATCAAATACATCCTTAAAGTGGTTTTTCTGGGGTGGGTGGACCGTATCTGCGGCGCAGGTTTCGGCCTTGTCAAAGGCATCCTTATTTCTGCCGTACTCCTCATGGCCTTTACCGCCTTTCTGGACAAAGGAAGCCCTCTGATTCAGCACTCCCTCACGGCCCCTTATGTCACTGTGGTTTCCGAGACCCTTTCAGGACTTTCCTCAAAGCAGCTTCGAAAAGAGTACACCTCCAAACTGGAAGACGCCCGCAAAAGATGGGCCAAAAAATTATAAGGTGAATGCTGCAACACAGACGCTGGCTTTTTGAGAAACTTGTAAACCACATAGAGACAGAGACACGTGAAAGAGACCCGTTCCATCATTAAACGCCTGAGGGCCGAAGACGGATGCCCATGGGACCGAAAACAGACGCCACTGACCCTTGTACGCTATCTCATCGAAGAGGCCTACGAGCTTCAGGAGGCCCTCCACACAGAAGATCACTCGCACATCGAAGAGGAGCTGGGCGACACCTGGTTCCAGATGATTTTTTTGATCCACCTTTTGGAAGAAAACCCAGGCCTTGACTTCAGCAACGTCATCAAGACCAACTCTGAAAAGATGATTCGAAGGCATCCCCATGTTTTTGGGGACCAACGTGCCGAAACCGTAGAAGATGTCAAAAAGACCTGGGAGCAGGTAAAAACCGAAGAAAAAAAAGAAAAACCCGCATCTCTTCTCGATGCTGTCACCTCGGGAACGCCACCCCTCACCCGTGCCATGGATCTCTCCAAAGTGACAGCCAAAGCGGGTTTTGACTGGGATAATATGGACGGGGTTATGGAAAAATTGGGGGAAGAGTGGGGCGAGTTTAAAGAGGCCATGGACGCCAAAGATAAGAAGGCCGCTTCCATGGAGTTTGGCGACCTTCTCTTCACCCTTGTCAATGTGGCTCGTTTTGCCGGCATCGACCCCAATGCAGCCCTGGCCTCCTCGGTGGCAAAATTTGAAAAACGCTACCGCCTCATGGAATCCATGCTGGCTGAAAAAGGGCTACCCGTAGACCGAAGCGTCTGTGCAGCCCAGGTGGATGCTGGTTGGGACGAAGCCAAGCAAAAAACATAAACGGCTCCACTGTGTGGCTGTCAGCATGACTTCAGTGATTGCTTTTTTGAAAAAAGCCCCGAAATGAACTTTTCCACTGGGCCAAGCTAAAACGTAGAATGGGACTTACAAAAAATGTACTGAATTCCGGTTGGTCAAACTTTTTTAAAGCTTGCTCCTCAGGCAGGGCCGCCCAAGGCGACTGATAGCTGGACCGTTACGCCCCACTTTCTACAAAACCATTATCCGTTACAGAGAGACTCTCTTGCTATGATCGCCATCATCGATTACGAAGCCGGCAACTTAACCAGCGTAGAGCGTGCCATTCGATCCTTGGGTCGCGAATGCGTGGTCACCGACTCACCCGATGTTATTCGTGGTGCCGATCGGGTCATTTTTCCAGGCGTCGGCCAGGCAGGAAGCGCCATGGCCAACCTCAAGAGAACCGGCCTTGACCAGGTTATTCAAAATGCCTTTCACTCTGGAAAACCATTCCTCGGTATCTGCCTCGGAACTCAAATTATCCTCACCCACAGCCAGGAGTACGACACCCGCTGCCTTGGGCTTCTCCAAGGCGAAGTCAAACTTTTCCCCTCCGGAATGAAAGATGGCACAGGAACCGCCGTTAAAATTCCCCATATGGGCTGGAACCGCATCGAGATCATCAAAGAACACCCCGTTCTTGATGGCCTAACCCCTGACGATGAATACTACTTTGTCCACAGCTATCACCCGGCCGATGCACGGCAAGATCAGGTCCTGGCCACATGCTCTTACGGAGAGGTCACCTTTCCCGTTATTCTCGGCTACCGAAACCTTATCTCCGCCCAGTTTCACCCGGAAAAAAGTGGAAAAGCCGGACTTCGACTTTTAGACAACTTTTGCAGGTGGCAACCATGTTAAGCAGGCGCATCATCCCTTGTCTGGACGTGCGGGAAGGCCGCACGACCAAGGGCATCAAATTCAAAAACAACGTGGACATCGGAGATCCCGTCGAGATGGCCCGGCTCTACTACGAACAGGGAGCCGATGAAATTGTTTTCTACGACATCACCGCATCCCATGAAAAACGAAACATCATGATTGATGTGGTCCGCAAGGTGGCTGAAACCATCTTTATTCCCTTTTCCGTAGGGGGAGGCATTCGAACGGTTGAAGATATGCGTGCGGTGCTTCTGGCAGGAGCCGAAAAGGTAAGCGTCAACTCCTCGGCGGTAAAAAATCCGGAGATCATCCGTGAAGGGGCCAAAGCCTTTGGCAGCCAATGCGTGGTTTTGGGAATGGATGTCAAAAAAGTGGAGAAGAGCGTGGCCATTCCTTCCGGCTATGAGATCGTCATCAACGGCGGGCGCAAGCACATGGGAATAGACGCTCTGGCATGGGCCCTCAAGGGGCAGGAACTGGGGGCAGGAGAGATCTGTCTCAACTCCATTGACGCCGATGGCATGAAAACCGGCTACGAGGTGGCCCTTACCCGCCTCATCTCCGAGGCGGTGGATATTCCCGTCATCGCCTCTGGCGGAGCTGGAGAGCCCAAACACCTCAAAGAGGTGCTCACCGAAGGCAGGGCAGACGCGGCCCTGATCGCCTCCATGGTCCACTACGGAAACCACACGGTACCCGGGATCAAAACCTACCTCAGTGAAGCCGGCATCAAAGTTCGAAACAGATGGTAACCACTTTTTGCGTTTTCATCCGTAAAGGCATCACAAATAGTCACCACGCCGAAACTTGATAGACTCGATGGCAGCCAGAGCAGCACTTTGCTCGGCCAACGCCACAAGCTTCGGATCAGACTCCTGGGAGAGAGAGGCTGCCAGCTCTTGGGCAAGGGTATCCATCTCTCCCACCACAGACTCCACTTCTTTAAGCGAGGTCTCGTCGGAGGCCATCTTCACCGCATACTCCTCCAATACAGAGATGAGCTTTGAGGTTTTCTCGGCAACAGGGGAAGCGGTCTGCTTGGCAACCAGGGGCATGGGGGCCTGAATCTCTCCAAGAGGAGAAGAGGTTTCTGGTGCAGCAACAGACGAAGCATTGCCACCTCTTCCTACGCGGCCCAGCAGTTCATCAAAAGTGACGCCTTTGGACTCCTGGCCCTTGGAAGCTGACGGTTGCCTGGATAAAACCTGAGCACCGACAGATTGCGCGTTGTCTACTTTCATGGGGACTCCTCACTCTCTACAATTGATGGCTTCGCAAAAAGTCAGAGCCTCTCTCACCGACCGGCTCCTTAATCGGTTGAAGGGTTCATATCGTGGGCGTGGACTTTTTACGACTGCATCCTAATTCGGTTTAACTGACAGGGAATCGACCTGACGGCCCTTTCATTCACATCAAGTCTATCAAGAGTTGTGCCATCCTTCAGAGTCAAGCCATAGCCCCTCGCCACCAAAGAACATAATCCATTGTAAGAAAGGACAATCCACCAAAAAACGGCGCTTAATTTTCTACTCTTTCAAAAAACCACCCATAAAAAAAGCATCGACTTATGGGAAAAAAATTCCCGCCGATGCCTTTCACGCCTTACCTTATGGGCTCATTTGCCCAGTACATAAAACGAAATCCTACACATACTCGTTGATGGCAGAGGCAATCATCTTGTCGGCCACCTTATCCACAGGGGCCACATACCGCCCCTCTTTCACTTCATTTCTCAAAGCCTCAACCCGTTCCGCTCGAATATCGGGGGCATTCATCACAGCATCCCTCGCAATCTGCATATCCCGAGAATCCCGTGAAAGGGTCACCTTATCACCGGTCGCCTTTTCACGAGCGGCAACCTGCTGGCGATCCGCCTGCGATGCACCGGAAGCCTCCCGCATATAGAGTTGTCTGCCATAGGTGGCACTGGAATCAGAGATCTTCATGGCTCTCCTTCGAGTCGGGGTTTGTACTCTCCCGGCTGTATGGGGCTGTGTACTCTTTAATCCGCCGGTCCTGTGGTGTACCAGGCCTTACGGACAGCGTACTTGTGGTCTTCTCATTGTCTTCACCGATGTAGTTGTACACAAATCGACCATCTCGTCTGCGCTGAATATCCTGCCCCTCTCCTTGCTCCTTGCGGATCTGGGCACTCATCTCCACCTCTTTATCGCCGGAGACACCGGTGGTGGTCAGCCGATTGATAATGTCTGATGCCACCTTATCAATCACGGCTTTTCGTTTTCCTTCGACCGATAAGGTGATCTTATCACCGGTCGGTGCATTGTCAAGCCCCAGATCCTTCTGTCTATTCAGCGCCTTGCTCTGGCCAACCTGCTTGCTGTAAACCTTCAAGACATTGTTTATCTGGTATGCGGGTACATGCATGACATCCTTCTCCTTATTTTATCCAATCGGCAGATTCTTCAACAAGATTGAGAAAAAAATAGGAAATGGACTCCTTTTTTCAAAAAAACAGCAACCTGTCACACCGCAAGGCCACTCTTAAAGGAAACCCTTTGTTTTACAGAATATTAAAAGTCGCAAATGGCTTAAAGAGACGCTGTGTAGCACCGAATAAAATGACGATGACTTCGAAACGCGATATCGGGAAGTGAATTTAAGGGAAAAAAGCGGGCCTCATCGGCGTCATCACCAGCAGACGGCTTCCCTTCCCAGCCCTTCACCAAATAGCCCACAAGAAGAACGGTTCCATACTCTGGATTGGGGTTGGTGGTCACTCCCAATAGAGCCTCAATACGCCCCTTGATGCCCGCCTCCTCCAAAAGCTCTCGCATGGCCCCCTCTTCAGGGGTCTCATCAAGCTCCATAAACCCACCAGGAAGACACCACATCCCTGTCTTGGGCTCGACATTGCGTTTCACCAGAAGCAGGCGACCCTCTCCATCCACCACCACCACACAAGTGGCTGGCACAGGGTTTTCATAAGCGACTGTGCCGCACACGGTGCAACGCCGCCTCTCCCGTCCCTCCACATGGACAGAGGCAAGGGTTCCGCCACACCGAGCGCAGAAACATTTTGCGGTACCTTTTTGCCCTGATCCATCGCACCCGCAGGGTGCTTCAGTTTTATCTTTTAATTGATCCATACACTCTCTCCGCAAAAAAAACGGGCGGCCCATCTACAAATCAAGGCCGCCCGCAAGAGACATCTTATGCTGCATCGCTCACAGGCGAAACGCTATTCGTCATAATCACCATCAGGCCCTTTGTCTGTGGTGATAGTGGCTGCTTTTTCACGAATCTTTTCGACGGTCCACTCGGATTTGTCTTCGATTACCTCAGCTTTGGGACCGGGGTTGAAAGAACCGCACTCTACAATATCTTCGACGCAAAGGCTGCCGGTACCGGTGGCATTGAAAACACCGGTGAGAAGAGTGTAGGCAAACTCTTCCACGCGCTTTTCCATACGCTCACGGACGTCGCGTGACTGGCCGAGAATCTTGTTTTCAAAAGGAAGGTTCAGCTTTTTAAAGTTGCTCCCCTTGATACCGCGCTCGTCTGCATAGGCTTTCATCTCCGCCCAAAGCGCTTCGGTAAGCCCTTCGCCTTCAATCTTAATGAGATCGCCATTCTCATCCATGGCCGCATTGCCGAATTCGTTCACCTCCATACCCCAGGAGAGAAGCTGCAGGGCGGTGGCCACGTTGGCCTTGGTGGTGGCGGTCTTTTCGGCAATGGCACGCAGGCGATCGGAATCGTTTCCACTGGTGCCATGCTGGGCACCAGAAACTTTATAAGGAGCCAGTGCGTCATGAATCTCAGCGGTAAGCTCCACATCAATTCCTGAACCGCTGGCTTCGATGCCGTGGGTTGTACCGTTGTTTAAGGCAATCCAATCGGCATGGATACCGTGAGCATTGAGGCCCTGAATCAAAAAGAGAGCTTCTTCTGGAGAGGAGAGCCCCAATGTGCCTTTGATCTCGCCCACCTCGGTCTCAAGCCCTGCCCATTCAGGAATACTTGGATTGATGGCGATATTGGCCAGAAGGTTTTCATCATCGGGCTGATGGGATGCATCGATGGCAATGGAGGTGATACCCGCATCAAAAATTGATGGAATCTCGGTTTTGGCTGCCTCAAGGTCGGCTTCTGTCTTGAGAGCGTAATGATCGCAGTGGATGGCCACGGGAACAGTCACACCCAACTCGTTCATTACCTGATCCACCTGGCGGGCCATGTTCCAAAGGCTGGTGGGGCAATACGCATTGGCACCCCCCTCAGATTTGGCGATCTCAATGATCACCGCCGCATCGGCTCTCTGGGCCGCAGCCAGAACGCCACGAATCACAATGTGGCTTCGGCCGTTGGCGGCAATGGTCATGGCGCCGCCTTTCTTTCGCATGGCACGGTCGATATACCGACCGCTCACCAACAGGGCTTTGGAGTTGGGAAAGAGTTTTTCTATTGTCGGGGGACGACCGATTTTGAGTGCGCGATCAAAGTCAGACATGGTCTCTCGTCTTCTCCTTATAAATTTCTTATAAACAATAAGTGGATTGGTCGGTTATTCCGCATGAACAAAGCAACGGACGCCACGTTGTCAGGTGAAGCCCGACGGCCTTTTGACAGACTGTCATACGGAATCATCATATTTTAATATTGTTTGGCAATTGTAAAGAAAAAAACAGTTAACGACCATGGATGATTTCTCGGTTTCGCCCACAATATCAAAATGATACACCACAGCTGGTTCGCCTTGACTTTTCATAAAAAACTGGCGTAGGAGTGTTGAAGCAGATCCGTTCACACCTGCAAACAGTGCACCGCAACCTGGGAGCCGCCATGACACCCTTTCTCAAAGGGCGACACCTTCTTCTTTGGGTCGCTTTCTTCATTCTCATTCTGCCCCTGCCCCTTCACGCAGCAAACACCACCGACACAGCGGCTCAAATGCAAAAAATTGAAGGTCTCACCCACCTTCTGGAGGCCATGACCCAGGTTCGGCGAGAGGTGGTGGCGGCACAAAAAGCTCTGGGCAGCAAGGAGTCCATTGGAAAGGAGACGTGGTACAGAGAACGCATTGATCATCTCACCCATCGCCTGATCACCCTTGAGGAGGGGTTTCAACAGCTGGCCACCGGCGTGGAGAAACACGTCGCCACGCCAAAAAACGATGGCCCCTCTTTTGAATGGAACCAAGAACTCAAAATACTCTTTGCCCCCCTTATTTCCGAACTCAAAAGGCTCACGGCACGCCCCAGAGAGATCCAAACCCTAAAGGACCACCTCGAGTCGTATAACAAAGAACTCCTCCTCCTTTCACAGGCCCTTTCCAACATTACACGCCTCAAAATGGCCAAAGGACTCTCGGAAAAACTCGACCAGGCTCTCTCCGAACTCTCTGATCATCTGGGGCATCGCAAGCAGGAGATCCTCTCCCTTAAACGTCTCGCCCAGATCAAACTCCAGGAGAAAGAGGGGGGAAGACCCAGCCTCTCCAAATCCCTTCAAGACTTTGCTCGCCTCTTCTTCAAGAGCCGAGGACGAAACTTTCTTATGGCCCTGGCGGTTCTCTTTGGAAGTCTCTTTGCCATGGGACGCATCCGCACCCTTATTGAGACACATAGCCGCCTTTACCGTAAAGCCAAAACCCTTTATGCCCGTATTTTCGACCTCACCTACATGACCCTTACAGGCTTTATCGCTCTGGCCGCCACCATGGGCTCCCTCTACCTGGTGAGCGACTGGGTCCTCCTCTCCATTCTCTTTATTTTCGTCATTGGCCTGCTGTGGGCCTCAAAAGAGACGATTCCTAAACTCTGGGGGCAGATCCGCATACTTCTCAACCTGGGAACGGTACGCGAGGGAGAGCGCTTGATTTATCAGGGAATTCCTTACCGTGTAGGAACCATCAACCTCTACACGGAACTTGTGAACCCGGTTCTTCAAGGGGGCACACTGAGGCTTCCCCTCAAAGATTTTTTTGGCCTTCGCTCAAGGCCTTCTCACCCCGATGAGCCCTGGTTTCCATCCCACGATGGAGAGTGGATTCTCCTCATCGATGGAACCCATGCCAGGGTTTTGACCCAAACCCCGGAATTTGTGACACTCAAAGAGCTGGGAGGTGCAAACCAAACCCTTGCCACACCCCTCTACCTTCAAAAAGCCCCCCAGCGCCTCTCCCAGGGTTTCCGCATTGAACAACCCTTTCGCATCAGCCCGTCCCTTTCGAAAAAGCAGCTGCTTCACTTGCCCCAAACCCTTGCTCACGCCCTCTCTTTACATCTCACCCGCGAAGAGTGGTGCCCCCAAAACCTTCACGTGGGCCTGAAGCAAACCCAGCCATTCTGCCTTGAATTCTCCATTCTCGCCGATTTTCCGGGAGAACTCGCCTCCCAATACCCTCTCATTTTCCTTGCTATTCAAAGCAACTGTCTTGAAATCGCCCTAAATCAAGGGTGGGCACTGCCAGCCCATCATGTCGCCATATCCTCCGAAAAATCATCCGCCCTCACCCCATAAACAATCAGCGTGCACCCCCACAAGAGATCCTCGACCAGCTTGACACCCCTCATCCAACACGAGCAGAGCAAAAAAAATACAAAAAAACAAGTTACTCAATATTTCTATCGCATTGAATTAAAAAGGTAGTCCGTCAAAAAATGAGAAATAAACTTGACAAAAAGCATACACTTTCCATAGCATTGAATGTATATTCATTTACTGCAACCACATGGCTGGCCCGCCACAACACCTCTCCGGCGTGCCGATGGGAACTCTATGAAATCAGACAAATACCATCTTATCATTGAAGCAGCCATCACCGTCTTTGCCAAGCAAGGGTACTACCAGACCACCGTGGCCCAGATAGCTCGTGAAGCCGGCGTCGCAGACGGCACCATCTACCTCTATTTCAAAAACAAAGAGGATATCCTCCTTCAAATATTTTCCTTCCGCGCCAAACAAATTTTCGACCGTTTTTACGAAGCCGTGGCCGAAGCCGAGCTTTCGGAAGAAAAACTGAGAAGCTTAATTCGCAGCCATCTCGAAGCGTTTCAGCAAGACAGAGGCCTCGCTGTGGTTTTTCAGTCCGAGTCCAGGCAAGTTCGAAAATCCGACGCCCTTACCGAGCAGATCAATCAGATCTCCAAACAGTACCGCAACCTTATTGGTGAGATTGTAGAAAAAGGCCAAGATGAAGGCTTCATGCGCAAAGATCTCTACCTCGGACTGGTAAAACGGTTCGTTCTGGGGGCGGTTGAAGAGGTCATCAACACCTGGGTTCTGGCTGGCGGACGCTATGACCTGGTCTCCATGGCCGATCCGTTGGTGGATCTTTGCATGCGCGGCATCGGTACCGGGAAAAAAAGCACCTAGTAACCCCTTTTATAGAGAATGGCTGGCAGTGCTTTGCACGTCGGCTTCGTTTATACAAGGGCTCCAAGGCAAAAAAGGCTGATCTACACTCAAACGTCAAAGAGCTCAAATCGATAAAACCTTAGGTTTCAGGAGAGAGAGGTTTAAGCATGGCTCAAGTGATTTCCGAGCGCAGGGATGTGGAGTTTGTTCTTCATGAACAGTTTCAGGTGGAAGAGTTAAGCAAGCACGAGCGCTTCGCCGACTTTAACAAGAAAACCGTCAACATGATCGTAGGCGAAGCAAGAAACTTGGCCATTAAAGAGCTTCTTCCTATCTGGAAAGAGGGAGATGAGCAGGGGTGCACGTTTGAAGGCGGCAAGGTGACCGTTCCGGAATCTTTCAAACGTGCCTACGATCTTTTCAACGAAGGCGAATGGCTCGCCATGAATGAAGACCCCATGTGGGGAGGCCAAGGCATGCCCCATGTGGTAAGCCAGGCAGCCGCCGAATACTTTAACGGTGCCAACTACCCCTTTATGATGTATCCAGGCCTCACCCACGGCGCGGGCAAACTGGTGGAGACCTTCGGAACCGATGAGCAAAAAACTCTCTACCTCAAAAAGCTCTACTCTGGCCAGTGGGGCGGCACCATGCTTCTCACCGAGCCCTGTGCGGGCTCTGACGTTGGCGCCCTTGAAACGATTGCCACACGTAACGCAGACGGCACCTTTTCCATCAGCGGCTCCAAAATCTTCATCTCGGGTGGCGAGCATGAAATGGTGGAGAACATCATCCATCCAGTTCTTGCCAGAATCGAAGGCGCTCCAGCTGGAACCCGCGGCATCAGCCTCTTTCTCGTCCCCAAATACCGCCTTAAAGAAGACGGCAGTCCCGGCGAGTTCAACGACGTGGTCTGCACCGGCATCGAACACAAAATGGGCATCCACGGAAACTGCACCTGCTCCCTCACCCTGGGCGGCAAGGGCGAGTGCATCGGCACCCTTCTGGGCGAAGAGAACAAGGGCATGGCCCACATGTTTCTCATGATGAACGAAGCGCGCCTCCTCGTGGGCATGCAAGGATTTGCCTGTGCCTCGGCTGCCTACATGTATGCTGTGGATTACGCCAAACAGCGCGTTCAGGGTGCCAACCTCACCAAGCCCAAAGATGGCGGGGTTCCCATCATCCAGCACCCCGACGTGCGCCGACAGCTCCTCACCATGAAAGCCTATGTGGAAGCCATGCGAAGCACCCTCTACTATGTGGGGCTCTGCCGGGACCACATGCACACCGCAGAGACAGACGACGAAAAAGAGATGTACGCCGGCCTCATCGAAATCCTCACCCCGGTGGCCAAAGGGTATGTCACCGACCGCGCCTTTGAGATGTGCAGCCAGGCGGTTCAGGTTTACGGCGGGTACGGGTTTATTGAGGAGTACCCCGTTTCCCAACTTCTGGGTGACTGCCGCATCACCCTGATCTACGAGGGCACCAACGGCATTCAGGCCATGGACCTTTTGGGCAGAAAGCTTGGCATGAAAAAAGGGAAGATTTTCATGGACCTCATGGGCCAAATCAGCAAAACCGTGGCCCAGGCCAAAGAGGTCGAAAACCTTGCCCCCTTTGCAGCGCGCGTTGACAACTCGCTTAAAAAGCTCGGCGAAGTGGCCATGCACATGGGAAAAACCGCCATGAGCGAAAAGGTGCTGAACGCCTTCTCGTTTGCTCACCCCTTCCTGGATATCACCGGCGATGTGGTCATGGCCTGGATGCTTCTCTGGCGCGGTGTGGCAGCCGCCAAGGGCCTCGAAAAAGCCAAAAAGAAAGACCTGGCCTTCTATGAGGGGCAGCTCAAGAGCCTCGACTTCTTTACCGGATGTGTTTTGCCTGTCTCTGAAGGAAAAATGGAGATGATCAAGGCCACCAACGAAGCCATCATGGATATTTCCGAGGATTCGTTCATCTGTTAAGGGCAAAAAACCTGCGCAAGCGGCAAGGCGCCAAAGCGTTCATTGATAAGAAAGGGTCGGCAGAGTGTCGGCCCTTTTTTGCTCAAAATGAGCTTTACAAAACCACCTGAAGTACAAAATGAGTAAATCACCACTGCCAAACAACCAGAGATTGCTCCTTGTATGGGAGCAAGAACCCCTTAAAAAGGGGCTTCAGCCGCTTTTTGGTGAGAAAGTGAGACATTGGAAAATCAAGGGTGAATTTTGAGGTATACCTAACTTGTTTGATTATATCTTGCTATACTACATAAAGCCCGAAACAGTATGACTCACACAAGATGCAGATGGGCATTTTTGCCTGCATTGCAGAAAGCTTACATTTAAAAAGCCTGATACTTTTTTACTTGACGAGACAGGGTTTGTAATCTACATTTGAAGGGTTATTCATTTTGATAATGGAGTAAAATAGCACGATTACTATGTGCTATTTGAGGATATTGTATTTTTTTAAACTAAGGGAGAGAGGGAAAGCTAAGTATGGAACATCTCATTTCACCTGCCCATTCAATGATTTTGGGATTTATCCCTGGATGGCTCATTTCATTTCTCTATGTGGTTGTGGGTGTGGGTCTTTTCGCCTACATCATGGCAAAGCGTTTGGCGCCCCTCGTCAAGGCCGCGCCTGACAACAGCCGATTTGGAAACATTCCATCCCGCTTCAAGAACGTCCTTGTGGTCTGGCTCGGCCAGATCAAGCAGCCCCGCTACATGTTCGCTGGCGTTCTTCACATCATCATCTTCTTCGGATTCCTGACCCTGGGTGTACGCACCTGCTCCTTGGTGGTCATTGGCATGTTCCAGGACTTTGCCTTGCCTGGCCTTGCCCCTGACCAGCCCATTGGCGCCGTCTACAACGTACTCAAAGATTATGCCGCCACCTTCGTCTTCTTTGCATGCCTTGTGGCTGCTATCCGCAGAGGCGTCTTCAAGCCTGCGCGCTACGCTGTGCCTGAAAAATACGGCCACGATCACACCGCAGAGGCAGTTTTTGTCTGCTGCATCATCATGGGCCTGATGGTCACCGAAAGCCTTTTTGAGGCCGCTCTGGTTGCCGCGGGTCACGACGCCTTCATGGCGCCCCTGACCCTTGCATGGACCTTCTCTCACATTCTCTCCGGGGCATCCCATGGAACCCTTCAGTTCCTCCATGTGATCTCCTATTATGCCCACGACACCCTCTTCTTCTTCTTCCTCTGTTTTCTCCCCTTGGGAAAACACTTCCACGTCATCACCTCGCTTTTCAACGTGCTCTTCATGCGCGTTCAGCGTGGCAACATCAAGCCTGTGGTTTACGGTATCTCCGCTGAAGGCCTTGATGACCTGGAATCTTTCGGCGTCAAGAAGATCGAAGACTTCACCTGGAAGCACATGCTGGATTTCTATTCATGCGCCGACTGTGGCCGGTGCTCCGATCAGTGTCCCGCAAACCTCGTAAAGCGTCCGCTCTCACCCCGATTTATCACCATCAAAGCCAGGGATTACATGTTTAAAAACTACCCCCTGCGCGGCGATTTGAAAAAGAGCGAGCCCCTTGTCGGTACCATCTACGAAGCCGACGAAATCTGGTCTTGCACCACCTGTGGCGCCTGTGAGCAAGAGTGCCCCCTGGGCATCGAATACATCGACAAAATTGTCGACCTGCGCCGCGGTCTCGTGGACGAAGGCGAAGTTCCCCAGACACTCCAGAAGCCCATGAAGGCCCTTGGCAAGCGTGGCAACCCCTGGGGCAAAGTGGAAAAGAAGCGTGCCGACTGGACCAAAGACAAAGAGTTTGCCGAAGAGTGCCAGGTCAAGATCATGGACAACGGCGACACCAGCGACACCCTCTACTTCGTCGACTCCATCACCAGCTACGACGACCGCATGGTCAACATCGCCAAGTGCACCTCAAAAATCCTTGATGCAGCCAATGAAGAGTTCTTCATTATCGGCAAGCAAGAAAAAGACAGTGGCAATGAGGTGGTTCGTTTTGGTGAAGAGATGCTCTTCCAGCAACTCAAAGAGCAAAACGTTGACGTGATCAAGGAGTCCGGTGCCAAAAAGATCATCGCCTCCGACCCCCATGCCTACAACGCCCTGAAAAACGATTACCCCGAGCTGGACCTGCCTGTGGAACACATCTCTGAGGTTATCGTCAAGAAGGTCAAAGACGGCACCATCAAGCTCAAGCCCATTGAAGACGCCAGCAAGGTCTACACCTACCATGACCCCTGCTACCTCGGTCGCCACAACGGCATCTACGACGATCCCCGTGACGCCATGGCAGCCATTCCCGGCATTCAGATGGTTGAGATGGCCAAAAACCGAGACCGATCTCTCTGCTGCAGCGGCGGCGGGCTCATGCTCTTCTACGAGCCCCACGAAGAGGAGCGTATGGCGGTTCTTCGTGTGCAGATGGCCCACGAAGCAGGCGCCAACGTCATCGTCTGTGCTTGCCCCTTCTGCATGGTCAACATGGAAGATGCCATCAAGGTAGCTGGCCTGGACGACCAGATGGAAGCCATTGAGCTCACCGAGCTCATTGATCAGCACATGGAAAAATAGATAAAAAAGGCGCGCCTTTGATGCTTCTAAACATGAAGTGATTTGGCAACCGCTATGTCTATATCGAGCAACCTGACAACCAAAATGGGGTGGATCCATCTCACCCCATGTATATTCCTTAGAATCATCTCTCCAATGACGTCCGCTTTGCCGCGTCAAGGGAGAAGCGAAAGCTGTATTAAGATGGCGTCGTAGAAAGGGAAAGCATCTCGACGCGACACCCACATTATCGTGGGAAGAAGCGAAACAGATGCCCAAAGGTTATAGGCCACTATGACACAAGCGGACTTTTTGCGAGGTCATCACTAATAAAAATTCGATAACGATTCGGGTGTATATTAACTTTTTGGGAGGAAAACATGGAAATCTTAGTATGTGTTAAGAGAGTTCCCGACTCGGCCGAAAACGAGATCGAAATGAACGCCGAAGGCAACGACATCGAGCGTGACGATCTGGTTTACTCCGTGAACGAATGGGACAACTACGCAGTGGAAGAGGCGATTCAGATTGTGGATCGTGTCGGCGGTTCCGTAACCGTGGTTACCGTGGGTGATGATGAGTCTGACGAAGTGCTCCGCCGCGAAATGGCCATGGGCGCCTCCAAAGGCATCCTCCTTACTGACGACGCTTTTGAAGGCTCCGACTGCAAAGGCATTGCCACCGTCCTTAAAGGATGCGTTGAAAAAGGCAACTACGACCTGATCATGACCGGTGCCCAGGCCGACGAAGGAGCAGGCGCTGTAGGCGGCATGCTCGCAGCCATGCTCGACTACCCCTATGCCTCTCTTGTGAACAAAGTCGAAGAGGGTGACGGCAAACTCACCATCGGCCGTGAGATCGAAGGCGGCAACCAGGAGATGAACGAAATTTCACTTCCTTGTGTTCTCTCCATTCAGACCGGTATCAACGAGCCCCGCTACGTAGGTATTCGAGGTATCCGCCAGGTCTCTGGCGTTGAGATCCCTGAATTTGGCGCAGCCGATCTGGGCGTAGACGCAGCAGCTGTTGGCGAAGAAGGTGCCAAGGTCAAAAAGATCGATTACTTCGTTCCCGAGTCCGGTGACGGTGCTGAAATGCTTGAGGGCAGCACAGAAGAGATCATCGAAAAACTCATTGAAATCCTTAAGGCGAATGGAGGGCTTCAGTAATGGCACAGGTATTTGCATATTTGGTACACAGTGAAGGCGCCCTTGACGACTCTGCCATGGAACTGGTTGTGGCCGCCAAGGCTTGCGGCGATGATGTCACCGCCATCGTCACCGGCTCCGGTATTGATGCCGTGGCTGATGAAGCCGCCAAAATTTTTCCGAAAGTCATCAAGGTTGACGACGCGGCTCTGGCCTATCCCAACGCCGAGCTGGTCCGCCAGGCTCTCGTAAACGTGATTCCCGCTGGCTCCATCGTTCTTTTTGCCAACAACACCTTTGCCATGGACTGCGCCCCCGGCCTCTCCATCAAGCTTGATGCAGCCTATGTTTCCGACATCGTGGGCCTCGAAGCAGACGGCACCACCTTGAAAACCATTCGCCAGGAGTTTGGCGGCGAAGTCAACACCCACGTTGATGTGGATGCCTCTGCTGGCGCTGTGGTTACCCTGCGTCCCGGCACCTTTGCTGCAGACGAGTCCAAGTCCGCCGGCGGAAGTGTTGAAGCGGCTGCTGCAGGCGATCTTGCTGCCAAGCGCTCCTTCATCGAAATCGTTGAGCCCGAGGCTGGCGACGTGGATATCACCAAGGCTGACGTCCTTGTCTCCGTAGGCCGAGGCATCGAAGACGAAGACAACCTTGAAATCGCCCACGACCTTGCGGAAGCCCTCGGCTCTGGGGCAGAAGTCTCCTGCTCCCGTCCCATCGTCGACGCCAAGTGGCTTGAGCCTTCACGTCAGGTTGGTACCTCCGGCTGCACCGTTAAGCCCAAGGTTTACCTTGCCTGCGGCATCAGCGGCTCCTTCCAGCACATGGGCGGCATCAAAGGTGGCTTTATTGTCGCCATCAACAAAAGCGAAAACGCCCCCATCTTCCAGGTGGCTGATGTGGGAATCGTTGCCGACATCCTCGAATTCATCCCTGAATTCACCGAGGCTGTAGAAGAGCTGTAATGGATAACGGAGCTGGTGGCTTAAAGCTCCCCATTCCTTAAAGCCTCTTCAAAATCAATTAGGGCGCACCGGCTTTCTGGCGGGTGCGCCCTTTTTTATACTTATCGACATGCCCCAAAGCTTCTTTCTGGGCGGCAGAATCGCCAAATAAAAAAGGGGCCCCAAAATGGCGGCCCCTTTTTTCATCTAACTCTGTTTCGCTTTAAAAACTAGTTACCGGTTGCAGCGGCGTGGGTCTTGATCTCAACCTTTTCCGTAAGACCTGCGTAGTACTCGCGAAGGATCTCGAGAACCTCTTCACGGCCAAAGTGATCGGGAATGGGAGTGCCTTCAGAAAGCCCCTTGCGAAGCATGGTGCCGGAGAGAAGCACGCGGTCTGCTTTGTCGTGGGGACAGGTACGAAGAGAAGCCATGCCGTCGCACTTGTGGCAGTAGAAGGTCCAGTCGATCTTCAGGGGCTCACAAAGGAGACGCTTGCCTGCATCTTCGGGCTGAGGAATCTTGTCGAAAAGGTCTTGGGCTTCAAACATGCCGTAGAAGTCGCCTACGCCAGCATGGTCACGGCCGATGATCATCTTGGAAACGCCGTAGTTCTGACGGAAGGTGGCGTGGAGGAGGCCTTCACGGGGTCCTGCATAGCGCATATCCAAGGGGTATCCGCCCTGTACCACGTTCTCTTTGACAAAGTAGTTTTCAACGAGGGTGTCGATGCACTTCACACGGACTTCTGCAGGAATATCGCCAGGCTTCAGGTTGCCCACGAGAGAGTGGATGAATACGCCATCACAAACTTCTGCAGCGATCTTGGCAAGGTATTCGTGGGAGCGGTGCATGGGGTTACGAAGCTGAAGTGCAGCCACGGTGTTCCAACCGCGCTCTTCAAAAATCTCGCGGGACTGGGCAGGAGTCAGGTAAACGCCCTTGTACTTCTCGGGGTATTCGCCTTCAGAGAGAACCTTTACGGGGCCAGCCAGGTTGAATTCCTTCTGATTCATCACCATCTGAACGCCGGGGTGGTCGTCTTCTGCGATCTTCCAGAACTCTTCGGCTGTGGCAGTGCCTTCGCCCATGAAAACCTTCTCGCACTCGTAGCGCTTGTCGGCTTCGGTCATCTCATACTTCTCGGTAAGCGTCATGGTGGCCATGATTTCGCCTTCGGCGGTCACGAGGGCAATCTCTTCACCTTCGTTGATGGCATCGGCATCTTCTTTGCTTGCATCAAGGGTGACAGGAATGGGCCAAAAGGTACCGTCTGCCATAAGGAAGTCATCGCAAACACCTTTCCAGTCTGCTTTTCCCATGAAACCGGTCAGAGGGCTGAAACCACCGATACCCATCATGATGAGGTCACCTTCAGCACGGGGGCTGATGGTGATCTTCTTGAGTCCTTCTGCTTTTTTCAGTTCGGCTTCTTTCTCAGCGCCTTCAAGAAGGCAAATGGTGAGGCCTTTTCCACCGTGGGGAGCTACTAAGTTGGACATGTGCACGTCTCCTTAAATTGATGAGTAGAACTTAAGTATAATTGAATAAATGCGCTTCACATTTAGTTCAGGCATGACGTGAATTTCAAAGTAGATCAATAGGAAAACTAGGTACCTTTGTCAAGTTTAATTTAGCCACTTCATCAGCAAAAATGATAACGGTCGTCCTTAACATGACCCGCGATCTGAAGCCGCTCCATTCAGGCCGAGCGTACCAGCCTCTTTTCCATGCTCCTGTTTTTTAAAGGAGGGTGCCCACCGTTTTGCAAGCACCCTCACATAAAGACTACTCCAGCTCAGAAAAAACGAAGTATGTTCTCCCCGACGTCAAGCCAGAGCTCTGGACAACAGGAAAAAGTGCCTCCAGCTTGGAGTCTCCGTCGAAGTCTCCCACAGAAAAATCTGGGACAAACCCTTCGTATCCTTTGGTGGCAGAAAGCCCTTTCACCTCATACCCATTCCAGGAGATAACGGCTACGCGGCCTTTTTTATACCCCTTCATCCCCTCAAAAAGACCTCCCATGCGCGCCTTGTTCTGAGTTAGGGCCACCCCTTTCATGGTCGCACTCTCCACACGCATTACCCGAGCCGGAAGGTAACGCCGCTCCTCAATCTTCTTTTGCCCTTTCAAATTGGTGACATAGTTCAGGCTTGCACCATAACCGGCATTGCCACGCCACACCCGTTTCGCCCCTTTCTCCCAAAACTCCAAGCCGCCCTGAGGATTCAGCCGAAAAATATGCTCTTGCCCATTCTGAACGACCAATGAGTCCCACCCAAGAACACCAAAGCCCTCTGGCATCTCTTCAAGTGACGTTCTTACCAATTCACCGTTCCTCATGGAGACATGGTAAACAGGAAAAGAGAACTCAAGCCCGGAAAGCCCCTGCCCAATACAGATACGTTCTTTTTGTCCGGGCAACGTCACCACATCCAACAAAAGTCCTTCATCGCGTACAGCCGAGTGCCAGGATTTGCCGTCAAAGCTCAAGATACGTGAAAGAGGTTTCTCTGTTGCCCTATGAATACCAGCCAGAATCAGCTCATCCCGACCATCTCTATTGAGGTCCAAAAGGTTGGCACGAACCGAGCGCAGATAGTTATCAATCTCATACTCTTTTTCGATCGATATGCGCCCCTCTTTGAACGTCAAAACCAACAGACGAGTTGACGCCACCGCAATACCTTCGGCAGAGCCATCACCATCCACATCGCCCACAGCCAGGGTGGTCACAATGCCATCAAAGGGACGGGTACGAAACTCGACTGACGGTCCTTCCTTGGCAGGGACCCTTTTTTTTTCATGAAAAACTTCAGATGTCGTAGCAGGTGTTTTTTGAGAACCTTTGATAACGGCCACCACCTCAGATGTCAGCGCCTCAACCGTTTTAAGGAGGTCGCCCTCTTTTCCTGTCCGGCTGCCATGGAAGCCCTCGCCAAACCCTGTCAAATCAGCGGTGACCGTGGCAGAACCACCAAAAAGAGTCAGTGTAAAACTGAGGTTTCCAGCCGTGCATGCCGGCAAAACAGCCACCCCACTCTCTGCCAGACGTGAAGAGATCACTTGAAAAACCCCTTCTTTTAAATAGGTATACTCAGGAGCCGCATGAAGCCCCACGGGGTCAAGTTTGACACATGGCTTTTCACTTGCTGAAGCAAAGGGAACCATAAACAGAACCAACATAACCAGAATGGCATATGGTTTGAACGAAGAGAACATCGACATTTCCTCACATTAAATTAAGGGATGAATTCGCAAAAAATCGACACCTTGAAACTGCACCACCGACACCCAAAAATTAAGAAACAAAGCAAGCATCCCACTAGTGCGGTAACGATAACGCTATTTGGTACTTTTTTGCGGAGCCATCAAAAGAGTTATTGTTTCTGCAGAGAACCAAATCATCGTGATCACCCGAAAAAGGGAACAGGTCTTTTTTTGTCATATCACAGGCGAAGTCATCCTCCTATGGGAATTGATTTCGGTTTATTTTGAAATTGTACGTTTGCAATAGCAGATATATAGATCGATCCGTAACAAGCACAAATGCAAAAAAGGAAGAACATAAAAATATTTTACTCACACCAAACCCATGGCAGCATCTATTTGTATTTACAAAACAAACCTCCCCTGCAATCTTTCCCCGTCTGTACAAAATAGTGTTGACATTCATGGTAAAATTTCTTAGAAACCTAACCTTAACTAAGGTAGCCTAAGTAAGCTATTGCCTTAGTTAAGCGGTCGTGTAATCGAAGCGCCTTGCATGAAACCCATTGATTTCTAACAAGAACCTCATGCAAAGGTGACAGCCTTCGAAAAACGAAAACGGACGCAAAGTCAACCGCCGGAGATCGTGTATCTGCACCTTGAGAGTTGGTCTGACGCGCCTTCTAGGGACCTTTATGATCAAGGCATTTGCAATGCCGGCAAAACGACTCATGTAACCTGAACTACAAGGAGATTTGTTAATGTTCAAAAAAGTGTTCGCTGCCACGCTTGCAGGCCTTTTCATTACTGCCCCTGCATTTGCAAACATCGAAGAGTACGGTGCTGACAAAGAAGCCTACGAAAATTCTGCCGATTTCAAAGGCGTTAAAATGAGCGGCTCTTTCTTCATCAAGGGCAATTACAAAGACATTGATGGAAACGACTACAGCTACTACGAGTCTGATTTCGAAGTAAAAACCAACTTTGTTGTCAGCGAAAAGACCTCTGCAACTCTGGTTGTTGAAGCTTTTGATAACAACTGGGCTGGAGGTGCTGATACCGATACTGTTGATGTAGTTACCGGCGTTAATCAAACAAAAGATGCGGATGGCAAAGTAACAAACGTTAAACCCTCCTCCGGCAAGGCTGTTTCTGGCGAAGCCCAAAACCATCTCCAGGTAACCAAGGCCACCCTGAACCACACTTTTGATACCGGAACTACCGTTTATGGCGGCGTCTCCGGTAGCCTCGACACCTGGGGAACCGACTTTGCTGACGATCAGTCCAAAGTTTACTTCCTTCAGTTCGACCAGGTGACCCCCTTCGGTACCCTCACCTTCAAAAACGAAAAAATTGCTGAAGGCGATATTGAAAACGACGACAAAGACATTGATGGCTACCTCCTGGGTCTCTCTATGGACGCTGCAGGCTTCACCTTCAAGCCCGCCGTATACGTAAAAGAAGATCAGTCTGGAGCAAAAGACGCCACATCCACCAAATTCATGCTCCCCATCTCCGGTAAAATTGGTGCCATCAACCTGACTTCCGAGTTCATCTTCTCTGACGAAGAAAGACTCGACGGTGCCAATGTTGTTGATGGAACCGTTTTCGGTGCTTGGATTGATGCAGCCACTACCGTTAGCAGTGTTAGCTTCAACGCCAGCCTCTTCTACTCCGGCACTGACGATGGATTCGCCCTTTCCGATGAAGGTGCAAACCTCTGCCCCATGGAAATCCTCGGCGACGATATCACTCTCTCTGGTGCAACTCTTGTTCGTGTAAAAGCATCTAAGGCCATCACCGATAAAGTAAGTGTTGACGCTTCTCTTGCCTACATGTTCACCAACTTTGATGACAAGTACATCAAAGACAACGCTTACGGTGATACCGGCGATCTTGACAATGCTTACGAATTTAACGCCAACGCCAGCTTCAAAGCTTCCGATGCTGTTACTCTCTCTTGCGGCGTAGCCTATCTTGATGGCGAAAAAGCCATTGACGCTACCGGCAAAACAGCTGATCTTAAAGATCCCCGCGTCGACGCTTACGCCAAGATCAACCTTGCATTCTAATTTGGCTGCAACAGTATCTTAGCTAATTAAGCATTAAAAAGGCCCACCGATTTGGTGGGCCTTTTTTATTCTTTTCCAAAAGAACCCCGATAGCTTATCGATACCGGGGTTCTTTTTTTGTCGCCCTGCCCTTTTCAAAAAGCCTCAGACACCTATCTCAGCTTGTCAT
>JAKSCC010000151.1 GCA_022360815.1 Desulfobacterales bacterium
CCAAGCCCCAATCCCTTCCCGTCCATTTTGCCCAGGAGTACGGCCACGATGAGGTTGGGGTCCTTGCCCGGGCTCTGGACGAAAGCAACCAGCGCATTCGAGATTTTATAGAGCGTGAAAAGCAGTTTACCCGGGATGCCAGCCACGAACTGCGGACCCCTGTGACCGTCATGAAAGGGGCCATGGAGCTAATCCACCAGCTTCCAGAAGAGAGGCGAAAACCCCTTGAAAGACCCCTGGGCCGGATTGAGAGGGCCACAACCGAGATGGAGCACCTTATTGAAAACCTGCTCCAACGGGCAAAAGCCAAGAAAGAGGGGTGTCGTTCATCCTTTGATGCCACCGATCTGGTGCGCCGAATTGTGCAGGAGAGCCGTTATCTTGTGGAGGGAAAAGAGGTCACCCTCGCCTTTGAATCCAAGGGAGAGCCGGTCTTAAGGGTCCCGGAGACTGAGTTTAAAATGGCGGTCTCAAACCTTATTCGAAACGCCTGCCACTACACCTTTTCAGGAAGCATCACCGTTCGGCTGACCCAAAATCGCTTTGAAGTGGAAGACACCGGGCCGGGCATTTCCCATGATATCCTCCACCAAATAACAGAGCCCTTTGTAAAGGGTGAAAGAAGCAAAGGCCACGGCATCGGCCTTGCCATTGTCAAACGGATCTGCGAGGAGTCTGGCTGGCGGCTTCTCATTGAAAGTGCAAACCCGGGAACTCTGGCCCGCATTCTCTTCCCCCACAGCCAAAAGGAGAAGCCCGGGACAAATAAAAAAAGAGCAAAGAAAAAAGCCTTTGCTCTTTTTAAAGTGGTGCCTATTTCACACCCTTCTCTTTAAAATGGTGGCTGTATTTCTGATCACACCCATTGATGTGCCCTTTGAGCCAGCTGCTTAAAAAATTCATGACATCAATGGTGAGGGAAAGGCGACCCGCCTCAAAGTCGTCACGAAACGTGGAGACCTTGAGCACAAACTCCGAATGCTCTTTTTCGTGGGCTGCAGTATCCGGATATCCGGTGCGGGCAAAGAAACTCTCTTCCAGAGCAAAATGGGTCACCGTATACGCCACCAGCCCTTCGACAATCCCACCGATCACCTCTTTTCCCTGGCCTTTGCGCATGGCCTCATTCAACTCGTTGATCATCCCCACAAGCTTTTTATGCTGCTCATCAATACGGGCGACCCCCACACTCAAACTCTCATTCCAAACAATCAAAGCCATCATCCTCTCCTTTAAATCAAGGGCCTCGGATCAGCATGCATCAAAACAAAGCCGACGTTCTGGGCCGAATCACTTCAAAGACTTCTCCCATCTATCGGCCAGAGCAGCGCAGCACTTAAACCCTTGCGCCACGGAAAGGGATCCTTGCCACACCGCCCCTGGTGGCGTCACAGACGCCCCTTTCATGAGCCAAAAACCCAAGGCACCCACCAGAAAAACCCACCCCTCTGCAAAGGATTCGCTTCCACGACAGATCTCCCGCCTTTTGACATCGAAAACCACCGATTCAAAAAATCAGCCCAGTTTGACTCTCGTGCAGCACTCGAATAGTACGATAAAAAATAAACGAACGATCATTTATCAAGAAATTGTAAAAAACCATTCATCCAGACAAACAGAAGGCAACCATCTGACACGCCCCCGGTATACCATTGGTGGATGGCTTTCAAAAAAATCCTGGATCCCAGGTTTTAAAGCCTTCTACCGCGACTCATTCTCTTTTTTTCGACCGACAAACAAGGTGACGATGCCAAAGGTCATGGGACGAGAGCTCACCCCTTCAAAGCCGACCTCTTCCATAATCGCCTCAAACGCCTTACGGCTGGGAAAATTGAGCACCGAGTGGGGAAGGTAGGTGTAGGCCCCTCTGTTTTTGGAAAAGACCCCGCCAATAAGGGGAAGCACCCTCTGGAAGTAGAGAAGGTAAAAATCGCGAAGCACCCCTTCCGCCGGAGTCGTCAACTCCAGAACCGCCACCCGGCCGCCGGGCTTTAGGCAGCGAAAAAACTCTTTCAAAGCCCCTTTTCGATCCATGATGTTTCGAATGCCAAAGGCGATGGTAACCGCATCGTAGGTGTTATCGCGCCCCGGAAGAGAGAGCCCGTTTCCCTGCACCAGAGAGATCTCCTTGCCCAGGGGCTCTTTTTCCACCTTCTCTCTGCCAAGGGTGAGCATGTTGTAGGAGAAATCGGTGGCCACCACCTTTACCCGGCCCCTTGTCTGGTGAAGGGCCTCAAGGGCCATGTCGCAGGTGCCGCAGGCCACATCCAGCACTTTTTTGCCCTCTCCGCTTCCCAGGCCAAGGGAGGAGATGGCCCGCCGTCTCCAGATCACATCCTGAAAGAGGCTTAAGCTGCGATTTAAAAAATCATACTTGGGGGCGATGGCATCAAACATCTCCCGAATAAAGGGAAGCTCTACATTATTCATTGACAACACCAGATTCTGATTTAATTTAGTCCATGGCTCTGCCTCAAACCAAAGGGGAGAGGTGCGCCCTGTCC
>JAKSCC010000072.1 GCA_022360815.1 Desulfobacterales bacterium
TATGTATAGATACCAATGGCGGCCACCTGGCCATCGGGGTCGCGGGTCACCATCACGTAGGTGGACTCAGATACACCACCCTGAACCAAAACATCATGCACGGCTTCGTAAACCGAGGCGAAACCCATTTCACCGTGTTGACGGGAGAGATCCAGCCAGCCAGACACAAGCCTCTGCAGCTCTTGGCGCAGAGACTCTGGCATAACGGCAACTTCTGTGGCGCTTCTTTCGATCTCACCGTTTAAGACATAGACCTCATTGGCGTAAAAACGGGTTGGATCCTCCACGATGGTACGCCGTTCTTCCCCATCCACAACCATCTTTACAACCCCTCGGCTTGCCGTGGTCTCCAGAGCAAGACGAGCCATTTCAGGGTCCAGAACGAGCCGGTCATAGGTATTTCCTCTCAGAGTGCGCAGCCCTTCATCCCATGCCATGCGGTTGCGCTCCAGAAGCACCTCCACCACACCGCGTCCCTCTTCACTCATTTGATGTTGGTTATAAAACTTCACCACATCCCGAGAGAGAAACCAGAGGGCCTGCTCGTAGGCAGAGCTTTCGGGGTTCTTCCCATAGGCTTCCAGAAGATCAGAGACCGCCTGTTTTCGCTGAGGCTTGGTAAGATAGCGATAGTGTTCTTCAAAAACTCTGGGACTTACCCCTCCGCTTGACAGATCATCCAAAAGCCCTGTCACCTCTTCCAAAAGAGCACCGGAAACAAAATCGCCGGAAGTCTGGGTCTCGGCGTGGACCACCTCACCTTCACCGGGATCGGGTACCTCTTGCGCATCACCGCCTGCGACCTGATCTGCAAGCCCGCCCCACGCTTCAGAAAGGTAGGGAGACAAATGGGCACCCACGTCTGACAGGTCATCAGAAGACAGATGGCCCAAAAAGGCCGAAGTGGCTTCGGGACGATTGCCGTGGGTGATCAAAATGGCATCGGCCAGCCAATTGACGGTTTCCCGGGAGATCAAACCCGAAGCGGCATCCCTGAAAATGGGTGCCAGATAGGTGGCGATATCCGAAGGGGGCAAGTGGGCGGCCAGTGTATCGATCAGCTGCAGAAACTCGTTGGGGCTTCCGCTGGCTCTGCGGAAAAAGGCGAGATAGGGGGTGCCTTCGGGCAGAACGCTTACAATACGCTGAAAGGTCTCGGCACTGTCTTCAGGGCGGGTGTAGTGGCGTTCAAAGTACTCCAGGGTTTCTGTATTAAGCCCCTCTTCAAACTCGCCTTCGTTTTCAATTTGCGCCTGTTTGGCCGCAGTGACAAAGCCCAGCTTCAGGGCGGTCAATTTCAACCCAATGCGACGCAGCTCGGACAGATCGGTGGCTTCTTTGAGTTCGTCCTCATACCGATCCGCCTCCACGGCAAGCTCTTGTGCGCGCAAGCCCCAAAAGCCGGGCAGGTTTTCGTATTCACCATCAAAGAGATAAAGATCGTGGGCTGCTTTGGCCAGCACCTTGCGTTTCTGCTCCAAAAGGCTTCTCTGGGCATCGGTGTAGTCCACCAGCTCCTCTCCGCTTTCAGAGGAAAAAAGGCGCGGGGTTTGCGTGTCTCCGAAAAAGTGGCTTCTGACAATGGCTTCCACTCGAATGTTTTCGGGGTTTCCTCGCTGCACAGCCGTGGGGTACCTGATGGCGGCATCTCGAACCAGAGCAAGGATGGTATCGCTTCCGGCCCCTCTCCAAAGCCTGCCGTCGGGCCGAGTGGTGTAGAGCAAATCGGGATTGGCCACCACATACTTCAGGTTGACCACATTGTCTTCCGAATCGTACTCGTAGAGTCCAAGAGCCGCAATTTCACCCGAAGGCGCTCGGGTCACCACCAGATGGGTTTTGATATGGGGAACGGGTCCGGCCAGGGCGGCTCGGGCCTGAGCATTCAGGTACGTGTAAACCTGAACAATCCCTGAATCCACGCCCGTCTCTCCGGCCTCTTCGGCCCAAAGGCCTGCGGTGCGAAGGACTTCGTCACGCTCGGCCCCATCCAGAGGACGACTTTGGCCGCCTGCTTCACGGGGGTCGTGCACCAGGGTGTAGACGGTGTTTCGGTATCTCTCTCCCTCAAGGGTCGTGGATGTGGAAATCCCTGTATGGGTATCGTAATAGCGCACATCCTCCCGCTCTAAGGTGTCCAAAAATAGTTGGGCACGAATCGGATCCAGATAGAGGTACCCATTGCCCCTTGTGGTGTCGTGCACGGTGGTCAGGTCGGCATCGGTCTGGCGCACCCGCTCCAACTGAATCTCCACATCGAGCCGAGCCAGCGGACTGAGTTTATCGGTTCTGTAAAATGAGAGAATCTGAGCTTCCATGGCTGCAAGAACCCGGTTGACTCCCACATTGTCCGGTGTGGTCGCATGGATCTCCAGCAGGCGAGAAACCGCATTGCTTTTTTGCTCATCTGTAAGGTGTGCATACCTTTCGGTAAAGCCAAAAACAGAGAGCCCATCATCGCGCACCTGGCCCACCAGATCTTCCACCTGCCCTTGAAGCCGATCGGAAAGAGGGGGTGGCGTGTGCTGAAGGGTTTCGACCTGCTGGCCATCGGCGGGCAAAGGCGAAAGAATGGGAACCGAGCCGGGCTCTGGCGGCAGGGCTCCGGCATCCACCTCGTACTCTTCCCCAGTAATATAAAGTCCTCCGGTAAAATCTTCGCCAAACCGGTCTAAAATGGACTCGGTCTCTTGGGTACTCAACCGCTCATCCGTGTCCATCTCGTAACCAAAGGCGTCCACCTGAACCCCATCTCTGAACAACACATACTGGGAAACCGGGGCCTCTTCGAGGCGACTCGAAGCCCTCTGACGCCGATAGCGGACCACGGGCTCTCCGGCCTCGTCGGTCTCCAGGGTCACGGTGGTCTTTCGGTAGACATCCCCTTGCCGCCATTCGTAGGTGTAATCATCGTTTAAAACCCCGCTCCACTTTCGCCCAAGATGGTCGACGGTCACCAAGCCGTCTTCATAGGTGTAGGCATCCACGGTGATACCGTTTCGAGACATGGCAAGGGCCAAGTCGTGAACAAAGCCTGAGTTGAGGGTGCCGGAATCGGCTCCAGAAGCGTGTTCGATGGAGCAGGAGATTAAATCCATTCGAGCAATACGCGAGCCCTCTTCCAAAAGATGGGTCCTCATCTGCTCGGCAACCTCTGCCGCCCTGTTTCCGGCAAGCAGAAACTCCGAGTCATTGACGCCCCTTAAGCCCCCATGGCCAAAAAGAGCCACACGAACCCGGCCTCTGATGGGCACCTCTTCCCCTGCCACATCCACAAATTGGGCTCCATCCCAGTAAACCAGCTTGCTTCTCCCCGGATGCCGGTTGTAAAGATGCATGGCTGCACTCTGATCCGCGTCATAGAGCACAATGACATGGGTATCAAAATCGTGGGTTCCAGACTCTCGTGGGGCAAGGCTTAAACGGGCATCGGCCCACGAACTGGTCTCCCTGAGCGCCCGAATGTGTTGGTTGTAGGCCACATTGTTTTCACTCTGATTCAAAAAGCGAACCACACGCCTTTCCACTTCGCTGAAAACCCAGCGGGCCTGAATCTCATCCATCATCTCCTGAGTGGCCATGGCAAAGGCTTCAGGGGTCATGGTATCCATCATGGCGGTTAAGACAGAGACAATCTCATCAGGGGTCCCCAGATTCTCCTGCAACGCAGAACGCCCTGAAAAATCCGAAGGAAGTCCTTCGACCAAAGCGCGATAGATGGCCGCCGAAGAAGGATGGACTTTGGCCAGAACCCCATTTAGAGAGGCCAGCTCCACGTTGACATGCTCGCCGTAGGCCACCCGATCATCGGCCCGAGCAAGAGTCGCGGCATCCGAGATGCCTTCCTCAAGCGAAGCGGTTTCTTCAAAGAGCCTGGGAAGGGCCTCGTCGCCGCTCAACTCAAGGCTGCGCTTTAAACGGGTCAATCTGTCATTCAACCCGCTGATGCGCCGCTGAAACCAAGAAGGCGCCCCATCATCCCCAAACCCCTGAAGGGCCGAAACAGCCCGTTCCATCAGCGCAATCCTTTCACGAATCACCGATTCCCTTGCGGTATCCAGATCGGCAGCCTGATCGGGAGGGGTCTCCTCACCAAAAAGGGGCGTTTCCGCATTTGAAAGGAAAAAAAGATCGCCCACGGCATCGGCTTTGGCTCCATCTTCGGTGTAGGTGCGAATGGGAATACCGGGGTACCGGGTATGGGCTTCCCGCACCATCGCCAAAAGGGTCTCCCTCTTCAAATTACCGTAGCGAACCCCGGCCTGCCCCTGGCTTCCGTAAAGCTGCGCTCGAGGATCCACCAAAATAGAGGGAATCAAGATTTCGTCCACCGTGTATTGGGGCCGGGAGATGGAGGGATTGTACATACCCACCGAGACAATGGCACCGGAGTTGGGATCCCTAAGCACCACCAAAAATCCGGGGGTAAACACCCCGTCAATGGTTCCATACTCTGAAGTGAGGTAGTCGATCATCCCATCGTAGAAATCTGAGGTCCCAAGAGCCGAGGCATCTTGCCTCCAGCGCTTCAGGGTCTCAAGGACCTCAGGTTCTTCCAGAGGATTGTAAACTTGAAGAACCTTATATTGAGGCCGTTCACCATAGGTGTACTGAAGCACGTGGACGGGGTCGGCGTGAATCTCTCGAACATCCACTTGGTAGGGCTGGCCATAGCTCTGCTCCACCATGCTTCCGTCTGCATTGAAATGGTAAGCCACGGCCTCGCCAGAGGCTGTATTGCGAATCACATGAGAGGCCCGCTCCGGGGTAAGTTCAAAGACCTCGTCCACCTCAAAATTGCTGCGATTGACCCCAATGGCTCCTTTCACCCTCTCCATGCGCAACTCAACAACTTGGGCCGCACCGGCCGAGAGGCGATGATCGGTGTAAAGCGAAAGGACCCTGGACTCCAGCTCACCCAACAAGCTAAAAAGCCTGGGGTTGTCTGGGGTTTCTCCATACTCTTCTAAAAGCGAAGAGATGGCCCGCTCTTGATCGGCGTCATCCAGCTGCTTCAGTCCCTCAAGGTAGGTTTTCTCACTGAAAAGCCCGTCAAAAAAGAGTCCGTTCAGCTCTTCCGAGCTGTCTGGAAGGGAGCCGGACTCCACCCATGTGGGGGTCACGGGGTTGCCCTCTTCATCGGTGGTAAGGGCCAGAAAGGTGATGTCTCCGTCATCAAACTCCAACCATCCGGAGCCCTCGACACCCGTAAGGCTTTCAATCAAAGCGCGCTCTTCTTCCGTAAAGACCTCATCTTGGGCAAGGGGCTCGCCAGCTTCGGTGTAAATCTTTCCATGGATCACCTGGTACCGGCCCTCCCGATCACGCCCCAGGGCCCCTGCTGTGGTTCCTGCAATCTGAACCACCAGATCCTCTTCCACCGGTGCCAGGCGGGTGGAAATCCCATCTGCCGAATGTCTCGTGATCCGTTTGAAGGCGGCATTCTTTTGGGACCAGATCACCCGTCCGTCACCATCTGGAACACCGGTCCACTTGCGCCCTGCCGAATCCACACGAACCAGAGCGCTTCGGGATGTGATGATCTCCAGCTGAACCCCGGCTCGATCAGCCTCAGACATGAGGGCTTCGGCAAAAGGTGCCGAAGGGGCCCCTTCGGCTGTCTGTGTTCTGGGGTCGTCTCCGGTGCAGGAGACGATGCTGATTCGGCCCAACCGGTCTCCCGAGTGAAGCACATTATTTCTTAACAGCATCTCCATGATCTGGCTGGGAGACATACCGGCAATGGTGCCAGTTCGTCCGTGTCCCACCAGGGTGATGCGGCTGTCCCGATTCAAAACCACAGGGGCACCGTCAACGGTAACCAGCGCCCCATCACGAAGCACCATCCAGTGGGCCGTGACCCTGTTTTTGCTGTAAAGAAAACGGGCCGACTGGGTGGTGACCGGGTCCTCTTCCAGTTGAATCACCAATGTATTTCGAGTTGTGCCAACATACCGCCCTGCCTGACTTTCTGCGGACGATGGGCCCGGATACGTCCAGACCGAGGTTTCTCCCTGATCGGTCAACATGGTCACCACACCGGTGGTGCTTTCAAACGCCTGGGAAATGGCGGGATTCCTATAGCTTCCGTAGTCAACGGCAGAGGCACCTTCAAGAGCGCCAAAGGCGGCCAGGGTGGCGGTAATGCCCAGAATCCCCCTTGAATTGGGGACCAAACTGTCCAGACGGTAGTTGACGATCTCACCGTAAAACCTCTGCTCCAGGCCGGCCATTTTCAAATACTTCACCAACTTTCCGCGTGCAGCCACCAGATCCTGGTTGTCTCTCAAGTCAAGGCCACCCACCACCTCCAACATCTTAAAGTTCTTCGCAATATCCCGGGAATACATATTGAGGTACTCGGCTCCAGCCGGAGCCCCGATCATGGAGACATCGGAAAATTGCCCCAAAAGAGTCGGCCCCATGATAAAAGAGTCTGGATAGACATACCCGGCATCCATGGGAATCAAGAGAGGTCCGCTAAAATCTCGCGCCCGACTCTCAAGCCGAGAGCCCAATCCTTCATACTCGCTGCCCACAAGGGCCTCATTCAATTCGGCAATGCTATTTGCCGCATCTCGTTCCGAAATGGTCTCATGGCCTCGACCTTGAAGTGCCAATTGAATGGAGCGGGTTTGTGCTTTGACAAAAAGCTCTTCAACCTCCAGATCGATGGCAGCCAGCCTCGCCTGCGGTTCCATGGCAATTCGACGGGCAAGCACCACCTGCTTGGCCTGTTCAATGGTCTCCTCAAGAGGGTCAAACACATCGGGGTTGGTGGGCGGGAGAAGATCCATATCCACATACACCCCTCCCACTTTGCGAACGATCTCAACCCGCGAGATATCCGATGCCGAAGCCGGATTCCCGCGAAGCCCCAACTCCTGGTAGTAGTACTCCCGGTTCGAATCTTCTTCGGCAAACACCTCAGAGAGGTTTCGCAACTGAATCACCGCATTGGGATTTGCCGCACGCACACGTTTGATGGATTCGGTATAAGAGATCTGGCTCTTAAGGCGGATGGTCTCCAGTTCAGATCGGGTCTTCCCCAGAGCACTAATCATAAAAGCGGCAGCTGCGCTGTCAAAGGTCGCCCCTCTGGACATTCTTCGAACAATCTCTGCATAAGCCCGGTTTTGAAGATCAAGGATTCGCCCAATGCGCTCTCCCCGCCTCTCACTTTCAGGAACCTTTTCTCTCTCAAGTTGAGCATCCACATATTTTGGAAGGGCCCTTGAGAGTACAATGGAGAGAACCGCATCCGGGTCGTACCAGAGATGGATTTCATTGTGCCCGGCATTGATACGGGCCCATTGATTCAAGTAGGCTTCCTGATTCGGTCCCAACTTTCCAATCCACACCATGTGAATGCGATTGGGAATCTCCTCCAGCATCGCTCCCTGCCGCATGGAAATGGCTTGCGGCAATCCGTCAGAGGAAGAGCCTCGAAAAAGTCCAAACTCCTTCTCAAAAACCTCGGCTGCCTTCCGAAACTGTTCCAGAGCCCCGTATTCAGCCCCGTCTCCGTCTCCTCGGCGAAGTTCCCAGAGCATGCGCGTTTTCATAAGCGTCTTCACAACCGGATCGGTTCGGTTGATGGGATCCAAAAGCGCTTCAAGATCCTCCCGCATCTCTTTTTCGGTGGCAATACGCTCCATCTCATAGGAGGACTCTGAACTAGACCCATCGTCCGGGGAGCTCCCTCCACCCTCACCATGCTCCGCCCCCCCATCGGGGCCGGGTAAAACCTCGCGTCCCTCTCGAATGGCTTGAGCATTTGAAAGGGCCGTGATCAAAGGCTCGATACGCGTTCCTCCAGGACCAGATAAAAAATCGGCCGAGATATTTAATACCGGAAGCCCTGGCCCGGAGTCGGAGTCTCCATACCTTTCCAAAGCTAAAGAACTCACCTCCACAGAGGGACGGATCACCACCACCAGCCCCACCCCTCTGGGAACAACAACCTCATCAAGCTCTACAGGGGTAGCAATTCCTGCCAACCTTAAATCACCCAAACTCCCGGCCTCTCGCTCTACAAAGTGTCCCTCACCTGCAAGGGCCCTCACCACATCGCGAATACGGCTCATTTCAGAAGGATCCGTGATACCGTAGGAAAGAAGATCTCCCGCCATCAAATCCCGAAAAAGGGTATGGATTCTGCCAAGCACCTCGTCAGAGACTCGAAGAGCCGCTTCTCCATCTGGCACCCAACTTCGATAATCCGGCCCCACAAGCATGATGCCAGCCTCTTCATTGTCCCTGTCTGACACCCCAATAATTTGGACCTTAGGTGGGTACATGGCTCGACTCCTTGCATATTGATAGTCTTGGTTGAAGCACTATCAATATGATAGCAATTGTTATCTGAAATTTTAGCGATCGAATAGGAAGGCTTTTGCAATAAAATCAGCAACAAAAGAGAGACAGAAGGGGAAACTTCGCACCACATCACAAACACGTCATTCTATTGGATTAAGCAATTGTCATGCCTTCACATCTCTTTGCTATCCGGAGTCGATTTGCCTGTGGCAGGGGCATTTCGGCACTCTTTTTGGCAGACCGATCCACCATGGTTTCCCAGCCAAATAAAAAGGGCGACGTGCTGCTGCACATCGCCCTTTCTCTTCCATAAAAATGCACTCTAAAAAACCTTATTCAGGACTCTTCATACGCTCCACCTGAAGGTTGTAGCTGGCGATCACCGCTCGGCGGTCCAACATGCCCAGAAGGATGCCACGATCTCCCTCTTTAACCACCGGCAAGCTATCGATATTTTTCTGGGTCAGTTTTTGCATCACCGTGTTCAAATCTTCCGATGGGGTGGTGGTGATGATGTCGCTTGTGGCGATGTCACGCATCACAATAAGCTGCTCCACTTCCTGAAGAAAGATAACGCTGCGAATATCTGTAGACGAAAAGATCCCCACCAGACGCTCCTCTTTGTTCATCACCGGAAAGTAGTGCTGCTTGGTCTCGGAAAAGAAGCGTTTAAAAGCCACAAAACTCATCTCTTCATGGACATGGGGCACCTTCTTGACCAGATGCATCAAGTCACACACTCGAATCTTTTGAAGAATCTCCACCATAAACGCCCCGGCATGGGCGGGCGAGTTCACCTTGTTTTTCACCTGATTTTCAAAAATGGTAAATTTCTGGCCCATCAGGAAACAGATGGAGCAGACCATCAGGCTGGGAAGAAGGAGGTGGTAAGAGTTGGTCATCTCACTGACAAAGATAATGGTGGAGATGGGGGTATTGGAAACCGCCGTAAAAAAACCGGCCATCCCCACGATCACAAAGGCCCCAGGAGCTGTCACCACCCCCGGTATCAGATGATGAAAAAGCTGGCCGACCACGCCTCCCATGGCTCCTCCAATCACCACCGACGGCCCAAAGACACCGCCGGATCCACCCGATCCGATGGAAAACGATGTGGTAAAGATCTTGCCAATGGCAAGGGTAAGCAACATGGTAATGGGAAGCCCCGTTGTCAGGGCCGTCTGAATAAACCCATAACCAAAGGCCAGGGTGTGGGAAAAGAAAAACCCGATGATGCCGGTGCAAAGACCGCCGATGGCTGGCTTGATGTGATTGGGAAGACCGGTCAAGCCTTTAAAGAGCTTTTCCGTTCCGTAGAAAACCTTTACGTAAAACCACCCCGTTAAGACAAGGACAATGGCCAAAACCAGGTAGGGCCCAAGCTCCAAAGGATTTCGAAAGAGAAAGTCGGGTGACTCAAAAAGAGAGCCCCACCCAAAAACCAGGCAGTAAAGGCAATAAGCCACCACCGAAGAGATACCGGCCGGAATAATCACATCCGATTCAAACTCGGGATCTCGGTAAAGCACCTCCGAGGCAAAAAGAGCGCCGGCAAGAGGAGCCCGAAAGATGGAGCCGACCCCCGCACCGATGCCTGCGGCCATCATGATGCGGCGTTCACGATCGGAAAGCTTGAGTTTGGTGGCAAGAAAAGAGGCAAACCCCGCACCAATCTGAGCGATGGGGCCCTCACGCCCGCCAGAACCACCGGTGGTCAGGGTGATGGTGGATGCAATGGTTTTAATAATGGGAACACGGCTGCGAATAAAGCCGCCTTTGTTGTGGTAAGCATCAATGGCAGCATCGGTGCCGTGCCCTTCGGCTTCCGGGGCAAAGGTGTAGACCAGCCAGCCACTGACAACGCCCCCAAGGGCCGGTAAAAAGAGAAGTATCCATCGGTTAAATGGCCGAGTGGTGGGTTCAAGAAGATGGTGTTCACCGGCTGGTGGGGTGGGACGATACCCAGCCATGAAATCCATAAAATAGTGAATTCCAAGCTGGCAAAGATAGTGAAACAAAACGGAACCACAGCCGGCAATGAGGCCTATAAGAATAAAATACGAAAACCACTTGCCCGCATTGTAGAGACCTTCCCGCCCCGTTGCACCTTTGGTCAGAAGGACCATAGCAACTCCAAAAGAAATACGATGAGTGTGAGGATCGAGCCGTCCCCTGCAAGAGGACGGCCCGACTGTGTTCAGTGGTCCTGCTTTTTTATGTAAAAGCTTTAGCCCTTCAGTTCCTGCACACCTTTGTAGATGGTATCAAAGAGCTCTTTGACGTCGTCAAGCTCAATGCAGGAGAAAGCCACGCGGATATCGGTGGACCCCAGAGAGATGAGCCCCACACCATACTTATCCAGAAGATGAACCCTCAGCTCTTCCGCATCCACACCCTTTACGCAAATACACATAAAGTACCCCGAGTTAAAGGGATAGACACTCCAGGCATCTTCATATTCCGACGCACAGGCCACTTCGCGCACCTTATTGGCACGCGCCTTGAGAATTTCACCTTTCGCACCTTTGGATTCCCAATACCCATCGGTCTTCATGGCTTCCAAAACAATGGACTGGCTTAGGTGAGAGGCGTTGGAGATGTTGCCACGGATGGCACCAGCGGTCTTCTTCTCCAGGGCGTCGTAGATAGCGGAAAGGTTGTCACATGGGGTCACACCGTAGGTGATGAAGGCCACACGAAGACCCCAGACATAATCCTCTTTGGTGGCTCCGTCCATCTTGATGGCCAGAAGGTTTTCGTGGCGGCCCACCAGAAGAGAGAAGATAGACTCCTTAAGGGTCTCCTCTTCGAAAAAGAGGCCAAAATAGGCATCGTCGGTCACCGCAATCACTTTGGTTCCGCCTGCAGCCACCTCTTCCAGAATATCGGCGATCTTTTTCGCTTCATCCACGGTGACGGTATAGCCGGTGGGGTTCTGGGGGAAGTTCAAGAGTACGGTGATCTTATCGCGGTTAGCCGCCTCCTCTTTCACCTTGGCCTCAAAGGCTTCCAGGTTAAAGCCGCCTGCTTCGGTAAAAAGGGTGTACTTGGAAAGGGTCACCCCTTTGCGAACCGAAAGAATGAGGTTGTAGTTGCCCCACATCATGTTGGGAAGAATCACCACATCGCCAGGATCGAGCCAAAGGTCGGCCACAATGGCGATGGAGTGGGTGATGCCACAGGTCACCACAGGAAGGCTGACCTCTTTGCCTTCAAGAGAAGGGTTTTTGGTAACGAGGTTCTCTTTCCACGCCTTTCGAAGGGCGGGAATACCAAAAGAGGGGGCATAGGTGAGGCTGTTTTCAGGAGTCAGACCATCAATGCTTTTGGTCACCGAAGGCAGACACATGATGCCGCCCTCTTCCTTTGCAATGCCGATGGTGGCGTTGATGCGATGCGCTTTTTGCTTGGCCTCGGCACCCTGGCTTAGGATACCTTTTGGGAAAAAAAGATTTTTCCCCACCTCTGACAACATCCCCATCAGGGGCTGGCTGCCCTTTACAATTTCATCATTCAGCTGCCTGGCGATTTCATTCATGGATCTGCTCCTTCAAGCTGTTAGCGTCTCAACGTAAAAACCGGTACCCCGAAGCAACCCCGCAACATCTTAAAAAAGAAGGGCGTCAGCCCCAAATGTCAGGATCGCTGCCACAGAAACTCGCTTTTTGGCGAGCCGTCATTTAAAGACCATTCAATAACAAAAAACCCCTGTCCTTGGACACATTAAAAGTGAAAGGGCAGGGGTTTTATTCAAGCCGTCCGAAAAGGCGCATCTATGATCGAAACTGCATTGATACGATACGCTATCGTCCCCCACGCTTGGATGCTTTGATGGGGTTGATCTTCTGCTTCTTCTCTTCGATGACGTTCTTCACGTGGGTGGCAAGGTTGCAGTTGCCGTTTTTCCAGCGTGCGTCAGGGTCCGGAGCGGACGTGCAGTATTTTTCAGAA
>JAKSCC010000053.1 GCA_022360815.1 Desulfobacterales bacterium
CGATGGAGGTGTCCTGCAGGGGTTTGGGAACCCGTGCCAGAATGACCCGCTCACGCACACCCGCAAAGAGGATCAGCGCCAGGCCAAAGCCGGTGGCGTAGCAGAAGGAGGAGACAAGGGCCTCCATAAAGCCATACTCTTTGTTGATGTTGATGAGGCAGACGCCCATGACAGCGCAGTTGGTGGTGATCAGTGGCAGAAAAATGCCGAGGCCCGCATAGAGGGCCGGCATGCTTTTCTTGAGAAACATCTCCACAAACTGCACCAGCGAGGCGATGATCAGAATAAAGGCCACGGTTCTCAGGAACTGAAGATCCAGGGGCTTTAAGATGGCCGCCTCAACGGTCCAGGTGGTAATGCCCGCCATCACCAGGACAAAGATAACCGCCATGCTCATGCCAAGGGCGGTCTCCATGCTTTTGGAGGTGCCCAGAAAGGGACAGGCCCCCAGGTTCTGGGTGAGCATGATGTTGTTGACGAAGATGCAGCTGATGGCCAGCAGAATGTATTCGGTCATGGTTTTCTCCTCCTATTTCGATGAGATGATGTTCATGATGCAAAGGAGAATGCCCAGTCCCACAAAGGCGCCGGGGGCTTCAACCATGAAGGTGAAGGGCATGAACCCATCGCCAAAGACCGGGGTGCCGAGAAAGGTGCCGGCTCCCAGTACCTCCCTGAAGGCTCCTAAAACAGCCAGAGACATGGTGAATCCCAATCCGATACCCAGGCCGTCTGCAAAGGAGTGGGCGATGCCGTTTTTACAGGCAAAGGCCTCGGCCCTTCCCAGCACAATACAGTTCACCACGATAAGCGGAATAAAGATGCCCAGCTTGCCGAAGAGCTGATAGGTGTAGGCCTTCATGAGAAACTCGACCACCGTTACAAAGGTGGCGATGATGGTGATAAAGCAGGCGATACGGATCTTCTGCGGAATCACGTTTCTCAGCATGGAGATGAGGATATTGGAGCAGACCAGCACAAAGGTGGTGGCCACGCCCATGCCGATGCCGTTTTCCACGGTTTTTGTTACCGCAAGCACCGGGCAGAGGCCCAGAACCAGCCTGAAGGGAGGGATCTCTTCCCAGAGACCTTTGACAAATTCTTGGGTAATGGTTTTCGCCATCAGTTGGTCCCTCCTTTTGAGCCGAGTGACTCCATGCCTTTCTGGAGCTCGGGTTTAAGCCGCTTGTAGATGGCGGTGGCCTCGTTGACCCCCACGCATACGGCGCGGCTGGTGATGGTGGCGCCGGAGATGGCGTCGATGTCACCCCCGTCCTTTTTCACAGATGCCGACTTGTCGACCTCCCACCCTTCGAACTGGGCCACAAAAGAGGGGTCCTCCTTGGCTTTGGAGCCAAACCCAGGGGTCTCGGAGTGGGTGGTGACCCCGCTGCCCACGATGGTGTCGCTTTCAAGGTCAAAGGCGACCATCAGCCCGACATCGCCGGAGAAACCGCCTTTTCCCATGGCCTCAAGGGCCACAACACTCTGGCCGTCCATCTTTCCGGGGAAGATGGTGAGGGTGGTCTCGCCATCTTTGACCTTAAAGCGATCGCTCATGGGGTCGTTTTCTGCATCGGTGAAGATGGATCGGATCACCGGCTCTTTTTCAAATTTAAGCTGCTGCTCCTCGATACGGTCCATGGTCAGGGCGCGAACCCCGGCCAGAACGCCACCGGAAGCTCCGGTGAGGACGGCCAGCACCAGTATCATTCTTAGCATTTCGTTCATGTTACACCTTTCCCAGGGCTTTAGGTCGAATCATATCGAGGATGGGGTTTGCCAGGTTCATGAGAAGCACGGCAAAAAGGGCACCATCCACCCAGGCTCCAATGTTTCGGATCAGCACGGTGAGCACCCCGCCGCCGAATCCGTAGATCAGCATGGGGATGGGACGTGTTGGCGAAGAGGCGTCTTCCGTGGCCAGGAAAAAGGCCGCCACCAGGGTGTATCCGGTGAGCAGATGGAAGAGAGGGCCGGCGTAGGTGTCTGCGTCGCTGAGGTTAAAGAGAAGGGCGCAGACAAAGACACCAGCCAAGAAGGAGAGGGAGATCTCCCATCGGTTGATGCCGCGGATCATGAGAAAAATGCCCCCGATGATGAGGCCAAGGCCGCAAACAGCCCCGATACCACCGGCCTGATGCCCCATGAGAAGCTCAAAAGGTGAGTACTGGCTGGCCATTTCGGCTCCGAAAAACTTCACGCTGACCAGAGGGTCGGCCATGGTAAATGGCCTGTCGATCTCGGTGAGCATGGCGTTGAAGTTCATGAGTTTGGGCCAGGAGACCATCATCACAGCCGCTGCCAGCGTGGGCGGAGAGAAGGGGTTTCCTCCGATGCCGCCGAAAGCCGTTTTGGCCATGATGACGGCCACAAAGGTTCCGGTGAGCACCATCCACCAGGGTGCGGTGGCGGGCAGAAGCATGGAGAAGATCAGGCCCACCATGGCGGCATTGCCGTCGCCGATGGTGGGATTTTCCTTCATCAGGGTGTTGACGGCAAGCTCCCAGAAGATGGCTGAAGCGATGGCCAGAGCCGACACACCAACGGCCTGGGCCCCATAGATGAACCATCCCGGAATCAGGGCGGCAAGGGCTGCTGCCATAATCAGGTAGCTGCGCTCTGTGACGGTACAGGCATCCCGATAAAATGGCGCGTGGGATACGATGAGTTTGGTTGAATCGGTCATTTATGCACCTCCCTTTTCAGCGCTCTTTTTACTTTCGGCAAGGGTGTGCCGGGCCAGCATGATTCGCTGGAACAGGGGCATCTTGGCCACGCAGATAAAGCTGCAGAGGCCGCACTCCACGCAGGCGTCAAGGTCGTACTTCTCTACGGCCTCTTCGTAGCGGCCGTTTTCAAGGGCCCGTACGAGAAGGTTCACAGGCATGTGTGCCGGGCAGAGTCGTACACATTTTCCGCAGTTGATGCAGAAGGTATCCGAGAGGCGCGGCATGTTCTCCTGGCCGTGGCAGATGATGGCATCTGTGTCTCCATAGACAGGAAATGTGTGGTTGTAGACCGAGGTGCCGGTGAGTGGGCCGCCCATAATGAGGTGATCTTTCTCCTCCAGGGTTTCGCCCAGGGTTTCGAAAATGTGGCTGATGGGGGTTCCCACGCGGGAGGAGACCATGCGAGTCTTTCGACTTTTGAGTCTGACGGAAATAAGGGTCTCCATGGGAAGGGTGCCCGTTCGAAGGGCTTTGCCCAAAAGAACCACGGCCTCGGCGTTGAAAAAGAGGATTCCCTCTTCATGAAGGCTTTTGTCTGCGGAGACGGCTTTTCCGGTCACCGCTTTTGCCAAGAGCCTTTTGTTGCCGCTGGGGTAGAGGTTTTTGATGGAAGCGGTTTCAATCCCCATGTCCCCTGCTTCGCCTTTTAAATAGCTGGGCAGAGCCAGAACCACTTTGGCGTGATCCACGACTTTGGCGATGTATTTGGCACCGCGGATGAAGTCGTCTTTACGCGCCACAAGGGCGTACTGGTTGACATTGATGAAGAGGTCCTCTTCCATGGCCGAGAGGATAACGGTGTGAATATCCTTCTGTCGTGTATGAATGAGGTCTCCCAGCTCGGGAAGAAGCGAGAGGATGGCAAGGGTTTCGCCGCTCGTTTCATTTTCGGCAAGGGCCTGGGAGAAGGAGGTGTCTGCTTCACCCTCTTCGGTGGTGTCGATATGAATCAGTGCAAAGAGGCGGCCGTAGTTGCCGGTTCGGGTTTCGACGGCGGTAACAACCCCTGATACCGGTGAGATGAGCTCCTTGGCCTCTTCATCAAAAAGACCGTAGATGGCGCCGCGCTGCACCTCCACGCCTTTTTTTAAAACGGTCTTTTTTTTGTCTACAAGGCTTTTCTGGTTGGCGCGAATTTGAACCTGGAGGGTGACGACTCCTGGAAGGCCGGTGTCTGTCGGGTCTGGAAGCCCGCTCTGCACCGTTTCATAAGGGAGCTTTGCAGCCAGATAGCCGAAAAACGATCGTCGTATCATTGTACTATTCTCAGTCCCTGATTGTGTGATGATCGGTTTGCGATGTCGCATCGGTATGGTGTGAGTCTCTCACATCCTGGGCGCATCGTTTTTAGCGAATGGTTTAGGTGATGGCTTTGTAAAAAAGGTGGGGCTTTACCTTAAGCGTCCCACGGGCATTTGTGATGCTTTTTTCGTTTTTTACTCGGGCCACCTTACTTGGGTGTGGCGTGGCACTCGGCGCACTCTGCTGGACCGGCCCCCATTTCGTCATGGCAACCAATGCACTGGGCGTGCATGGCGTCGGTCGTGGGATAGTCTTCGGCATCCCCACCCTCGTCATGGCATTCGCCGCAATTGTAAATTTCGTCCCCATCTTCCAGGTTGTGATGGCAGGAGGCGCACTCCAGGTCGTAGTCCTGGGCGTGTGTCTGGTGCGTAAAAAGTACATCCCCTGCACTCCCATCGAAGAGCAGACGGACCGGCTCATCCGGTGCAGCAGGCGAAAGTGCTGTATAGCACAGTGTCGCCACCCCAAGCAGAACCAACCCGAGCCCTACGGCCAGCTTCCTTTCGTTTTCTGGGCGCATTCTAAGTCAATTTCCTCTCTCATCCTTGACAGATCTTTCCGACGCCGGGCCCCTTAAAATAGGTTTGAACCTGATGATCCCGGATACGAATGACCCTGTTTGGTTAAAAAGACGATGCCCCGCATCGCGTTTGGTTATGGATCGTGGCATCGGTGATGGCTGTTCACGCCATAGCCGCAAAAAGACCTTTGCGTCTGTGCGGTTTTTGACGCCGTGGCCCCCATTCATTATGTCGCAAAAAGATGGGTTGTCAGAAGGGCTGAAAGGTACTGCTGACAAGCATTTACCCACGGTTTTGCGTGGCGACCCAAATATCCGCAAGAACTGTACCAGAAAAGACCCTTCTTGTGTAGCGGTGGATTCTGCTCTCAGGGAACTTTGGTGAAAAAAAGTAAATTTCAAGGGTGGATTGGTCGATGGGATGTGAGTGAAGAGTCACAAGGAACGGGCATAAGAGGCCCTATGAATAGACGAGGTGATTTTAAAGATCCATAAGGATCTTGGTGATGCGTGGGGTGTAGCGATCTGCCGATGCAATGCGCCCTTCCACCATTCGAATAACAAGAAACGAGAAGGCCAGCGATCCGAATCCCCCGATTCCCGATGAAAGCGATGCATTGACTCCCAGTGAAGGGGCCAGCCCGTTCCCTATTGCAGCTCCCACCATCATGACGATGACAGGAAAGATGTAGGCGAGAAGGGACATGCGGATCAGGGTGGCGGTTTCGATGGATACCATGACGCGGTCTCCAACCCGTGCTCCGGCGTCATTGATGGCGCAGACTTCCATGGTTTTTCCCGAAGCGTGACAGGCATCTTTTGAGGCGCACCCTTCGCAAGCCGATGTGCGAACGGTCTCCACCCAAGCCCTGCCGTGTGAAGCGGTTTTGATAACGATGCCCTCTTCTTCTCTTCGTGATGCGCCCATGGGTGATAGTCCTGAAGGGAAATCCCTTCTTTTTTTAGGGTTATGGTGGTGCATGTGAGGTCCACGTGCTGAAAGCGCACATCATACAGGAGGGGGTCTTGATTTGTCAAAAGAGATGATGTTGGGCGCTTGATGGGTTGAGGGAAGAGGTAAGGTTGGGTGTTTTAGATGGTGTGGGGCGCTTTATCGCAACGTTTTTTTGCGCCGTCAAAATAAAAAATAGAAGACCCGCATCACCGAGGTCGGCTCAAAAAGTGTATTGGGAATGAAAAACGGGGGGATGGTTTTCGATCCTTCTACAACAGGCCGGGTGATGCGGGTCCTTTGCCAACTCAGGCAGTGAAAGAAATATTCAAGGAGCGTGCCATGCTGCCTGGCCGAAACGCGGGGGGCGTAGGGGTGGTGTGGTGTATTTTAAATGACTCCGATGGGATACGGTGTGTCCTCTGTGTGCTCATTTTTTTGATTTTTTTTGAGGTGCAGGACTGGAATTTTTCAAGAAGAGCTGTTACGTTACCGGGATCATTCTCGATATGAACAAAGGGCTGCTACGGGCAAAAAGAGGACAGGTTCATTACTATATGTCCTGCGTGTTGCACGATTGGCGGGCCTTTGTCTGAAAAACCAGATTCTCTGGTGTGGTGTTGTGCGATATGTCGGACAACACCACATGCAGAGATGCCACAGGTAACAAAGTCTAAGGCGTTCTCTTGCCGTGATGCCTTTTCCCCCAAAGAGGGGCTTGGAAAAGTGGCATAATTTTTGTAAACAGTAGTGGGTTTGCCCGTTGGCCTGTGGGCTTGGAGCAAATCGGTTGCGCTTGACGAAGAGCGCGGGGTCGAAGAGGGCCCGGCCCGAAAAGAGTGCAACAGCTGTGGACGTGCGTAGAGAGTGATGGAACGGTTGCCGGTGTTCGGTTGAACTGTATGTAAAAATATCCTTTATATGGGGTCGTTATGAACATTGTGATTCCTTTGCTGGTACTTTGCGGGCTCGGTGGAGCCATTGGCTTGTTGCTGGCCCTTGCCGACAAAAAACTTGCCGTTGAGACCAATCCTCTCATCGATGAGGTCAACGAAATTCTCCCAGCAGGTAACTGCGCCAACTGTGGCTTTGCAGGATGCGCTCAGTATGCCGAGGCCGTTGTGGAAGACCCGAGTGTTCCCCCGGATCTTTGTACCCCTGGTGGCAATGAGTGTGCTCAGAAAATTGCAGCCCTTACCGGAAAGAAGGCGGCGGAGATCAAGCCTGTAAAAGCCGTGGCACGCTGCAAAGGGTGCTCTGATACCAACTGCACCACCAAATATATTTACCAGGGCTTAAACGATTGTGTGGCTGCCGCCAACCTGTTTGCGGGTGAAAAGGGTTGCGAGTTCGGCTGTTTGGGGCTTGGAAACTGCCAGCGTGCCTGTCCCTTTGGTGCCATTGTCATGGGCGACGACAACATTCCCGAAGTGGTTGAAGACAAATGTGTGGGATGCGGTCTCTGCGTATCAGCCTGCCCCAGGGATATTATGACCATTGTTCCCGAGCTGGCCGTCAGCGTGATTCGTTGCATGAACAAGGAGAAGGGTGGCCAGACCAAAAAGGTGTGCAATGTGGGCTGTATCGGCTGCCGTCTTTGTGTGAAAGCCTGCCCTCATGATGCCATGAAGGTGGTGGATAACCTTTGCGAGATCGATTACGACAAGTGCCAGTCTTGTGAAGACGCGCCTTGCCTCAATGTGGCTTGTAAGCCTGGGGTGATTCAGCCCGGTTATGGGGCACCCATCAAGGTCCTTACCGGAAAAGACGAGACTTTGCCCCAGAAGGCCAGTGAAAAGACCGAAGAGAAGAGAGAATCGGCTGAGGCCTCATAGTCACTCTTTTTTAAATAAAAGAAAAGGCGCTGTTTCCTTGATGGACAGCGCCTTTTTTTGTTTCTTGCTGAAAGCGAACATCTCTGCTTTTTTGAGGCTTGACCCCTTTGGGGAGCACCGATAAAATCAAAAAAGATTGGGTTCGTACAGAAGCTGATTTCTTCCCGTTTTTTATAACACACCATTTCGTTTCCGCCGAATTCCTCACTCTATTCCTCTTATTAATTTGCGGTTTTTGCCTTTTTCTCTTGAAGGGTTTGGGTTTTATTCGCGCCTTGAATTAAGCCTTTTACGGTCGCCCGAAATTCTCTTTTTTTCAATCTTTGCTTGAAAAATTTCACTTCTGAAGGAAACTTTGATAGTCAAAGGCAAAGACCCTCTTTCTGTAGTGTAAATATCAGGGAGGGTTGCATGACGACGGTTTTTATCTGGAACAATCACAAGATGAGTATTGGCGGGCACACCTGGTTTGGGCACGCTTCCATGAACATCACCGACATCTGGGCCAAGGCCTATGGTGATAAAAACATGGACAACTACATCAGCTGGGTTCCCGAAGATGAAAAGCTTTCTCACAGCGGCCACCAGCAGGGGTTTGCACAGGCCAATATTTTTACGGATCTGGTTTACGAAGGATATGCGCCAGACCATATCATTCGGCTTCCTGCAACCCCCATGCAGGTCGAAAAGATGCTGGCCCAGTGGCACAAGGCCAAAGAGAAGAATGCCAGGTATAAAGAGGTCAATGTCAAGTACAAGGGCCTCGTGCGAAGCATGGAGCACAACTATGGCCCGAGCTATCGCTATTTTGCCAAAAACTGCAGCACCATGGTGATTCGTGTGCTTAAATCCGCTCAAATGAAGCGAAAACACTTTATGAAAGAGGCCCTCTCCATTGTGTGGACCCCTTTGACGGTTAAGCGGTATGCCCAAAATATCCACGGGGCTAAAAATATTCTCTGGAACGATTTTGTGGACGAACTGGTTTCCTGTGGGAGCATATCCCGCGATTTTAGCATGCTGCTGAAGAAGTTCCAAAGACGCCACGAATCGTCTGGGGCATCCGGAGCACCGGCACGAAATTTAAAAAGCGGCAAACAAAGTGCGTACGCCAACAAAAACAGCCTCAATAAGATGAGTGCGGCCAATTACCACCAGTACAAAGGCCACCGAAAAACCCTCGTGGAGTTTATTGAGTCCATTGGAGCGATTTGACCTCGGTTTTGGTGTCTATTGAGGGATTGTTTGTAAATCCCTTGAAATATTATAGAAAAGCGGTTTATGGTTCCGTTGTAAAGAAAGCACCAATGCGTTTAGAACCATCGCGCTATCATGGTTCTGACCAACAGTAAGGATATTCCGATATGTTTGGAAAAAAAACCGACATGGGTCCCATGAAGGCATTTTTTAATTCGTACCTCACATCGGCCATTGCCAAGCAACCTGTGAAGGGTTCGAAGCATAACAAATATATGAATGACCTCAGGAAGTGTCAGGGGTTTCAAGAGTTGGTAAAGGGGGATCAAAGAGGCCGGTTTGATCCGAAGCGATTCATTGAGAGAACCGTTAATGATTACCGAAACAATGCATGGTACCTGGAACATCGATTTAAGATCGATCTTAAGTATGTCTACAATCAGGATCTGGATATCCGTCCTCACCAAAGCAAAATGCCTCATGTCGCTGCCGGGTGGTGCCAAGGGCTTTGTAGTTATTGGCTGAAATCAAAACGGATGAAAAAAAGCCCTTTTCCTGAGCTGATCTATGACAACCCGGAACTCAGCTCTGACTCTGGTGCCCCCATCAAGTTGATGTCCAACCAGAAAAAGCTTGTTGAGCATGCGGATCTCATCAAGACAGGTGATATGGACCCTCGCCTTAAAAATGCCATGGAATACGTGCTAGGAGGGCCGTCCAAAAACAGAGCTCCCGTTATTCATGTGGAAGGGGGTGCCATGCGGAAAGAGAATGTATCTCAGACCTGTCGTCAGTTTCAAAGTGCTTTGGGCAGACCATCCGCAGACGGAAACCAATTTTTTATCAGTGCTGATTTTGATGTGGGCAGCCATGCGATTGCTATGGATTTGGATGGGGTTGAGCTCTTTGATCCCAATTGGGGCGTTTTTTCATCAACCTATGGTGGGCCGAAAGCCCTTGTGGATTTTCTTTTCCATGGGTTTTTTGAGTTATACTACCCGGGTACGGGTTTTCGTCAATTTTATATTGCCCGTGTAATATGAGGTGATAGATAGAAAAAGCCTTCGGCGCGTTGTTTGAAAAACGCCGAAGGCGATGACTCGTGGATACATTACAGGCACGTTTATCAAGTCTTGTTACCCTTCATGGTAGAGATCGGCATAGGCATATTTGTAGTTTTCGTAATAGAGCCGGATCAATCCCTCTATAAAAGCTCCTAAGTACTTCTTCCCTTTGATGTGGTACTCACCGAAGTTGGGGTCCATAAAGCGATACTGGTTTTTGGCCCCCTTAAAAAGCCCCAAAGAGTGGGCTCCGTTTCCAAAAAGAACAATCATGCAGTAGGGGGATTCGAGGCGATGTACGGCCTCCACAATGGCTTTGCCGCCGGGGGTAACAACATTATCAAAGCCCACTCCATCGGATCGTATAAGGCCCAGTTTTTTGAACTGCATGGGATGTCCTTCTGCCGTACTGGTGAGCCCCCCGACGCTGGAACCCCACATTTTTTGAAAAGCCATGGCAAATCGAAAGTAGGGTACGGCCTCTTCGGAAAGGGCCCACGGCCAGAACGATTTTTTATGGCGATAGGCTCTGAGCCAGTAAATCACCATGGCCAAACACCACCCGTGTGAGATGAGCTCGTCACCTCGGGTCTCCTCTTCATCTGCTCTGAGGTCTTCACCCTGCATGTACATCTGTACCGTTTGAACTTTGCAGATACTAATCAGCTTTTCAAAATCCGGTAGGGTTGTCGTTCCACGCTCTGGTATATCGCGGCCCGGTCTGGGGTTGGGAAGGGGACGCAGAACCGGGGGGGTTGTCAAAGTAGAAGGCTTGGAGCCTCTTCTGGCGGGCGTTGGTTTTTGTACGTTGGCAGGAAGAGGAGGGAGAGGAGGGGGGAGAGGAACTTTCTTTGGTACGACGACTCGGGGTTTGGGAACGGGTCGCCGTGGTTGTGGCTGCGGATTTTTTTCCAGAAAACGGTTGGCTTGTTTTGCCAGGTTTTTAACTCCTCCTTTGGCAAGTCCAAACTCAGGGGTTTTCTCCGCCTCGTACAAGGTGAGGTAGTTGCCGCAGTGAAAGAGAAGGGATTTGCAGTTTGCAATCATGCCCGCTGTATCCCCCTCTTTGTTGGCCAGGTGAAAGGAGTGAAGCAGTGTGGCGATCATCATGAGATCCCTATCTCCCACATCAGACTCACCTTTGGGCTTTGTAAGCTTCCAGAACATTTCAACGGTCATCATAATCGTGTTCTCCTTGGTGTGTCGGGTGAGGCAATCGGTGTGTGTTCTTGCAATCTATTTGATATCTTACCGGGTACAATTTTATAGTAGCTGGGTCAAGTCCGTCAACTAGTTGAAGGGCTACTGCTGGGGAGAAAGCGCATTGTTAAGATCCACCATACCTCGTCCATAAACCGAATCGGTACCGGGTGCTCCCAGGTCTCGGGCTGTTTCAAGGAGCAGGTTGGCCACATCTGCTGGGGCCATTTCAGGGAATTTGCTGTTGACGATGCCTGCGATGCCGGTGACGTAGGGAGCAGAAAGCGAGGTACCCTGCAAGGTTTGAATATCGGTGTTAATGATGAAGGGGGCGACCAGCCATCTGTTTTGAAGCTCGGTTACTTCACCGGGCATGTTTCCGGCCACCCTGTAGGTGGTTGCACCGGTGCGTTCGACCCCGCCTGCCACAAGGAGGTAGTCGGAAAGAGGGCGCCCGTCAAATGTTTCGGTGCTTAAGGCCATCTCAGCGTTGTAGTAGTTGACAATCCTACGATCACCCCGAGCGATACCGCTGTAACTGGCGGAGCGATTGTGGTTGTTGCCCGCAGAGCTGATGTAGACGGGTAGGTGGCCCTGGGGGTAGATGTTTGAGTCATCCATCGCCTGGTAGGCTTGGGTCATGACGGTTGTGGGAGTGAGTCTTGAGAGGCTTGCGTTTATAAAGTCCAGCCGTCTGGCCGAAAAGGTGGTTCCTCGGCTGAATCTGGCGTCAAGGCGGTGCATGTTGGCATCCTTGGCAATGCCCATGATCAAGGTGTCGCCTTGGTCTTTGTACTTTCCTCCGGCAATGGCAAGCCCCACCTCGCCGTGGCTCAGGTAGGCGTTGAAGTTTCCGTCGTTGGTGGGGTGTGCATACGTCCACTGTCTGGTGAACACGCCTGTATAAACGTGACCACTTCGGCGAAGTGAAATGATATACCGATTGGTGATGTCATCCCTTAAGGTATCGGTTGTGTTGATCCCGTTCAAGGAGATGGCATAACGGGCACCTGGTGATGAGAAATAGTCAAGAATTCCAATCTGGATTCCCTGGCCGGTATACCCTTGGCTCCATGCTGAGCGAATCTGAGCGGTGATGTCTACATTTTGTATTTTTTGGGCTCGACCGAAAAGGGTGTTGTCGAGATTTACAGTGGTCTGGCGAAATTGGTTGATGTCCCAGAGCAGACTCGTGCGATGGCTGCTGGTTTCCGCCAGGATTTGAGTGAATTGGATGCGTCCATTTAGAAAGCTCTCCTGCCAGGTGTTGTTTGCATGGCAGACAAAGGCATAGAGAAGAAATGCACTGACGCAGAGGGCATATTTTATATTTTTCATGGCCCTACCCCATGGTGTTTGTTTGAAAAGAATGGATCTTCAATAGAGACTACACTGCCAAAAGCGTTCCATATGAATGAGGCCTTTTTTGAAGATGTTAGGGCGGGAAGGGGTGTCAAAATGAGTGTTTTCTTTTCATTGGCTTTCATTTTGAGTGGTGAGTGAGGTTCACCAGCGTAAAAAGCCTCGCCCTCGTTGGTATAGAGGACGAGGCTTTTTGTTTATATTGCATTCACTATCTGGATCTCTTTTTCGCTCAAGCAGGCAGGTCTATCGGCGTTTTTTTACTTTTACGTTTTGAAGAAAATCGGGTGGAATGATGACTCTTTCATAGGTCGATGGGCCATCTTTCTGAATAAGCTCAAACAGTCCACGAGAACTGCTTCGTGCCGTATGAAATTTGATTGTATGCATTATATAGTAGGCCATTGTGTTGAGGGCTTCGTTGTTATTAAACCCTGCCTCTCTAAGTTCAAAGTAGGGAATGAGCAAGGGGAATACCTCTATCTTTCTCTCTTTAACAAGAGCCTTCTCTCTGAAAATAAAGCGTGGCTCAGCCTTGCTGCTACCTCTGTTGTTGGCTCGTCTTTGAAAACAGTTCAAGAGAAAGGCTGTTTTGCGACCCACAACGCCCTTTTCATACAATTCTCGAATGAAATCATCCCATGTCATGATGTAAGCAGGTTCTCTGAGTGCAGGCCCCCCTTTGAGATCAAGAGCCAGGCGTTTGACCATAAGCGGGGTCCAGAGTCCAGCAACGGTTTGGCCATACTTGATATTGCCACGGCCCTTGTTCCATCCGGCCCGAAGGACTCTGGAGCTGATCCGTGAGCAGTTTTTTCTGGTCATACTGAAATGGTTGACTTCCCCTGTCTCTTTTTGGGTAACATGGCGCTGACGCATTTTCCGCATGCGGTCTATGTAAGGTGGGGGTGGATTGGGAATACGGATGATGTGGTCCGGGGCGTATTGTTCCATCAAAAAAGTGAGCATAAACGACCCCTCGGAATAGCCTATCGATTTTCCATCCGGGGTGGTTTTCTCATCGGGAGCCCAACTGAGGTAGTTTGTGTCTATTTTTTGGGGGATGAAACCTTCTTGGTTATGGGCTGTTTCAAATATGGGGTAAAAGTTGTCGTCAATATGCACGCAGGCATGGCCGGTTACGGTATGTTCTCTGGAAGAGTCTCCTGTGATTTTTGTAAAATAAGGGGAGACGATGTTGTTGTTCCAGATCATCACGGTGGTCATGGGGTCCCTCCTGTTTGCCTTCTAAATATTTTTATGCGTCACAAGCCCTTACTCGTGGGCTTTTATTGCTGATATGAGGCAGGTGTGGTGTGTAAATTAGTGACCTCTTCCCCCCTTGGTCTTAAACTCTCCTTGGCTGCAGGTTGCTGTTTTGGTGCGTGGTCTTCCTTAATCAGGAGGCCACAGATAAAACCATGTGCGTTTCCTTTACGGGAACATGGTGCGGAAAAATGGCAATACTTCAATACAATGTCAACTGTTTTTAAAAGTGTCTTCTTTGGGTGAGGGGCTCCTTTCAAGGCTGAAGGCGGCGCATTCACTTTATGGAATGCTGCTATCCATTTTAGTCATGGGAGATCGGTTTCACGGTGAATGCGGAAGAGAGACGTTCGTTGTAAAGAGTTGCGGAAATAAAAAAGCCCCGTCCTCCATGGTGGAGGGCGGGGCTTCTATCAAAATTTTTAAGACGTCTTTGTTTACCGAAATTTCGGTGGAACCGTGAGCCTGTCATAATCGGAGGAGGTTTGCCTTGCCCGCTGCCACAGGTCGGTATCCGAGTGGTCTTCCCAGAAAGGAGCGTCTCTCATTTTGCGGTACATCAGTGTGACCGCATCTTTTCGGGTTTTGCCGCGCTCCATGGCCTCCGCATAGATGAGGAGCTGGGCAGGACGGTTCATCATTTTTCTATCTTCCAGTTTAAATCTGCTGAATTGAAACCGTGCATCGGCTCCGCTGCTCCCTCGATTGTTGGCCCTTCGCATGAAAAAAGTTAAGTTAAACCGCATTTTTCTGCTGATGTGCCTCTTCTCTTCGAGCTCCTTCAGAAACGCATCCCAGCTCATCTGAAAGGCGGGCTGGTTTAAGCCCGGTCCCCCCTTGAGATCCAACGCAAGGCGTTTTACCATCAGCGGTGTCCACAATCCGGAAACCGTTTGTCCGTAGCGAATATTCCCTCCGCCTCTGCCCCAGCCTCGCCTCAAGACCCGAGATAAAATTCGGGAGCAGTTTTTCCTTGTTAAATCGTGGTGGTGATCCCGTCCGTTTTTGTGCCCCTCATATTTGTTTCGCTCTGCCTGCATCCTGTCGATGACGGGCTTAGGGGGATTGGGGATACGAATGATGTGGTCAGGGGCGTATCCTTCGTGCATCAGATCTTTGAAAAAAGATTGATTCATAAAGCCACATATCTTGCCCCTTTCATGCCTGTCATCCTCACCCGGCATCCAACTGACGTATTGCTCATCGAGCTCATAGTATTTGATATTTTCATCAAGGACGCTGGAGTAGGAGTCATCGATGCTCATGGCGGCATGTCCGATAATCTCTTTCATAGCCGGAGCATACCGGACAACCTTGGCCGCTTTGCTTGTCACCACATTGTTATTCCAAATGAACACCGTCGCCATTCGTGTCTCCCAGTTCATGAGAAAGTGTGAGCCCATTCCCGGTCCATCTGGAGGGAACATAAAACGCCGTCGACCCTTCCCTTCAGGATATTCCTAGGGTAGGTCAATCCATAAAGCAAAAATCGAAGTTTTTGGGATAATGAAAGTATAATGTGCTCGGGTAAAGTGGATTTTGACCGGGCGTGATGCGGCTTTGTCTGCTGGAGTACGCAACTGCTGGTTTTTCTGTGAGTATTCTTGCCCGCCTCTTCGCATTTGTTTTTTTATGCATCGCTGGATAATAGGGTAAATGTTCCTTGTTCGGGAATAGATTATTTGAGTTGGTTCCTTCTGGAGTGAAACTATGGTGGGATAAAAAAGAGAGGAGAACGGAAAGTAAAAACGCCCCGCTCATCCGTCATGGATGAGCGGGGCGTTATACAGACAATCCAGTTGGCAGACGTTTACGTTGTATGCGTGTGGGATGGGCCAAATGTTAAGACGTGAAGCCCATCGGCTATCAGTCTAAGCATTCAAGAATAATTTCACCGGCTGAAGCAACCCCTCTTACGATCTTTTCAAGAGTAAATACAGATCTGCCAAACGCCGTAGCAGACCTTTGGTTGCTGACTCCGGGGCCATCTCCCTGCCGACTCGCCCCAAGGGTTTTGAAAACTTGAATCTTCGCCTCCCCGGGCGGCATGCCCTGATCCCGCATGGAAGCGTAGAGAATCATTTCGGGAGTCGTCCCTGCGTCTATCGCACCTTGCAAAACTTCAAAGTCTCCAGGGGAGAGATCGACCAATCTTGAGTACTTACCCTTTCGTTCCCCCATTGTGCTGCCATGTTCTTCTGAACGGGGCTTAAGCGCCATCATAACCATGGCCGTTCGTGATCCAACAACCCCATGTTTCATCAGCTCACCGATAAAAGCCCGCCACGTCATGGGGAAGGCGTCTGGATAATTCAGCGCAAGCCTCTTGACCATCAAAGGTGTCCAGACCCCATAGGCGACCGAACGCTGTTTGATACTTCCTGAAAGCAGAGAAGCAGCCCTTTTCCCCGGTGATGTGGAGCGCAGGACCCTTGAAACGATACGCGAACTGTTTTTTTGTACTCGGTCGTAACTGTTCGTTTTGCTTTTTAAAAATCCGCGCCATGTTGAACCCATGCTTCTCACTTCTGTGTTTGTGGCAGGCAGGCGAATGACATGATCTGGAATAACGCCTACCCGAAAAAGATCAGCAAAAAAATTGGGAGACGGTTTTCCAACGGCCTTGACTCGATTCATCAGCCCTGACCTGTGGCTTTTCTCTGTTGGAATCCAGCTTCCGTAAACGGACGTGTTATCCGTATACTTGACACTATCCGGTAACGCTTCAAAAGGAGTAAACTCATCGGTAATATTTATGGATGCATGCCCATCATATGTGTCAGATTTCGTCTTCATATGGAGCATTTTTTTTACGTTATTTTTTACCAGATTTTCATTGTTCCAAACAAATACAGTCGGCATAAATCACTCCTTGAAAACGACCGAAAACCAGCCGAAATCGTGTTGCTCAATATGAAGTAAAATCGTCCAAAGTTGTGACGTCAGGCAGTAAATTTTCAAAATAAACCTGTCCCATAGATAGCCAATATCGCGAATAGATTTTCTGTATTTTGTTACCCCTGAATAAACATATTTTCAACATTTTTTAATCTAACGATCGCCAAAAAAGATAAACAAAATAGGTGGCTATGACCCACTCTTGTGATGCTGATCGATCTCAGCATAGTCGTAACTTTCCGTCAAACGAAAGGCCCGGCTCTCCATCATGATAGAGAGCCGGGCCTTTTACAGATAATGCCAGTTGGCATCCGTTTTTTTGGTTTTGTCATGTTGCCTGAAAGGGTGCAATGTTGATATAATTTCTACCTGTGTCAGGACAGTTGTCGCCTCATTTGAAAAACCAAATTATATTGCGGGGCGAAAGTGAGAGGCGATTTCCTATGCCAAATTGACCTCTTGATAATGGATACAAGGGAGGATCAGATGGCAACCGTTTTCATCTGGAACAACAATCAGATTACCCATAAGTTTGGCCAAAGTGTTGGGTACAATCCGTCTGCAAAAGAGGTCGTTGGTCACGCGTGCATGAATATACGGGATGAATATGTCTCCCTTTCCGACAGAGGGATGAGAGACGTTCTCCGTAACGAAGAAATGCATGTGAGTTGGTGGCCGGGAGGGGGGGGAGCAGACAAGCAAGACCGTGGGGACGGCATGGGCAAGGCGGGCGCAAGTCTTTTAAAGGACATCCTGATTGAAGGCTATGTGCCGGACCATGTGATCCGCATCGTAACGCCGCCCCCTGCGTTTATTCTTCGAATGGAGCGGGAGTGGAATCGCCAGCGGCAGCAGGCCGGAGAGCCCAACAGTTACCATTTCATGAAGGAGAATTGCTCGCGTATTGTTTCCCGTGTTCTCAGGCGTGGGTACCGAATGGGGCGGGGAAATATCAAGTATGGCAATGTGGTCTCTGGCTTATGGACACCGCTCATGGTGAAGCGCCTCGCTTTGGATCTCAAGGGCGGCTCGGGGCTGGATGTGCCCGCACGGCAGATGCTCTGGAGTGAGTTTGTGGATGAATTGGTGGATGCCAGCGTTGTGTTTCCTCAGACAGGAAGTTTGATGAAGCTCATGAAACGGCGTGCCAGCAACCGGGGGAGCAGCGGTGCAGCGGCGCGTTTTGACTTCAGCAAGGCGGACAACCTTCTCGAACGGTTTTCAAAGGCGAAGCTGGCAAAGTTCAAGGGCGAGAAGGGCTTTCCCACATCGCTTCTTATCTACTCCGAAGCGCGGGGGCACCGGTACACCATGGATGAGGCGAGACAATTCCTGACGAGATGGCTGGATCGGGAGATCGGGCTGGGAGAACGGGAAGATCTGGAAGATGAGGGGCTGCTTGAAGAGATGATCCATCTCGCTGAAAACGTTCCGACGCCCACTCCCAAACGTCCACCCAGGGGCATCAAGAAGAAGAGAGCCGCTGGTGGTTCCCCGCCAAAACCACCAAAGCCGTCAAGGTCGAGGGTGTGAGTCAGGCAATCTCGTTTTGCCTGAGCACAACAACGGTTTAAAGCAGGGCCTCCCATTCAAGTGGACGAGGCTGCGGTTTTGCCGGACAAAAAAAGCCCCGCTCATCCATCATGGATGAGCGGGGCTTTTTTACAGATAATCCAGTTGGCATTCCGGATTAATACAACACGAAATTACGGTCCGTTTCGATTAGGCACGCACCTCTTCTTTGATGCGGGTGGCAATTTTGAAGAGGATGGTGAGTACGAAGAACCCGCACGCGTAGACACCCACGGTGATGAGAAGCTCTAAGGGTGTGGGGGTGTACTCGTTGTACATGTGCATGGGGTTGGGGACAAATCCGCCGGCGATCATGCCCATGCCTTTGTCGATCCAGGTGCCCACGAAAACCATGACGCAGAGGATCGGCATGTACTTCTCGTTGTTTCGAATCTTGGGAACAACGAGGAGGCCGATGGCAGAAAGCATCAGGAACATGGAGGTCCACATCCAGGGCACGAGAACACCGTGTCCGTCATGGCCGAAGAAGAGATACTTCAGGTGATCCATGTGCTCGGGGATCTGGCTGTA
>JAKSCC010000197.1 GCA_022360815.1 Desulfobacterales bacterium
GGCTGGTAATGGCTGGGGGCATCAGAACCACATCCATGGTGACAGGCTCTGAAGTGAGGCTGTGACTCTGGCCGTTCCAAGCATTTTTAACCACGCAAGTAATTTTGGCCCCATCATCGCTGTAATCGGCTTTAGAGATAGTAATTTTGGATGTGATGACCTTCTCTTCATTGGTGCTTGTGGAGGTCTTGCCGGTTAAGAGACTTTCACCCTTGAACCACTCAAAGCTGAGGTGTGAGCCAAAGGCCTTGATGGTAAAGGAAACGGAGTCGCCTTCATTGACTGCCTCAGGGTTTGAGACGGGCTGAGATGTGATAGCAGGTGCCGCGAGAAGCACAGACAAGTCAGCGGTATGGCTCTTTACCGTCCCTCCCTCTTCTACGGCTCCAGTTACTTTGTGGTTGGAAATAAGACAGTGGTAGCTATTGCCATGATGCTGCAAACCAACAGAATCGACTTTTAACGTTGAAGCCGTAGCCCCGGTGATGGCCTGATTATTGACAAACCACTGATACGTCAGCTCATTGCCAATGGCAGCAACCATGAGTTTCAGCTTTTTTCCCTCACGAACGCTGATGCTGGTTGGAATATCCTCATCAATCACAGGAGGAATCAGCCGAACATCAAGGCTGGCAGAGTGAGAGGCAACCAAATGGCTCTGACCGTTCCAGGCGTTTGACACATGACATGTGACGACCGCGTTGTCATCTGCATAGGCAACCTGATCCACAGTGATTCGGGATGTGGTGATACCTGTATGAGGGTCCGAACTCTGGGAGAGCGTCCCTTCAAAGGGCTGCCCGTTTTTCTTCCAGGCAAAACTAAGATGTGAGCCTTCTGCTTGAATGGAAAATGTAACCGGCTGGTTTTCCTTAATGATTTGATCTTCGGGTTGTACTTTGATAGCCGGCTTTGCAAGAAGCATGGCAAGGGTCGCTGTCTGGCTTGTAACGTCACCGGCCATATTGCTTACGATGCAGAAAAATGTGGCACCATGATCCGTTAAATCTGTGTTGGAAAGGGTGTAGGTGGCACGATTTCCATTTTCTGTTATGGCCTCATCGTTTCGATACCACTGATAGACCAGATGCAACCCTTTGGCTTGAAGACCAAAAGAGACCGATTTTCCTTCAAGAATGGTTTGGCTCTGAGGGTGCTGAGTGATGACAGGAGCGGGAATCTCAACAGCAACACTCTCCACCAGGGTGGGATACCCTTCCACCTCTTCTGTTGAGATGGGCACCACATAATAGAGATACGTTCCGTCTTCGGTAAGAGTCGTATCTTCCCAGCTGGTTTGCGTATAAGAAAGGAGTGTCTCTGTAAGAGGTTGAAACGTATCCTCACCTTCTGATTTTCGATAAATTCGGTATCCGGCGGGATGTGGAGGCGGGGTATGGGCATCCGGCTCCCAGGAGAGGGTTACGGATCCAACTTCGGTGACTTCGGCGGCAAATGCCTTGACATGAGGCAGTTTCTCTTTGCCCAGGGGTGTTTCAAATGCATCGGGAATGCCATTCTCGTTATCATCGATGTCAGGGGTCTCACTGATTCGAAAATCATCCAGAACAAAGACACTTCCAGGCCCTGTACTTCCGGTCTTCTTCCTGAAATCCACCCAAATCTCGGTGCCTTTATAGATATGAAGAGGAATGGAATCCCACACATACTCCGACGTATTATCATGGGCTGTGTACCACCGAATGTAACGGTGGACCATCTCCACAGGCTCGCCAATGAGAGGGTACCAGACGAAGTGGATGTCTACAAAAATACGATCTCCGTAAAAAAGCCATGACACAAAATCAAGGTCATCGCCCATATCCCAAAACCAATAACCAAAGAGATCGTCCATGGTCACGGTTTGAAGGTCCATCTTGCACCAATAAGAGAGTGTCGGGTCCTCTGCATCTTCCGGAATATGGACCCGATTCTTCATGGTGGCGCGAACAATATGACGGGAACCCCAGAAGGCCACCTGATCCGATTCATCGGGATTGCTGTCGAGATGATAATTGCCACTGAAGCTGTTCCAAGGGCCGTGGGCAGGGGCAATAGCCCAGTCCGAACCTTCAGGAATAATCACTTCGGGCGATACAGAGTCGAAACTCTCTTCCAAAGGAAAGGGAGTTAACTTGTATTCAACATAGGCCGCCTCAGAGTGCGCACTCTCCCCTTTCTTTCCATCACTTGCAACACCAACGATTCGATAGATAAAACGGGTCGCATTGCGTACATCCTCATCCTTATAAAAAGAGGTCTCGGGAGGAAGAAGAGCGTTGTTGTTCAGCAAAATTTCATATGGCGAGCCCTCTTTTCGTCGATAAATTTTGTACCCCGCCACCGGATACTCAAAATGATCCAAAGGCTCCCACGACAGGTCAACCTGAAGCTCGCCACTGTTTTCTGCGGTAAATGAGGAAGGGGCAGGAAGCCGTTCACCGGCTGGAAAATAATCAAGATTATCAGGAATTCCATCGCTGTCCTGATCTTTGGACGATGCATTGCAAATGGAGAGGTTGTCCACGGCAAAACGGCGGATTCTCGGGATGCCCCACCTGGATGTGGCCTGCCTGAAACCAATCTTAATCTTTTTTCCTTTGTAGGAAGAAAGGGAGAGTTTTCGCCACTTAAAGTATTTTCCGGTATTGTTCCAGCGGGTAAGGATAAGAAGCGTATCGATCCTTACGCCACGCTTCTTTTTTACAATCACATCCACATAGATGCGATCTCCGAATTTATAGAGTTTTGAGAGGTATCTAAAAAAAAGAACTGGATTGTCGGCATCTTTGGGAATCTGGACATACTCGTCTAAAACGGCTCGGTAGCTACCCTTCTTATCTTTTGACTTGTGTTGAGGCAGCTCATGGATGCAGTTGTCCAGATGGTGATCTCCGGTAAAGTTTTGCCAGGGGCCGTGGGCCTTGGCGACGCCCCATCCGCTATCCGGCTTTATAGAAAAAAAAGAGTCTCCCTGTTCGAAATCTTCAAAGAGAGGAAAATTGTACGCCATGGCTGGCACGGAGAGTGCCAAAAAAAGCAAACAAGCTGTACCGATGACGAAACCCCACCTTTTTACCAGGTCAGAACAGTTCGAGAACATGAAGAGCTCCAGTTAACTTTATTCACTCCATTCAGAAAAAAAGATCGCTCGAAAATCTTCGACAGAAACCTGCTGCTACTTGTAAACCACATCAACGTTTGCCAAGGCTTTTACCCCCGCCGATCTTACCGCTTCTTTCATGCGAAGAGGCCCAAGGCTCTGGCGAATTTCGGCACGAACCTCCTCAAAAGGCTTCGGGTCTGATACGCTTTTTTTAATCACACGCACCAGATAGGGGTTTCCTTTGATATAGGTAAGAGGTGATGTTTCCCCTTCTGCTACCGATTTAATAAGAGTAAAAAGAGTTTTGTCCATCACCTCTTCTCGTGCATGACCATCCCGATAAAAAAGAGGCCACCCCTCTTCTCGTTTGCTGGTCACATAATTCGACCAATTGCTTGATGCCGCCACGTCCCCCATCTGTTTCACCCAGCTTTCTGAAGAGCGGGACTGGCCTTTCGTATCTCCCGCAACCATTTCGTAATGGATGGTCTCTTTGGCCCCATACATTTCAGGGTGTGCCTCATACCACGCTTTCATCTTCTCTTCTGTAATCGGTGCCGGAGAGGCATTTTCAGCCAGGTATTTTCTCACTAGAAGCTGCTCTCGATATGAGGCGACCTCTTTTCTTGTACGGGCTTTTTCCTCATCAGACATACTCTTCCACTGAGCCTGCGCCATGGCCCGACTCGTCACCAGACTCTCAAGAATCTTTTTCTTTACGCCCGCATCAATGGATGCGGCCCGCTCTTCTCCCAAGGTTTTTCGTGCGGTCTCTTCCACATCAAAAAAGGAGATGGATTCCCCCCCTACTTCGGCTGCGATCTGATCATCGCCTTTAAGAGCAAAACCTTCTTTTTTCTCATTCGAACACGAAGCCGCGAAACAAATCAAAACAATGATCACAAAAAAGCTCTTTTTCATCACAACCTCACTTCACAAATTGATAAAGTCGTAAAATGTCAACGCCTCGACCTGGCGCTCACGCTATGTCTCCATCACGCAAACATGAAGACCAGGTATTGCGAACCACTGTGAGTTATTCTGACGTTTTACGGAAGCACCAAAATTAAATTCTAAAAAAATTAGGACTGTTAAACTGCGTTATATCAGAACAATCGAATCAGCCTTCTCGAACGATTTCAGCTCTGGCCATCAGCCTTTCCCTCTCTTTGGCCTTGGCGTTTTCCCGCAGCTTGTAACGAATTTTACCCCTGACAGATTCAAAACTCTGCTTCACGGTTCGGGGTTCGTCCAAAACTTTAAGGATATGGTATCCAAAAGGGGTTTCAAAAGGCTCAGAGACATCACCCTCTTTCAGGCTAAACATCTTCTCTGAAAAGAGATCGCCAATGGAGCCTGCCCCCAACCAACCCAGATCGCCCCCCTTTTTTCCGGATACCCTGTCTTCGGAATAATCTTCTGCAACATCGCTAAATTCGGCCCCGATTCGAAGTTTCGAAAACGCCTCATGAGCCGTGGTAAGAACCGCCTGACGCTGCGCATCGCCCATTTGCTTATTGGTGCGAAACAAAATATGGGCCACATGCACCTTCTTGGTCTCAAACTCCTCTGGATGCATGGTGTAGTAGTTCTGAACCGCCTGATCAGAGACCGCATGATTCAAATACGCCTCAAAGTAGCGCCCGATGAGCATCTCTTTTTTCAACTCATCAAGCTCTGCTGCCAAAAGCTCCTGATCTAGAAGTTCTTCCTTTTCAATCATCATAGCAAGGGCTGTGCGATTCAAATATTGAGAAAATGCCTTCTCTCTTTTTTTTGCATCGGCCGCGGGAATACGCTTGTACTTCAAATAGGCTTCGTAACGCGCTTTGGACACCTTCTCGCCGGAGATGGTGGCGAGATGGGGGGTGTCGGAGGAGCAGGCGAAAACGAAAATAATTACTATTATAAATAAAAACTTTTTTTTCATAACACACCCCTTTTTTTACCTTTAATCAACTTCAAAAATCCTCTTAATGCAACCTAAGATATCCTATCTCAGGAGAAGATATCTTTAAAAATGCATCGTAATTTGATGGAGAACCATCAATTTCAATCACTTCACTATCCACACGAATCCTTCCGACCCCACCTTTTCCGCCATTGCTGTATCCATACATACTATCTCCACCGGACCCACCATTGGCATGGATACGCCCGCTGTCACCATCATATCGTACTGTTTCGGCAATCAGATGAATCGCACC
>JAKSCC010000119.1 GCA_022360815.1 Desulfobacterales bacterium
CACAAGCATTAACGGCTACACCCCTTTGAATTTCTCCCGGCATTTTTCCGGGCCGGTGTCGGCATCGGAGTCTCTGGTTCGCTCGCTTAACGTGCCGGCGGTCTCGCTTCTGGATCGTGTGGGGCCAGCTCGTTTTGACGCTTTTTTAAGACAAGCCGGCATTCACTTGCGCTACCCTCAAGGCGGAGAGCCCAACCTGGCCATGATTTTAGGAGGGGCCGGAACCACACTCGAAGAGCTGGTGGAAGGGTATGCGAGTCTGGGAAACGGAGGCGTGCCCGTTCATCCGGTTTATATGAAAACAGACGAAAAAAGAGTAAAAGGGGCGCTCTTTTCCAAAGGGGCCGCCTGGATCGTAAAGAGGGTGCTTTCGGATTCTCCAGAGCTGAACACCACCATGGGACGGCGGCAGGGGGGGCGCGTGGCCATAAAAACCGGCACCAGCTACGGGTACCGGGATGCGTGGGCTCTGGGGGTTACAGAGGGCCATACGTTGGGTGTCTGGGTGGGGCGTCCCGATGGGACGCCGCTTCCCGGGCACTACGGGGCGGTCACTGCCGTGCCGCTTCTTCGCCGAGTGGCAGAGCTTCTTCCCAGGAAAGGTGGGCGGCTCTCTCTCCCTGGCGATGTGGAGAAAAAGATGATCTGCTGGCCCCTGGGCGGTCTGGCAAAAGAGACAGAAGAGGGGCGCTGCCATGAGGTGCGCGAGGCCTGGGTGCTAAAGGGGATGGTTCCGCCCACCTTTGCCGATGTGGGAGTCGGTGGGATAGCCATCGACAACCCCGTGCGCCTCTGGGTTTCAGAGTCTGGAAAGGGGCTTTACGGGGCGTGTCTGGATCGCTATCTGGAAAAGGGAGGCAAGGCCCGGAGAATTTGCATCGCACGGTGGCCTTCCGGAGCGGCTCCTTTTTTGCCCCCCTGGAAACGGCAAAAAGGACGGCTTCCCGCACCCCATGGGCTCTGCCTTCCCCATGAGCAGGGGCCTGGATCAACCATTCAAATTACGGGTATCCAAGACGGTGGTATTTTGAAAGATCCCTTGGGACGTAAAGGATCACTTTCCACAAGCCTCAGCGCCATTGGTGGCAGGGGAGAGCTTCTTTGGATGGTGGATCACAAACTGGTGGCCAAGAGTCAGAGTGGCTCTCAGGTTTCTGTCACCTTTCCTTTTGCAGGGCGTTTTACCCTGACGGTAATGGACACCTCTGGGGACTATGCAGAGGTGAATCTGACAGTGCGATAGATTTTAAGGAAAACCGATGGTGGCCTTGCACTTTCCACCTCCCTCTTTGATTTTGATGGAGAGGTCCATGCTATTTTCCCGAAACCCAAAGGCCAGAGGTGATTTTCCCTTGGCTTCAGTGATATGGGTGACTTTGCGAAGGGCGGCCACTGCTGCTATGGCGATCTCTTTGGGCGGGGCCGGAAGATCGGTGAGACGGTATTCCGCCAAGACCCTTACCCCCTGATCATCATGTTTTAATGTAATCTCGTGAGCACTGTTTCCAATGCCGTGAAGCATGGCAAGGGCCAGCCACTTCAATGCGGCCTCTTCGGATGGTGTTTCGGTTTGCATGCGGGACATCTCTGAAAGGATGTCGCTCTCAGCAAAACAGTCACAGAGTTCCTGAATTTTTTGATGAAGGTTGGCGGAATCTTTCATGGATTATCTCCTTGAAGGTGCATTGTTGATTGGTGCCTGAAGATAGCAGCCCTTGACGAGACGTTTATGACAACATTCGAAGAGGTAAAGCTGAAAAGGGAACCATGATTCTGTTTTTTAATGTATCAAAAATTTGTGCCAAGTTTAAGGGGCGGTTGGTGGAGAGAAGTTGTGTTGATAGATGAAAAAGAGAGATATCCTGTTGTTTTGAGGTTGATAACTAGATTCTTGACACTTAATGTGGGTGTGTGATACCGTGGCTACTGTTATTTTGTCAATGAAATCATGGTGTTGCAAAAGCGATGGGCTTGTGGAAAGTGGCCGCTTCGGTGCAACGCCCACTACATGGTGGATAGAGTTGAATGGGGTGCTGCATATGTAGTGGGGCGGTATGTCGCAAACGGACTTTTGCAGAGCCATCAACGTGAAAGATTCCCTGCTTATTCATTTTCAGGAGATGCGATCGATGACTGAGCCTCGAGACCAGAAGGATGAAACCGGAGCTGATAATGACTTTTGGCTTGAAGAAGACGATGAACTCATTGAACTGACAGAGCGTGTCTCCGGTCCCGCCGAAACTTTGGAAGAGAATCTTCTTGAGCTTTCTCACGGTGAAGAAGTTCTTGATCTTTCCGATCTTGCACCGCTTTCCGAAGAGGAAGACGATGTCGTGGAATTAATCGAGGCTGTTGACGAAGATGGCGAGATGTTGCGTTTTGAAGGAGAGACTTTGGAGCTGGGCGAGGCAGGCCAGTTGCTTGGTGATGACCTTATGAAAGATCAGGTGGTGGATCTGACCCAAGAGGCTCTGGACCTTACAGCTGCTTTGGAGCCTAAAGGAATTGAACGTGAGGTCGGTGCATTGCCTCTGGATGAGGGGGCTGATTTGAACCTGGATTTCAGTTTTGACGAGGTTTCCAGGAGCAGCGAGCTTGAAGACGATACCCTTGAGCTAAGCACAATTTTAGAGGAGATGGTCCCAGATTCAAATGAGGTCGAAGTCGCTTCGACGGGAGGCACTGTGCAAGGGATTGCCGACGATGAGGAGATCGACTTGGTGGATATCGATCTTCTTCTGGCCGAAGAAGAGGACGATGGTTTTCCTCTGGAGCCTATGGATGACGACTCTTTTATGGGGGCGTTGGATTCCGGTGATCTGATCCTTGATGAAGAGGCAGAACCTTTGATGGATTTTGGGGCGTCGTCTCAGGAGGAAGGACTTCTGGAAGAGTTGGGGGATGAAACCCTTGTACTGACCGATACCGCTTCAGACGATGACGAGTTGTTGGAGCTTGGCGAACCCCTGACTGAAAGTGGTGAAGAGGGGCTGCTGGACGGGCTTTTGGATCAGACACTCACGCTGTCCGATGCCGAACTTGAGCCTGCGGAGTCCGTGGGCGATTTTTCCAAGAATGAAGAGACTGGGCTTTTGGATGATCTTTCAGGAGAGACCTTGGTGCTTCCCACCGATAATTTGGATGCGCCTGACGCCCAGGTGGTGGCCCCTGAGGAAGGGCTCTTGGCTGACCTTTCAGATGACGCGCTGCTTTTTTCCGAAGAGATTGGAGACGAAGAGGTTGTTCTTGAAATGGCCGCGCCTCTTGAAGATGGAATAGACGGACTTTTGGATGAGGCCCTTCTTCTTTCAGAGGAAGAGCTGGTTGCGACAGAGCCAGTAACTGACGATGGTCTATTGGACTTGGGGCCAGATTCTGAGTTGGAGACCATTTTTTCTGCGCCTGAAGAGACGGAACCCGTTGAAGTGCTGGATCTTTCTGAACTGGTGGAGGCCTCCACAAACGATACATCCCGTCAGCGCACGGCTCCCGGCTATCCCAAAGGTACCTTTGATCTTTCGGGTATCGTGGATATCCCTGATTCCCATGAAACGATAGAGGGGCGTGTTGGGGATCAAGAGCTTGATATGGCGGTTGCCTCAGGAGATTTTTCCGGTGTTTCCGATGCCCAGTTGGAGCGGGTGGTGGAACGGGTGGTGACAACCCTTTTTAAGGATCGCATCGAAGAGTTGATTGTGGACGCCATTGGAAAAAATCTTTCCGAAGACATAGAGAAGATGAAGGAGCTGATTCAGGAGAACTTTTCCTGATGGTTTAAGGGGCCGCTTTATAGCTTTTTTTTGGCCTCGTTGGATAAAATAAAAGGTTGCAAGAAGACTGGGGATTATTTAATAATTTCCAGTTTTCTTTTAGGTGATCTCGCACCGGGGGTGTTTTCGGTGCAAGTGACCGGGTTATCACGTGATACCGGTTTTTCTGTTTTTTGACGGCAAAAAAGCCCGTATCCTGAACAGAGGCGGGGGAATTAAAGAGCCCTGCCATCTAAGTATAGATGAGGTTTGATCATGAGTGGAGAGTTGCTTGCAAAGGGGTATGAGCCCCATGAAGTGGAGAAGCGCTGCTACGCGTACTGGACAGAAGAGGGGCTTTTCAAGGCCGAGGAGAAGAGCGATAAAAACGCTTACTCCATCGTGATTCCTCCTCCCAATGTCACGGGCGTGCTCCACATGGGCCATGCACTGAACAACACCCTGCAGGATCTTCTCTGCCGCTACCGTCGCCTCAAAGGGGAGAACGTCCTCTGGATGCCCGGCACAGACCATGCCGGCATCGCCACCCAGAACGTGGTGGAGAAAAAATTGGCCGCCGAAGGCAAGACCCGTCAGGAAGTGGGGCGAGAGGCCTTTATCGACGAAGTGTGGAAGTGGAAGGAGGAGTCCGGAAACGCCATCATCAACCAGCTTAAGCGCATGGGCGCATCCTGCGACTGGGATCGTGAGCGGTTTACCATGGACGACGGGCTTTCAGAAGCGGTTCGCAAAGTCTTTGTGGACCTCTATAAAAAAGGGCTGATCTATCGCGGCAGCTACATCATCAACTGGTGCCCCCGCTGCAACACCGCTTTGGCCGACCTTGAAGTGGAGCACGAGGAGAAGCCCGGTCACCTTTATCATATCAAGTATCCCTTTGCAGATGGCTCTGGCCATTTTGTGGTGGCCACCACTCGGCCCGAGACGATGTTTGGTGATACCGCCGTTGCCGTTCACCCCGAGGACGAGCGCTACAAAAACATCAGCGCCACCCATGTGAAACTGCCCCTTACCGACCGCGAGATTCCCATTATCCGTGATGAGTATGTGGATGTGGCGTTCGGAACCGGTGCCCTTAAGGTGACCCCTGCCCACGATCCCAACGACTTTGAGCTGGGCCGCAAACACAAGCTTGAGAACCTGAAGGTGATGACCGATGAGGGCGTCATGACCGAAGATGCCGGCGAGTTTGCAGGGCTGACCCGTGAAGCCTGCCGCGAGGCTGCCGTCAAAGCCCTCGAAGAGCAGGGCCTTTTGATTAAGGTTGAAGATCATCCCCACAGCGTGGGCCACTGCTACCGCTGCAAAACCGTTATCGAGCCCAACCTTTCGGCCCAGTGGTTCGTCAAGGTAAAACCCTTGGCTGAAAAGGCCATTGCCGCTGTAGAAGAGGGCAAAACCCGTATTATCCCCGAGCACTGGACCAAGACGTACTATGAGTGGATGTACAACATTCGCGACTGGTGCATCTCCCGTCAGATCTGGTGGGGCCACCGCATTCCGGTTTGGACCTGTGATGCCTGCGGGGAAGAGATTGTGGAAGAGCACGATCCCACAAGTTGCCCCAAGTGCGGCAGCGCAAACCTCACCCAGGACCCCGATGTCCTGGACACCTGGTTCAGCTCGGCCCTCTGGCCCTTCTCCACCATGGGTTGGCCCGAAAAGACCGATCTTTTGAAAACCTTCTATCCCACAGGCACGCTGGTGACGGGGTTTGATATTCTCTTTTTCTGGGTGGCCCGCATGATGATGATGGGCATCCACTTTATGGGTGAGGTGCCCTTTAAGGATGTCTACATCCACGCCCTGGTCAGGGATGAAGAGGGTAAAAAGATGAGCAAGTCCAAGGGCAACGTTATCGATCCGCTTACGGTAAGCGACGAATACGGAACCGACGCTTTTCGTTACACCCTGACCGCTTTTGCGGCCCAGGGGCGCGACGTGAAGATGTCTCTGGCCCGGGTTGAGGGGTACCGCCATTTTATCAACAAGATTTGGAACGCGGCCCGTTTCTCCTTTATGCATCTGGAAAAACCCTACGAGACCATCGATTATGCCAATATCAGTCTGGCAGATCGCTGGATTTTGGCCCGTCTGGCGGAAACCGAGTCCAAAGTCTCCGAGGCCATCGATACCTACAAGTTCAATGAGGCGGCAAGCGCCCTCTACTCCTTTGTGTGGCACAGCTTCTGCGACTGGTATTTGGAAGCGTCGAAAGCGGCCCTCTACGGGAAGATGGGTGATGAGGCCATGGAGGCCACCCGTTCGGTGCTCTATCGCGTTTTAAGGGATACCCTGGTGCTTCTGCACCCCATTGTCCCCTTTGTGACCGAAGAGATTTTCAGCAAGCTTCCCGGCACCCAAGGCTCCATCATGAAGGCGGCCTGGCCCGAGTGCGGCGAATTTGCAGCCCACGGTGCCGATGCCACAGCTGAAAAAGAGATGGAGATGGTCATTGCTGTGATCTCCGGTCTTCGCAATATTCGTTCTGAGATGAACATCGCCCCATCCCTTGAACTTCGTGTGGAGGCCCAGGCCGAAACCGAGGAGGTTGCCGCTATTCTTACCCGTGAGGCCGGTACCATCAAAGGGCTTGCCCGTTTGGGTGAGTTTGAGGTGAAGCGCTCAGGCGAGAGGCCCAAAGGGGTTGGCACGGCCATTGTCGATGGGGCTGCCATCTACGTTTTTCTTGAAGGGGTCATCGATTTCGATCAGGAGATCGCCCGCCTTGAAAAGAGTATCGCCAAGGTGGAGAAAGAGGTCTCGGGCATTGGAGGACGACTGAACAACGAGAAGTTTACCTCCAAGGCTCCTGAAGAGGTGGTGGCCAAGGTTCGCGCCCAGTACGAAGAGGGCGCGGCAAAGCTTGAAAAACTCCAGGCCAACCTTGCCAAGCTCAAAGAGGTTCAGCAAGGTTAGCAGCGCCAGGTGGGGGCACCTGGAGACCAGATGGTGAATGCTCGATGTGCGCCATGGCGCATTGCATTGGCGATAGCATTCACGCGATGGCCATGGGTGCTTCCATCGTTTTCGACAGCCGCTTGTTATGGCAAATCGAATTTAGGCAAGGTATAAGCTCAGGTTTTGAGTGTAACCTGAGCGATTCGGGTGCCCTTGCCGGGGGCCAAACTTTTAGAAAGTTTGACAAACAGGCTTTCAGATCACTGGAAACACCAGTTCCAGCGATTTCATTTTTCATATTTCAACCCCACACGCCATTTAATTCGCCCTTTGGGCGAGTTAAATGGCGTGTGGGACAATAGAAAAGTTTTTTGCGGAGCTTTTTTTCAAAAAAGCGACTCGCCAAAGGCGTGCAAAAGCTTCTTTTCTCCTGGCATGAGGGGGCGCCATTCGATGGTGTAGATGATCTCCTGGCCGTCATGGTAGGCGGGGGTGAAGTGGGCCACGTGGTACCGTTTGGGAAGTTTGGGGTCGAATTCGATCCAGAGGGTTCTGCGAATATCGAGGTTGAACGCCTTGAATATGCGGCGCCCTAAACTTTCGGCACAGATGCGGCGCAAGGGGCCCTCTGAGATATCTTCGGCGAGTACCAGGTGTCTTTTGAACGGGATTGTCCCTTCGAGAGCCGAGGCCAGATCCACGATCTTCAGCTTGCAGGAGATGAGCCACAGCGCATCGGTGTTGTGGCAGGCTTCACAGCCCGAGCACCCCGCATCCGGCCCCTCCCATTTAAAAATCCCATCGTAGATCAGCATCTCTTCTCCTGAAAACCCTGTTTGTATCTATCGCGGTTATCACCCGTCCTTTTTTCAAAAACGATGCGCCGAAGGCTAAATGAGACGGTTTTTCTTGGTTTTAGCGAGAAATCCGTCAATTATTGTAGTGGAGGCGAGGGTGGCCGTAAACTCTAATATCTCGGGACAGGATATTTTGCGATTGAAGCGGCCCAAATGTGGGCCGGTGTGAAGGTGTATATCCTCGTTGCCTTGGGTAAAGGCAAGGGCCTTCTGGTGGTTTAAGCCACGGGAGGTGAGAAAGTCTATGAATGCCCTTGAATCCATGTTTTTTTGGTCCCTGGCCCTGAGAACCTCCTCCATATAAAGATCTTGGCCCATCTCTTCCACCATGAGGGCGGCGAGCTTCTCTTCGTGGAAGGTGTCCAGCGGGCAGGCCTTGCTGTCTCCTGTAAACCCTTCATGGTATCCGTCCATAATTCCCCGAAGCATGATAGCGAGCTCTCTCTTCTGAAAAAGAGGGCGGAAATCGTCCCTCTTTTCTGGGGCAAAGGGTGGAAATGCCGATGGCCCTCCCAGGCTTCGAAAATGGCTTCCCGCCACCAGAAGAAGGGAGAGAATCTGATCTCCCATGGTCTGGTAAAGCTCGCCTGTGATCATCTCGGGGGCCCGTTTCATGTGCTCAAAGTCCCGAAGGCCGGACTCACCGAAGTTGGGATAGCGGCACGACTCCAGCCATCTGTCCAGCCGTCCCCCTTTTTGCCAGAGGTAGATTCCCTGATCCTCGCGTCGGTTTGCCTGCACCCGGTTGTGAAAAAGAGGAACCGCTGCCGTGTGGCAGAGCCCTTTGCCCGCAAGATACCCAAACGCCCGGGCCGCCTGTTTCAGGCTTTGGATCGCGTCAGGGGTCTCCATGGGAGCGGTGGGCTCATTGGGGTAACGATAATAGGACGGGATCGTCACAAAGCAGGTGGCTATGGGGGTGGGAATGGGAAGACCATTGTCCGTAAGGTGGACAAGGGGAGATCCCAACCCTTGAGGAATGTGGCCGATATGTGTTGACGCCCCGTGCTGGTTTAAGGCCCTCATCCAGTGCCACTCCTGGGCAAGGCCGGCAGGGTTTTCGCCTTGGCGTGCCGCTTTAATCACCAGGGTTTTGTCTTGGTGATTAAAGCAGAGGCTTCGGCCATTGAGTGTCGGCTCTGATTTTTTGGGCATGTGAGCCAGATCCAGAAGCTGGGTGACCGATACTTTTGTTGGGGTTTCTGGATTTTCAGGTGCTGAAAATGGGCTGGTTTTGGGAGCCAGAAGACCTGCGGCAGCGCAGAGGGCGAGGTGCCTGTGGCCCGTTGAAGGGGCAATGGCTTGGCGAAGGCCGACAAGGGCCTGGCCAGAGATGGGGTGCTCTGGGCCCAAGCATTGAGCGCTCTGGGTGAGGATTTTTGCCAGGCGCCCATAGAAGAAGAGGGCGGTTTTTCTGGATTCGAACCGGGGGTCTTTAAGGGTCGAGAGAAGAAGATTTACTCCCTTGGTTGAGAGGTGCTCAGGGTTTTCCTGGCAGGCGGTTTCCAGGGAGCCCGCGGCCAGAAAAAGGGAGTTGTATCCTTTGGCGGATGCCAAAAGGCGTTCGATCTCTTCTGAAGGGTGGTCCATGACTCTCTCACGATATAAAAACAGGGGTCATGCAGGCATGACCCCTGTGGTTGAAGCTTTTGGGCCTCAAAGAGGATCAGTTGGCTGAGATCTCCTCCTCCACAAGATCAGGTGGAGCGGCCGGCTGAACCTTTGGTTGAGGTGCGGCCGGTACCGGGGGGTGAGCCAGCTGCCTTTGAAGGGCATCTAAGCGGTCTCCCAGGCGTTGGTACTCTTTGGTGGCGTTCTTCATATGGCGCGTGAGATCAAAGCGCACATCATCCACTCGTTTTTTGGAGAAGATGCGCTCTTTATCCATGGCTGCCTTTAGATCTGCCACCTTGGTAAGGGAGGCGGAAAATGTTTCAAGCTCTTTGGTGAGAACGGCCACCTCACCCTTTAAGTGTGCCAGGGATTCGGTATCGGCAGCAGCCTGCCGTTCCATTTTTCGAGTTTTGTCAATGGCCTCAGCCAGGTCGGTCTGGATCAGGGTGAGGGCGTTGTCGTTGGCCTGGGCCTGGTTGCTTACCTTGGCGATTCGATTTTGAATCTGCTTTTGGGTGTACCGGGTGGCCACGATGTAGTCCACATCCTTTCGGGTTTTGGCAACCCGTGTCTCCAGGGTTTTGAGCCGTGTCGTCATCTCACCGGTGGTCTGATTGATGAGTTTTTCCAGCCGGGCATTTTTCACCTGGAGAGCTGAGACGATGCGCTCCACGTCTTTGGTGACGTTGCGCACCTCCTGGGAGCCAGAGTCTTTGAAAACAGAGACCCGTCGGTTGATATCCAGATAACCAAACACCACCACAATGCCGATGAGGCAGGGGGTGATGATGGCGATGAGGGTGACGCGCAGGCTTAAGTTGTCCAGTCGGGAGCGTGTCTCATCCTTGTAGACAGCAGGCTTTTCAGGTTCATCCCCATCGGCTCCGAAAACAAATCGATCATCGTCTTTTTGACTCATGCCGACACTATTCCCACTCAATGGTTCCAGGAGGTTTGGAGGTGATATCGTAGACCATACGATTGACTCCATTCACCTCGTTGACGATACGGTTGGAGATTTTGGCCAGAAGGTCGTGGGGAAGGCGTGCCCAGTCTGCTGTCATGGCATCCTTGCTGGTGACGGCGCGCATGGCGATGGTGTAGTCGTAGGTGCGCTGGTCGCCCATGACACCCACACTTTTTACCGGAAGAAGCACGGCAAAGGACTGCCACACTTTTTTGTAGAATCCGGCTTTTTTGATCTCTTCCACGATGATGGCGTCGGCTTCACGGAGTATGTCGAGGCGGCGTTTGGTGATCTCTCCCAGAACGCGGATGCCCAGACCAGGGCCAGGGAAGGGCTGGCGCCAGACCAACTCTTCGGGAATGCCCATCTCTTCACCCAGAGCTCTGACTTCGTCTTTGAAGAGGTACTTCAAAGGCTCTACCAGTTTGAGCTTCATGTCTTCGGGAAGACCGCCCACGTTGTGGTGGGATTTGATGACGTCTGAGGCACCTCCAAAAACAGACTGAGACTCGATGACATCGGGGTAAAGGGTTCCCTGTCCAAGGAATTCGGCCCCTTCCACTTTGGCGGCCTCATCTTCAAAGACATCGATAAAGATATTGCCGATGAGCTTTCGTTTTTTCTCTGGGTCGGTAACCCCTTCAAGGGCCGAGAGGAAACGCTCGGAAGCGTCCACAAACTTGATGTTGAGATCAAGTTTTCCGGTGAGAGACTCCTCCAGTTTCTGGCGCTCATTGAGTCGCATGAGGCCGTTGTCCACAAAGATGCAGGTAAGGTTTTTTCCGATGGCCTTGTGGATGAGAACGGCAGCCACGGTGGAGTCCACACCCCCGGAGAGACCCAAGATGACCTTTTTGTCTCCCACCAGCTCTTTGATTTCAGAGATGGACGATTTGACCACATTTTCCATGGTCCAGGTGCGCTGGCATCCGCAGATGTTAAAGAGGAAGTTTGAGAGCATCTCCCGGCCTTTAAGGGAGTGTTCCACTTCGGGGTGGAACTGAAGGCCGTAGAAATTTTTCTCGGGGTTTGCCGCTGCGGCAAAGGGGGTGTTGTCGGTAGAGCCAGTGGCGATAAACCCTTGGGGGAGCTTGGTGATGGAGTCGCCGTGGCTCATCCAGCACTGGGTTGGAGACTGGATGCCGTTAAAAATATCTTCGGTTCCTTTGATATCGAGCTCTGCAAATCCGTACTCTCTTTTGTCTGAACGCTTGACCTCGCCTCCTAAGGTGTTGACCATGAACTGCATGCCGTAGCAGATGCCGAGAACAGGAATTCCCAGGTCAAAGATACCTTTGTCCACTTTGGGGCTGTTCTCTTCGTAAATGCTGCAGGGGCCGCCTGAGAGGATGATTCCTTCGGGCTTGAGTTCCCGAATGTAATCCAGAGTCGCCACCATGGGAGAGTCGATCTGACAATAAACATTTTGCTCTCGAACGCGGCGTGCAATGAGCTGGTTGAACTGAGAGCCGAAATCGATGATTAAAATCATGATATTCCTTTTGTGGTTATTTTGGGTACAGATATGAGAGGCCGTGCCTTAAGATGCGGCACAGCTTGAACCCCACTGCCTTACAAGGGTGATAATTCCTTGAAGATCGGGGGTGGTTAGTCCTTGGGTTGATCTCTTCTTAAACCGTGCATTTACCATATTAAATGAAAAATGGAAACGGATAAACCGCCCCATGAGTGACCGGGGGGTGGCCATTGCAAAGCCGTGGGGTCTATGATAAAAAATTGATGTCCCTTTTGCGTGTCAAAGGGTGGTAAAACTCTTTTTTCTGGCCATGGTACCGGAGAAAAGGTCGGATATGATCTTAAATAACAAGGGCGCTGCCATGGGCACTTTTAGTGCTTCACCGAAAACGTCGATGCGTGCGGGGTCGCCTGAAAAATGATGATTCAAGGATACAAGAGATGATTGAATGCGGAGAACTGAGGAAAGGCCTCAAGCTTGAAATCGATGGCGATCCCTATGTGATTGTGCAGTTTGAGTTCGTGAAACCTGGTAAGGGGCAGGCCCTCTACAAGTGCAAGCTCAAGAACATGATCACCGGCACCCAGTTTGATCGAACCTGGCGCTCCGGTGAAAAGCTGACCAAGGCGAGCCTGGAAGAGCGTGAGATGGAGTACCTCTACTACGATGGCGATGCCTACTGCTTTATGGACACCTCAAATTACGAGCAGGAGTTCCTTTCAGAGAGTCAGGTTGCCGAAGTGCTTCCCCTTCTCAAAGAGAACACCAAATGCTCTGTTCTGATGTTTGATGGCCGCGCCATTGGTGTGACCCTTCCCAACTTTGTGGAGCTTCAGATCACCAAGTGTGACCCCTGGGTTAAAGGGGATACCGCCACCAACAACTACAAGCCCGCCACCCTGGAGACTGGCTACGAGATTCAGGTGCCTCCCTTTGTGGATGAGGGCGAGTGGATTCGAGTCGACACACGTACTGGAGAGTACTCCGAGCGCGTGAAAAAATAAGATTTTTCGAGTTTGCAGCAAAAAAGGCCCGCTTTTCACGTCAGTGAAAAGCGGGCCTTTTTTTATGGGCCAAATCGGTAACCATTCGCCTCCGGCGGCCCGGCCGGGGGCCAAGCGTGGATCAATGGAAACGTTTTTTTCGGAGCTTTTTTCAAAAAAGTGACTCGCCGGAGGAGCAAAATGAGCTGAGCCGTTTTCGAAAGATGTCAGGCTTTTTCTACAGGTTCGACGGCTTCTTTAAAGGTGCACCCATCGGTGAGGCACTTATGAAAGGTGCCGTCGCGCTTGGTGGTTTTCTCCACCACAAAAGGGGCCTTGCACAAGGGGCAGGGTTTGTCGATGGGCTTCTCCCAGATGGCGTAACTGCACTCTGGGTAGCCGCTGCAGCCGTAGAATGTCTTTCCCCGTTTGGAAGTCTTTTCAACAAGGGTTCCGCTGCACCCTTTTTCCGGGCAGGCAATGCCAGTGTTCGAGCCGGTTCCGGCCTTGGATTCGGCATGGAGGCTGGTGGTGTTTTTGCAATCGGGGTAGCCGCTGCAGGCGAGAAATTCCCCATAACGGCCTTGTTTGAGCAACATGGGTTTGCCGCATTTGTCGCATACTTTTCCTTCGGCCAGTTCAAAGGAGGGCTCAATGGGGTGTATGGTGCCTTTTTCGTCTCTTTCATAGTTTCGGGAGTAGTCGCATTCGGGGTAGCCGTTGCAGGCGATAAAGGTGCCATTTCGACCTATTTTGACGTGCAGCTTCTCCTTTCCGCATTGAGGGCATGTGATATCGGTTTCAATACCCACTCCTTTGACGCTGATCATATTGGCGGTGGCCGCCTCCAGCTCTTTGTCAAAAGATCCGTAGAACTCACTCAAGAGGTCGGTGTAGTTGATTTCAGCGGCCTCCACCTTGTCCAGGCTGTTTTCAAGTCCGGCGGTGAACTCCACATCAAAGACGTCCGGAAAGTTTTTTACCAGAAGGTCGTTGACGATAAGACCCAATTCGCTGGGGCGAAAATAGCGGTTCACCAGCTCCACATACCCTTTGGTACGAATGGTGGAGAGGATGGTGGCATAGGTACTTGGGCGTCCGATGCCGTTTTCCTCCAGCTCTTTAACCAGAGAGGCCTCGGAAAAACGAGGGGGAGGCGCGGTGAAGTGCTGCTTGGGTTCAATGCTTTGAAGGGCAAGGGCTTGGCCTTCGGAGAGTTCCGGAAGTTTTTGTTTTTTATCGTCCTCTTTTTTTGAGTCGTCGTAGTTGTAGAGGATCATGAAACCCTGGAATTTGACGGTGGAACCGGAAACCGAAAGGGTATAGCGGCCCGAGTCGATGGCCACACTCACCTGATCAATAAGGGCGTGCTGCATCTGAGAGGCGATAAAGCGTTTCCAGATAAGGGTGTAGAGGAGCCTCTGGTCTTCATCCAGAAAGGGAGCAACCTTTTCAGGGGTGTTGAAGACGCTGGTGGGACGGATCGCTTCGTGGGCATCCTGAGCTTTGTTCTTATTTTTGAAAAACCGGGGGGCGTCAATGGAGAAGTTGTCGCCGAACTGCCCTTTGATAAACTCTGAGGCTTCTACGGCTGCTTCGTTTGCAATACGCGTGGAGTCGGTACGCATATAAGTGATTAGACCCACAGGTTCGCCGGGGCCAAGTTCCACACCCTCGTAAAGCTGCTGGGCCACGCTCATGGTTTTTCGAGCGGAAAAGCGAAGTCGGTTGATGGCCTCCTGCTGGAGTTTACTGGTGGTGAAAGGGGGCAGCGGGTTTCGCTTTTTGGTGCGCCGGGTCACTTTGGAGACTTTAAAATCCCCGTTTTTGAGCTCCTCGACCATGGCGTGTGCGGTTTCGCCATTTTTGATCTCGGCTTTTTTGCCATCCACCTTGGCCAGTTTGGCGAGAAAATCGCTTTCCTCACCTCCCTTGAGTCGAGCTGAGATGCTCCAGTACTCTTCGGGTTCAAACTTCTGGATGGCGATCTCCCGCTCGCAGATGATGCGCACGGCAACGGACTGAACCCGTCCGGCACTTAAGCCCCCTTGCACTTTTTTCCATAAAAGGGGGGACACCTGGTATCCCACAAGTCGATCGAGAATTCGGCGTGCCTGCTGGGCGTCGTATCGATTGAGGTTGAGTTCGGTGGGCTCAGCCAGGGCCTCTTCAATCCCCTTTTTGGTGAGCTCGTGGAAGAGCACGCGTTTGAAAGTGCGCTCTTTGCTTTTGAGGATTTCTGCGGTGTGGAAAGCAATGGCTTCGCCTTCGCGGTCGGGGTCGGGGGCCAGGTAGATCTCTTTGGCGTTGGAGGCAGCGGCTTTGAGATCTTTAATGATCTTGGATTTTCCTTTGATCTGAAGGTATTTGGCCTTGAACCCCTTCTCAATATCAATACCCATCTCTTTGGGAGGCAGGTCTTTGATGTGCCCTGACGTTGCCGCCACGTTGAATTTTTTACCTATATATTTTTTAAGGGTCCTCACTTTTGTGGGGGACTCTACAATGACAAGGGGCTTGCTCACGATTTCTCCTCTTTCAAAGAAAAGAGTTTTCCGGGGGATCGCTCCACCACACCTTTTAATTCCAGACTCAGAAGCACAGCGGAGAGGCGACCCGCATCCATGGGAACATGTTGCAGAATATCGTCAATATGCGACGGGTACAAATCAAGGACCTTTAATACAGAGCTCTCCTCGTGATCAAGGAGAAAATGACAGGAAGGTGGGGGGGATTTGTCTGTGTTGTTTTTCAATGTATTAATATTAAATGGTATTTCTTCTTGTTCTGGCTTTTTGTGGGTCAGGGGTGTCAACTCATCCGTGATATCTGAAGGTGAGGTGACAAGTTTTGCGCCCTGTTGGATAAGGCGATGGGGTCCGGCCGATTGGGTGGCCCGCACATGGCCCGGAAGGGCAAAGACCTCTCGGTTTTGTTCACTGGCACATCGAGCGGTGATGAGAGAGCCGCTCTTAAGGGAGGCTTCCACCACCACCACACCCAGAGAAAGCCCGCTGATGATCCGGTTACGAAGCGGGAAATGATGGGCTTCCGGTGGGGTATCATGGGGCCATTCGCTGATAACAGCACCCCTTTTTGAGATGGTGTGGGCCAGCCTTTTGTTTTCGGATGGGTAGATGGAGCCAAGACCGCACCCCATGACAGCAATGGTGCGCCCACCTGCTTCAATGGCCGCTTCATGGGCAGTGGTATCAATGCCCCGGGCCAGTCCGCTGACGATGGTGTAGCCCATGGAAGAGAGCGCTCCGGCGAGATGCATGGTATTGCCCTTGCCATAGGGTGTGGCTTTTCGAGAGCCCACCACGGCAATGGCGGCATCGTCCGGATTCAGAGTGCCAGCGACATGTAAAATGGGAGGCGGATCGGGAATCTCTTTTAAAATTCGAGGGTATGACGCACTCTTAAGGGTCAGGATGGTGAGGCCTGCATCCAACGTCTGCTCCAGATTGCGCCGACAAGACTCTGTTGGACGATGATTGACAATGGTCTCTGCGAGTTTGTGAGAGATGCCTCGAATACTCGTCAAATCATTTGGGTTGGCGTCAAAAACGGCTGATGGAGAGGGGAATAGATCCATCAGCCGCTTATAGAGCAAATTACCAATACCTGGGACTTCTTTCAGGGCGAACCAGTGCAAGAGCTCCATGGGATGGGTCCGAAAAATTAGGTGTCTGGGGTTTCATCCATTTTGTTGAGCGTTTTTTCCGCTTTGGCACCCGAGGTGCTGAAGGGGTACTCAACGACCACCCGTTTAAGGTACGTTCGGGCGGAATCCTTATCGTTTAACTTGAGGTAGGCGTATCCCGTTTTCAGGAGGGCATCAGGGACTTTACTGCCTTTGGGGTATTTGCTGAGAAGGGTGCGGAAGGCACTGACTGCAGCAGAATAATCGCCCTTAGTATAGTGGATTTCGCCACTCCAGTAAATGGCATTGTCGGCCAAGTCGTGGTCGGGCCACTTCTCTGCAACTTCCCGAAAAAGTACGATAGCCTCGGCGTATTTTTTTGCGCGTAGGGCGTCAAAGGCTTGGGTGTATGTTTTATTGACCCGTGTAGAATCACTCTTTTTTTTCGTTTTTTTTGGGGCGGGTTTGGGCTTTTTTGGGGGGTGAGGTGGCAGTGGGGTGGCCTGAATGATGGTCTCCTCCACAGGGGAAACAGTTGGTGTGGGGGCTTTTATCTCTTGAGGAACCATGGGATGAGGGCCCCCCGTATTGCTTCGTTCAAGATCGGATATGGCGCGCTCATGGCTGTCTACCATGAATTGAACCACCGAGAGCCTGTGTTTGAGCTCTTCCACATTTCGCCTCATCTCTTCCAACTCCCGAGCGAGGGTGGTTGTGCCGGGGTCGCGTGCTGGAGGCAGGGTTTTGCATGCGGAGGTCAAGAAGGTCAAGGCCAAGGTGAGAATCAGAAGCAAAAGAGGCTGTCTTGACGGGGGAAATTTCATGGGTGTTTCATCTCCTTGACGGGGTGCGAGGGCCGCAGAGTAGGCTCTGGCAACCTTAGGGGTATTTTGCAAGAGGTCTCTTGCGATGGAAACGCTATCAGAAGGGTGTTTGTGTTGTAAACACAAAAAAAGAGCCGCCCGATGTGCGAAGCGATGCGCATACCGGACGGCTCTAACATGGCCGGTGGTGTGGGTAGAAACCCGTTTCGGTTTAGGCCTCTTCCGTTTGCCAAGCCAGAAGAATGGGGCTGGCCACATAGATGGAAGAGTAAGTACCGGTAAGCACCCCGATGATCATGGCAAAAGCAAAGTCGTGGATGACTCCGCCTCCCAGAACATAGAGAGCCACCACAACCACAAGGGTGGTTATGGAAGTGAGGATGGTTCGGCTCAAGGTCTCGTTGACACTTCGGTTGATGATGAAGTCGAGATCTTTTTTGGCGTACTTCTTACTGTTTTCACGAATACGGTCAAAGACGATGATGGTGTCGTTCAGCGAGTATCCGATGATGGTGAGAAGGGCTGCCACAATGGGAAGGGTGAACTCAATGCCCAAAATGGAGAAGATACCCACCGTAAGGGTCACATCATGGAGGAGAGCCACGATGGCACCCATGGCATACTTTAGCTCCAGCTTCCAGCAGAAGAAGATGCTGATCACAAGGGCCGTGATAATAAGAATCGGCATCCCTGAGCTGACGATGGCAATATTCTGAAGCTGGGTGACTCCGTAAACAGCACCGCCGAGAATGGCGGCCAGAATACCGGAGAGCCCCCACTTGAGTTCAAATCGGCCCGAGATATAGATGATAATAAACAAAAGGGCATAGAACATGGCCAGAAGGGCCTTCTGGCGGAGGTCTTTGCTTACCTGAGGGCCGACCATATCGAGACTCAGATCTCGCACGGTGACACCCGTGGCATCCAGCATGGCCGATTTGACTTTTGAGCCAAAATTGCTGTCACTTGCAAAGGTCTTTTTGCTTCGAATTTGAAATTCGTTGTCGCTTTTGTTTCCGAATCGTTGCACCGAAGCACCCGCAAGACCTGCAGGCTTCAAGCCTTTTTTGACGGCATTGATGGTGACGGGGCCTTCAAATTTGATTTGAACCGCACTGCCACCAGAGAAGTCCACTCCGTAGCGGGGGCCTTTGTGGACGATGAGTGAGATGATACTGATGGCGATCAGAGCAAAGGAGACGGCGAAGGCCACCTTTTTTATTCCGACGAAGTTGATGTTTGTCTCTTTGATAAATTGCATGGGGTCTATTTCCTCACTTGTGGCTAGATGCTCAGGGTTTTCACGTTCGCCTTGCGCAGGATGGAATCAAAGAGCAGCCTGGAGACCACAAGGGCGGTAAAGAGGCTGGAGAGAATACCAATGCCCAGAGTAACGGCAAAGCCTTTGACGGGTCCAGAGCCAAACTGGAAGAGAACCAGCGCCGCAATGAGTGTGGTGACGTTGGCATCCAAAATGGTGAGGGTCGCCTTTTCAAAACCTGCTTCTACGGCTGCCACGGGGCTGCGTCCAATATTGAGCTCTTCCCGAATACGCTCAAAGATAAGCACATTGGCGTCCACCGCCATACCGATGGTCAGGATGATCCCCGCAATACCTGGCAGGGTGAGGGTGGCCTGGAAAGCGGCAAGACCTGCGGCAATGAGAAGAACGTTGAGCAAAAGGGCCACGTCGGCAATGAGGCCGGACCCTTTGTAGTAGACAACCATGAAGAAAACCACGGCAAGACCACCGATAAGCATGGAGATGAGGCCGTTTCGAATGGAGTCGGCACCCAGGGTGGGACCGACAGTTCGGTCTTCGAGGATTTTGACTTCGGCGGGAAGGGCACCTGCCCGTAAGGCAATGGCGAGAACCTTGGCCTCATCTAAGGTGAAACCACCGGATATTTGAGCTTCACCTTGAAGGATG
>JAKSCC010000068.1 GCA_022360815.1 Desulfobacterales bacterium
CTCTTTAAGAAAGAGACAAAAAAGACCAAAGGGAAAAAAGACAAAAAAGCTGTGAAAGAAGACCGTCACTGGTTTGGTGCTGTAGAGAATCTTTACGGCCGTTTTCTCACCAAACACCCGTGTGAGATTAATTGCTTCCACTGCCCATTTGCTCATTTACATTCTCCAATCACTTAATAGTACCATCGCCAAGCATCGGCCCGTTGTAAAAGCAGAAATCTTCAAAAAAACGGACCTTGCCTATCGTGAACAACTCTTAAAATTCTTCCAAGATCAAAATTATACCGTTTACAAGGTGGTTTCTGACCCTGTCGCAATTGGAGAAGAGCTTAACCAAGAAAATCTTAGCGTCGGAAATCATTTTGATATCTTAGCAATACCCAAATAAAAACCATCAGAATAATGAATCATTATGAACCCCTCCTGACATAATTCTCTATAATAATCCAATTATAAGAAATTGACTTTCTTGCCCCTAAAAAGGGGCTTTACCTCGTGAATACCAAGAACCTGTTATCCTGGAAACCCTCTATCTTCGGGCAGAGGGTCTCCTTTTCGGGTCACCTCATTCACCAGGGCATCACAGCGCTCGTTTTCCGGGTGACCGGCATGCCCCTTGACCCACTGAAAACGAACCGGAATAGAAAAGCCATCCAGAAGATCAAGCAGCTGCTCCCAAAGGTCTCTGTTCAGGGCCGGGTTTCCGTCGGCCTTGAGCCAGCCCCGTCTGCGCCAGTTTCGCGCCCACCCTTTTTCAACACCCTGCACCACATAGGAGGAGTCGGTGGTCACCCTTACCGAGGTTGAGTTCCCAAGGTTTTTCTTTGCCTCCTTAAGCCCCACAAGAGCCCCCATCAGCTCCATGCGGTTGTTGGTGGTGCGGGCAAATCCGCCCTTAAATTCTTTTCGCCCTGCACAGCCTGTTATCACCACCCCGTAAGCCCCCACACCCGGGTTTCCCAAAGCCCCACCGTCGGAAAAGATGCCCAGACAGCCTTCAGGCAGCGGTGAGGGCTCTGCCGCCTCTTTTCGCACGGTCTTTTTCGTCACCGCATAGACCGGATTTTCCATAAAACATTCGGCCTCTTCACGGGAAGCAAACCCCTTGTAAATGGCGCCTTGAAACCCCGATACCTGAGCCTGCGTCTCGGGCCAGCTGGTGTAAATTCCAGGCACTTTTCCCCTGGCCACCGCATAGTATTTTTTCTTTGCCAACCTCTTACCTCCTCTTGTCAAATTTTTTAAAAATTTGGCCCCCGGCAAGGGTACCGGAGGCCAATAAAAAATGGGGACCTTCGCGTTCTCTTTCAACGAAGGACCCCATCCTTTTTACGTTAACTTTTATTTAAACCCCTTTTATTCGACCATCTGATTGGGCAGATAGAAGACGATATCGGGAAAAGCTGTGATCACAATCACCATCAAAATCATGATGATGAAAAAGGGGAAGGTGGCCTTAAGGATATCTCCCACCTTCTCGCCGGAGATGCCTTCGATCACAAAGATGCTGAATCCAACCGGAGGCGTAATCTGCGAGAGTTCCACCATAAAAACCAGAAAAATTCCGAACCACAATGGCTGGAATCCTGCGGCTTCAACGATAGGAAGCACGATAGGAAGGGTCATCACCACAATAGAGATGCCATCTAAAATCATACCCAGAAAAAGGTACATGATGGCCACCACAAAGATCAACACATAAGGAGAGAGGCCCAACCCTGCAATGTACTCACTGAGCGCCCTGGCAATGCCCACAAAACCAACCACCTGAGAAAGAAATGCCGCTCCGATAATGATAAAGGCGATCATTGAGGTGGTTTTCACCGCAGACAAAAGGGCCTCTTTGAAGTTGGCAGATGTCAGGTTCTTGAACCAAACCGCCAGAACCAGAGCGCCCACCACGCCAATGGCCGCCGCCTCTGTGGGTGTGGTCACCCCCATATAGATGCCACCTAAAACCACGATCACAAGAAGGAGCACGGGAAAGAGTTCCCGCGAAGCAGCCAACTTCTCTTTAAAGGTGTAGCGTTCCTCTTCTTCCGGCATCACGTCAGGATTTATCATGGCGCGCATCATAATATAAAGCGCATAGGCCGAAGCCAACATGAGACCAGGGATCACCCCTGCAATAAAGAGCTTTCCGATAGATGTATCCGAAAGAATCCCATAAATAATCATGATCAAACTGGGTGGAATCAAAAACCCCAAGGTTCCAGCCCCGGCCAGAGAACCGATGGCAATGCTTCGGTCATAGCCCCTTTTAGAGAGCTCATCCAGGGTAATTTTCCCCACCGTGGCTGTGGTGGCTGCACTGGAACCTGAGACCGCCGCAAAGAGAGAGCACGCCACCACATTGATGTGAAGAAGCCGTCCCGGAATGTTGGAGAGCCAGGGTTGCAAGCCGTTTAACAGACGCGTTGAAATCTGGGTGCGGTAGAGAATCTCACCCATAAGAATAAAGAGCGGCAACGCTGTCAGTGACCATGAATTGGTGCTGTTCCAGATGGAGTTGGCCAAAAGGCCGCCGATTTTATCCCACACAGAGATGGTGGGCGGTAAGTTGAGTTTAAACATCAACATACCGATAACCCCTGCTCCCATAAGGGAGAAGCCGATCCAGAGCCCGGACAGCAGCAGCAGGAACATCACTCCAAACAGCAGAAAGGTTAAGATTAACGGATCTGAAACGATAACAACCTCCTGAGGAAATCACATGCAAGCTGAAGAATCAAAAGAGCAAGGCCTACAGGGATCACCAGCTGGGGAATATAAATAGGGGTTTCTGAAATGGAGTCTGCTGTCATACCCAGATCCCAAACATCATAGGTCATGAGAACGGCATGGTAGAGGGCAAAGCTCGTTAGGGCGATGGCTCCGGCCAGCACGGCAAGATCCAGCACAACAAGAACCTTTTCAGGCAGTCTGCTCCGCAAAATGGAGATACGAATGTGTGATCCCTCTTTCATGGAGAAGGAGAGTCCCATCAGCACCACCACAACAAAAAAATAAGCGCTGTACTCATCGGCGATGAGAGTGGAGGCATCAAAAAGCGTCCGCCCACAAATCTCAACGGTGATAAGCGCTACGATAAGAAGCATGAACAGGCCGGAGACATAGCCTCCGGCTCTGGAACACGCCTCAATAATTGAGGTAATTTTTTTCATAGTCTACTTGATGTATTTGCTTAAAACGGCTTTTTCAGATTTTTTCGCTTTTTTGAGAAACTTCTTCTGGATTTCGCCGGCAGCAGCATCAAGATCGGCGGTGAGGGTCTTGCTCTCGGGAACCACGGTAATTCCCATTTCTTCGATTACCTTAAGGGCTTTTTCACTTCGCGCCTGGGATGCGCTCCACTGAGCAGCCTCGGTTTCAGAAGCGGCCTTGAGCATCGCAGCCTGCTGATCCTTGGAAAGGGCGTTCCAGTAATCGAGGTTGATGGTGACCATGTTCAGAGGGTAGGCGTAGTTGATGGGCTCAAAGTGGCTCAGAACTTCCCAGAATTTTCCGTTTTTTGCAGATTCCGAAGAGGTAAGAACCGAGTCGATCATGCCGGTACGAAGGGACGCGTACACCTCACCCCAAGGCATGGAAAGGGGCATGCCACCCATGGTACGGAGAAACTCTGCACCGTTTTTATCGTAGGTACGGGTCTTGATCCCTTTCACATCTTCACTGGTTTTGATCTCTTTTTTGGTCACCAGTCCGCTGGGGGGCCAAGGAGCCGCATAGAGAAGCTTCTGATTCCATCTGCGGGCCGATTTTTCATAAAGGGGCTTGGTCTCGGCATAAAGAGCTTTGGCCTCGTCGTAGGACTTCACAAGGCGGGGAAGTGAACTCACACCAAACACATGGGAGCTTCCGGCCACAACACCCATCAGGATGTCGGACATGGGAACCTGACCGTCTTTTACTACTTTAAGAAGCTCAGGGCCTTTAAAGCCAAGGCTTCCGCCAGGATGAACCGTAATGAGAACCGAATCTTTGGAGTGTTCTTTCACACGTTTAGCAAAGGCCATGGCCCCTTGGGTATGGAAGCTGTTGGCGCCGTACACGGCGTTCAAATCTAACTTCATGGGTTCAGCCACAGCGGCGCTCACGGAAAAAAAGACGAAAATCGTCACAACAAACAGTGTCTTTAAACTCTTCATGAATCAAACACTCCTTTATGCTCAGTTCTCTGTTTAATGGGTTCAACACATTCGGGACACCTGTGTTTTTGGGGCATCCCGGATCTACTTTAACAACGGCTCTCCGGCTCTTCTGCAACGTTTTCAGCCGGATGCCTGACCCTATTGCAGGGTCAAATCCATCTCCTTAAGAGTCATCAAATTTTTATGGTTTTCGGATGCAATGGCATGAGCCTCTGCCACACTCACTCTCTTGAATCGAATATCATTCCCGGGAAGAGCCTGCGCCACCCGGGCAATATCTTCTGTGATTACCGTAGCAATCTTGGCATATCCCCCCACGGTCTGCTCTCGAAGCAGAATAATGGGATCCCCGCCTTCGGGAACCTGAACCCCACCAGGCAGGCTGGGCTCTGAGATAATGCTTTTGGGCATCCCTTCTTTGCGGATCACCTTGGGCCCCTCAAGACGATACCCCATGCGGTTGGCCTGGTTGGTCACCTTAAAAGAGCTGCTGAAAAAAAGCTCAAGGCCTTCGTCAAAATAGTCATCCTGTGGACCGGCCACGGCTCGAAGTTCTACTTCAGAACTGTAAGTAGGAATATAAGCTTGGGGAATCGCTCGAGGTAAACTGTCCCCCCCTGGACCGCAAGAGAGCAGGTCCCCGTGGATCAACGCACGCCCTTGGTGTCCACCAAACTTTCCTCCCAGATAGCAGCTACGACTTCCCATAATTTCAGGGACCTCAATGCCACCCGATACCGCCAGATACCCTCGGCACCCAGATGCAGCCATTCCCACACTCACCACATCGCCTGCCGAAACCCCAAAGGATTGCCAGGGCGAAACCGAAAGCCCATTGACCTTCAGGTCCATGGAAGCGCCAGAAAGGGCCAAGGTGCAAGGGGAAACAATCTCCAATGTGACCCCGCAGAAGGTCATCTCCAGAACAGCAGCCTCTTCCGAGTTCCCAACCAAAAGGTTGGCCAAACGCGCCGCATGGGTGTCCAGCGCACCGCAAGGAGGCACACCAAACCGTTGAAATCCGTAACGTCCCAAATCCTGAACTGTGGTAAGCGGACCGGGTTCTTTTACGCGACATACTGCTCTGTTCATGGCTTCACCTCCCCTGCCTCAAGGGCAGCGTACTCTGCCTCGGATATGGGTATAAAGCGCAAAAGATCCCCAGCCTGAATCAGAAAGGGGTGTTTTCTATCCAAATCAAAGAGCCGTATGGGGCAACGTCCAATAAGCTGCCACCCTCCCGGGCTCTCAATGGGATAGATGCCCGTCTGGTTGTTGGCAATGCCTACAGAACCCGCCGCCACTTTGGTACGGGGCGTGGCAAGGCGCGGGGTGTGAATTTTCTCGGAAAGCCCTCCCAAATAGGGAAAACCAGGGGTAAAGCCCAACATATAAACCGGATAGAGGGGCTCGGAATGAATCTGAATGACCTCTTTGGGCGAAAGCCCGTTGTGCTCTGCCACAAAGCTCAGGTCCCGGCCAAGTTCCCCGCCATAGCAGACGGGAATCTCCACCACATTGGGCTTGGATCCCGAAGTCTCCTCCAACATGGAAGCAAGCGCCGAAAGATAACGCCGAATAAGCTCTGGGGTTGTTCGTACCGGATCGTACGTCACGATAAGCGACCGATAGGTGGGAATCACCTCCACCACCCCTTTGGGTGCGCAAATCTGAAGGGAGTCGCACAGAGCTCGTATTCTCTGGTTGGTCACTTCATTGATGGTCTCCGAGAGCTCCATCAAAAGCCCTCGATCGCCCACAGAACGAAAGACCGGCTCAACTAAAATTCCCTGGGGATGTGCATCTTTACTTCTGGTCATACTGATTTTACTTCAATCCCCTCTTTTTCAAGGCAACTGCGAATGGAACGAATCAAAACACCCGCCTGAGGTGTGTCACCATGGAGACAAAGCGTCTGGGCTGAAAGCTCAATGGGGTTGCCATTAAAATCCATCACCGTCCCCTCTTTGGCCATCATCACCGCTTGCTCGGCGATATCCTCGGGGTCTGATTTCACGGCCCCTTCCATGGTTCGAGGAGCGAGTTTCCCTTCCGGGGTATAGAGCCTGTCAGGAAACGCTTCAAAAAATACGGTAAGGCCGTTGTCCCTGCAAATCTCTGCCATGCGCTGGCTCTGAGGGCCAGCAAGGGCAAAGACAGGAATCGACCTGTCCACAGCAGCCACCGCCTCTGCCACGGCGCGCGCAATGGTCTCATCGGCCATGGCATTGTTGTAAAGCGCCCCGTGGGGCTTAACATGGCTGATCTTGGTGCCGTGGGCTACGCAAAATCCCTGCAGAGCGCTCACTTGGTAGATGATACCGTTTTTCAACTCTTCAAAGGGAAGGTCTATGAACCGGCGTCCGAACCCCATACGGTCTGGATAGCCTGGATGCGCTCCGGTGTTTACCCCATTTTCCACGGCAAGCCGGACGGTCTGGTCCATCACCATGGGGTCTCCGGCGTGCCATCCGCACGCAATATTGGCCGATGTGATGTGAGGCATCACCTCTTTGTCGGCCCCCACGGTATAGGGGCCAAAGCTTTCTCCCATGTCGCAGTTCAGGTCAATGGATCTCATTCAAGCATTTTTCCTGTCTATCTACCGGTTCCCCGCATTATGCCTTGCATACGAATTCACCGCGATCCCTCAAAAAAAACCACCAAAAAAAATTGTTTCAGGGAATAATGTGTCGTATCTTTTCCACGCACCACACCCATGCCTCACATTTTTAAAGAAAAAACGGAAAAGCACAGGGGCAAATGAACCGGTCATTGTGTTTATCTATTTTACCAATTAGTAACCCGAAATCTATAAAGACGGCCCTTAAATGTCAAGAATAAAGCTTAGAAGCCTCCCCTCTTTACTATCGTTAAAGCGTTGCCACTACTTTTTTAGGAAGATGTTAAAACGCAACTTGTGACACGATCAACCAATGGCTACTTTTTATTGATATATGGACCATAAACCATTGATTTGAATAACCCAAACAAAGCGACACAAATCAAAAAAAGAGGAAGCAAATTTAGGAAAATTCATTCACAAAAAACCTAACGCAGTAGTTTAAAAACTCAACCCCACACCCCTTCTTCAATTTTTTCCCAACACTTTAATACACACAGAATACGGGAGCCCCACAAGGTCATCCGGTTTGACTTCCCGAGCGCTTTTGTTTAAAAGGCAGAACGTCTGCCCTCAATACCCAAGTAAAAGACAGACCGTTTCATCGTTAGTCATGATAGGATTATCCGTATGTACTCATCTCAAAGTCAAAAGCAGTCTCCCGTTGTGCAGCCTGCCCTCAATGCCATCTGGCCCATCTGCATGGGCTACCTTCCCCTGGGTCTTGCCATGGGCGTTCTGGGAGAAAAAGCGGGATTAACCCCCTTCCAAGTGATGTGTATGTCTCTGGTGGTTTTTGCAGGAAGCGGCCAGTTCATTGCCGTCTCCATGATCACCGCTGGGGCCTCTACAGCCGCCATTGTCCTCACCACCTTCATGGTAAACCTTCGGCACTTGCTTATGAGCTCCTCCCTTGCCGTACACTATCAGGGAGCCTGCCGAAAAAAAGTCTCTCTGTTAAGCCATGGCATTGTTGACGAAACCTTTGCGGTCAACTTAAACCAGCTTAAAAGAGGCCACTGGCCCATAGAATCGGCCATTGCCTCCAGCTATGCAGCATGGATTTCCTGGGCAGTAAGCACCACCCTGGGATGTTTCTGCGGCCAGTTCATCCCCACCGGAGCTTTTGGCCTTGATTATGCACTTACGGCCATGTTTATCTGCCTTCTCGTCTACCAGCTGGGCACCCCTCTGCACGCCATCGTGGCCCTCATTTCGGGCGCATTAGCAACAGCCATCAGCCTCTCTCTGCCCGGAAATGCCTACATTGTAATCGCCACGATCCTTGGTGCATCCTTAGGGCTTCTCATAAAAAAAACAGGTATTTTTTCCGTACCCCCCAAAAGAGCGGAGACCACCCATGGAGACCGGTAAATTCACCCTGCTTGTAATCGCCATGGGCGCTGTCACCTTTCTTCCTCGCTGGATTCCTCTCTTTTTTCTCTCCAAGCGAAAGCTCCCTGACTGGCTTATTGAATGGTTGGAGCTGGTCCCTGTGGCCATCTTAAGCGCCCTTCTGGTGCCCTCACTCCTCACACACGAAAGCCCAAAGCTCTTCAACCCCTTTTCACCCGAGATGCTCGTTGCCATCCCCACCTTTGCCGTGGCCTGGTTCTCACGATCACTGGGAGGCACGCTGGTGGTCGGCATGATGCTCTACTGGGGAGCTGGCCTCTATTTTTAGCCCCGATCATTTAGGCACAAAAAAAGCCGCAGAAAACTCAAATCCATTGTTTTCTGCGGCTTTTCTAAAACTCGAAAGTCTCTTTTTTAGCTTCGATTATCCCATATGCCTGGCTCAAGCTGATCCTGAACTTCAGGATACTTGGAGGCATCAAAGGTAGGCAGCTTGCCCTGAGAGAGCTGCCTGTTGTAATCCTTTGCCAACTTCACCACCACGCCCGAAAGCATCAAAATAGCAATGAGGTTGATCAGAGCCATAAAGCCCATGGAGAGGTCGGCCATGGCCCAGACAATAGGCAACTCAGCCACCGCGCCAAACATCACCATTCCCAAAACAAGAATACGGAATACCGTCAGTCCGCCAGGATGGTTGCGCTCCAAAAAGATCAAGTTGGTTTCAGCGTAAGAGTAGTTGGCGATTACCGATGTAAAGGCAAAGAAGAAGACCGCCAGCGCCACAAAAGAGGAGCCCCAGCTACCGACACCCTTAGAAAGGGCTTTTTGGGTAAGATCAATACCACTCATGCCGGTGCTGGTTTCCAGCATGCCAGACACGAGAATCACAGCCGCTGTGGCCGTACAAATCACAATGGTATCAGTAAACACGCCCAGCATCTGAACATACCCTTGGGATGCAGGATGAGGGGGGTAAGGCGTTGCAGAGGCCGCGGCGTTGGGCGCAGAGCCCAGACCCGCTTCATTGGAGAAGAGGCCTCGCTTGATGCCGTTCATCATCGCCTGTGCAACGGTGTAGCCAAGAGCACCGGAGACGGCCTTGTCCCACCCAAAAGCACTTTTGACAATAAGACTGATAACCGCAGGGATCTTATCAATTTGAGAGCCCACCACATAAAGAGCCAGAAGCAGATAAGCAATGGCCATAACCGGAACAATCAGTTCTGCCACACGGGCAATCGTACGAATACCTCCAAAAATAACAAAACCGGAGATCAGCACCAGGACCACACCCATCACAGTCGGAGAGATACCAAAGGCTACATCCATGGCTTGTGCAATGGAGTTGGCCTGCACCGCGTTGAAGACCAATCCAAAAGAGACGATGAGAAAGATAGAAAAAAGCACACCCATCCAGCGCATGTTCAGGCCTTTTTCCATATAGTAGGCCGGACCACCGCGATAGTTGCCATCCTTATCCCGGGTTTTATAAAGCTGAGCCAGAGTACTCTCAGCAAAAGCCGACGACATGCCAACCAGCGCCACAAGCCACATCCAGAATATGGCTCCTGGCCCACCAAGGGTCAGAGCCACGGCCACCCCGGCAAGGTTGCCGGTACCAACACGTGCGGCCAAACTGGTGCAGAGAGCTTGAAAAGAGGAGATGCCAGCGCTGTCTGCCTTCCGGCTCTTCTTGAGTACGGAAAACATATGCCCAAAGTGACGAAATTGAATAAAGCCAAGTCGCAAGGTAAAATAGACGCCCACACCAATGAGAAGGTAAATCAACACCTTCCCCCAGATAAGTCCGTTCATGAAATCGATGGCATTGCTGATCACAAAAACACTCCTGAAGACACTGGGTGAACCATGGGCCGACACGCCACCCGCTAATGGTTTACATATCCAGAAAGAGAATCGTTTTACTATCTATGACCTGAGTCCGAAAAAACCAGAGAGCGCCTTAGAATCCAAACGCAAGGCGGCTTGCCACTATCATAAAAGAAGCACGCATGCACCTTCGCTCGACCACCTGAAGTACACTGCGTGCTTCTTTCCATAAGCTCTTTAAAGCGCCCCAACCCGTGATGGTGAGGCACGTCCCTTGCTTCCACAAAAGCTATTTGAAGCGGGTTTTAAAACCCTCTGTTTCCTCCGGGATTCCTTTTTTGAATTCTGACAAAAGAGGAGATGTTCCCTTTCCATTTCAACTTATTCGACAGGGCAACTATAGTATGAACCGTGAGTTTTTGCAATACTCATAAATATTTCCACACTTCATTAACTTATTTTGAATAATAGCCCATCATTTTTTCGAAACAGTAAACTATTCTCATTTCCCCCTATCGCCCATTCAAGTGCAACCATTCTCCCCCCTTTTCTCGAGGGGTTGCCCTCTTCATCCAAACGTTCCCAGAGACATCCCAATGCGCACAAAACCTCGCCCATGACCAGAAAAGCACCGGAAAAGCACCGGAAACAATGTACACACAAAAAGAATAGTGTGCTAAAATATTTTTGTGCTTTTACAAAAACACCCATTCAACTCTTTTGCATAGCTGAGCTCCGACCACAACACCCAAACACGCTTCGCGTTTCTATTCTTTTTTTCGGCGAAAGAGCTCAAGATCCTCATTTCAAAAAACAAC
>JAKSCC010000065.1 GCA_022360815.1 Desulfobacterales bacterium
AGTTCCGAGAGGCAAAGAGCGCATTCGAGTGGTCTACCTGGAAAATGCCATGGCCGAAGACCTGGCCAAAGTGCTTCAAAATCTTACCAGCAAAAAGACGGTGGCTGAAAAAGGGAAAAAGGTGGCTATTGATTCCGACCGTGTGAAGGTAATTGCCGACAAGGCCACTAACAGCCTGATTATCATGGCAGAAAAGAGCGATTATATCATCCTTGAAGAGATTATTAAAAAGCTCGATATTCCAAGGAAAATGGTCTACATCGAATGCCTCATTATGGAAGTCAACGTGGAGGCGAGCTTCTCCTTGGGTGCTGAGTGGGTTGTGGGGAACGATACCACCATTGACGGGCGAGAAGGGGCTTATGGCGGCGGTTTTGACGGGGGTACGGGGTATGCGGGCTTGGCCGGGCTTGCGGGTAGAGCAACGGGGGCAACTGGTGTGAGTCGACTTCCCAACGGATTCTCTTTGGGGGTCTTTGCCGAGAGCATTGATATCGGTGGCGTAAAGTTCCCCTCCCTGGGGGCTGTAATTTCAGCTGTTCAGAGAAATTCAAATATTCAGATTCTTTCGACTCCGCAGCTTCTTACACTGGACAACAAAGAGGCAAGCATCGTGGCAGGCTCCAAGATTCCCTATCTTACCAAATCGAGCTCCGGTGACAGCACCTACAATCAGTTCGAATACAAAGATGTGGGGACCACGTTGAAGATCACACCGCAGGTGAGCGAAGACAGCCGTGTACGGCTTCAGATCTACCAGGAGACCAGCCGGGTGTTCGGCGATGAGACCTCTTCTCAGCCCACCACCCTTCAGCGTAAGGTGGATACCACGGTGGTGGTGGAAGACGACAGCACCATTGTTATAGGCGGTCTTATTGATAAGAGCCTCAACAAAACCAAGAACAAGGTGCCTTGTCTTGGGGATATCCCTTTGCTGCGTTACCTTTTTTCTGCGAAATCAGATACCGATTCTCGCACCAATCTCTATATTTTTCTGACCCCCCATGTGGTGAGCAACCGGGCCGAGGCCGAAACCATCATGACGGATAAGCGACATCGTATTGATACGCTGCGCGAGGGCAGCATCAAGCTTTACAATGAGCTTGAGGAAGAGTCTTTGAAATCCAAGGCTCGGGAGAGCGGACCCACCATTGAAGTGGAGACCCTCCATGTGGATGATCAGATGGAGGGACCGGGTGACGTACCGGTGATCTCTGAGGGTGAGGGAGGTGAGTGATGGAGGCCCAGCACGCTGGAACCCCCTTTCGGGCTCTGTTGAGTCAGGCCATTCTCAAGCAGTGCGATGTGGATGGTGATGCACTGGAAGCGGCCCTTAAAAGCGCTGAAGAGCAGAATGTGCCCTATGGCAAGATGCTCATCAAAAAGAAACTTTTAACCGAGTCCCGATTTTTAAAGGTGTTGGGAGAGCTCTACCGCATCGAGGTGGTGAACGGGGTGGATACCACAGAGATGAGTGCCGCCTTTACCGCGCATATTCCCATTCATTTTCTTAAAAAACATCACATGGTGCCCCTGATTCCTGCCGATGGCGAAGGGGTTCCGCAGTTGGTGGTCAACAATCCTGGCGTTCTTGAGGCGGCCGACGATCTTTGTCAACGCCTGGGTCTCGATACCATGGGCCGGGTGGTCGCCTCTCGAAGTGCCATTTTATCGGCCATCAATACCTTCTACGACATGAGCCGAGACTCTGCCGAAGAGCTGGTTCAAGATATTGAAGAGAGCGGCAGCGACATCATTGCGGACATGGAAGAGACCGAAGACCTGCTGGACGACACCAGTGATTCGCAGATCATTCGGTTGGTAAACCATATCATCAGCCAGTCCATCAAGGCGCGCGCTAGCGATATCCATATTGAGCCCTATCAGGACAGCTTTAAGGTCCGCTATCGGGTGGATGGCATCCTCTACGACCTTCTTACGCCACCCCGGTGGATTCAGTCGGCCTTGGTATCGCGTATCAAGGTAATGGCCAAACTGAATATTGCTGAGAAAAGATTACCCCAGGACGGGCGGATCGATGTGCGCATTGGTGAGCACGATGTGGATATTCGTGTTTCCACGGTTCCCACCACCTATGGGGAGCGTGTGGTGATGCGGCTTTTAAACAAGTCAGGCTCCCTTCTCTCCCTTTCGGATTTTGGTATGGGCGAGGCCACCTTTGAAACCGTCCAGCGACAAATTTTAAATCCCAATGGCATCATTTTGGTGACAGGACCCACAGGCAGCGGTAAAACCACGAGCCTCTATGCCATCATCTCGGCCTTGAACTCGCCTGAAAAAAATATCATTACGATTGAAGACCCCATCGAATACCAGATCAAGGGCATCGGCCAGATTCAGGTAAACCGCAAGATCAGCCTTACCTTTGCCAAGGGGCTTCGTTCCATTGTTCGTCAGGATCCCGACGTGATCCTTGTGGGCGAGATCAGGGACCATGAAACCGCAGAGATCGCCGTGCAGTCGGCCCTTACCGGTCACCTGGTGTTTTCAACCTTGCACACCAACGATTCGGCCAGTGCCATCACCCGTCTGGTGGATATTGGTATTGAGCCGTTTCTCCTCTCATCGGCTATCAAGGCGGTGATAGCCCAGCGTTTGGTGCGGGTGCTCTGTCCGGATTGCAAAGAACGTTTTGAGCCCGATACCGACACCCTTGAGCGGGCTGGCATCAACGGCAATCGTACGGAGGCTGCCACGTTTTACCGTGCTGTGGGGTGCGATAGCTGTTTTCATACCGGTTACAGGGGGCGTGTGGCGATTTTTGAGATCCTTGAGGTGGATGACTATCTTAAAGGGGTGGTGGTCAAGAGCTCGGATGCCAACGTAATTAAAACCGAGGCCGTAAAACGTGGCATGACCACTCTTCGGGATGACGGTATTCAAAAAGTGTTGTCAGGGGTAACCACCATTGAAGAAGTACTTCGGGTGACCCATGATTAGAGGTTTTTCTCTTTTAACGATGGGGGTGCTTTTTTTTTGCTTGGTCTTGTCGGTTTCTCCCTCTTCTGCCGAAGAGCCCTCTCCCCTTCTTTTTTCCCTTTTTAAATCCTTTATTTCCACCATTGATGGCAAGCGGTGTGACCATGTTCCCTCTTGCGCGCGCTACGCAAAAAATGCCGTGGAAGCCCATGGACCTGTGGTGGGGACGATTCTCACCTGCGATCGGCTGATGCGTTGCGGTGGGGATGATATGGAGATTTTATCCAAGGTGGTGGTGGATGGCTCTCTTTATGTTTGGGACCCGGTCACCGAAAACGATTTTTGGTGGAACAAAAAAGAGGAAGCAAAAAAAGATCCACGAAATGCTCCTGACTTTCTTCACTTTACCGATTGGAAATAGAGACATATGAAATTTACTTGCCGCGTGGCTGTTATTTTTTTGGCCTTTGCCTCTCTGATATGGCCTGTTGGCCAAAAGGCAGCTGCCGAGCCTCTTCTTATTGATGAAACCGCACAGCTTAACTACGCCCAGTCTCTTTTCCATAGCGGAGAGTATTCTGAGTCGGCCAGAGAGTACTCTCGGTACATTCACTTTTTTCCAGAGGGAAAAGCGTGGCAGGTGGCGCATTACGCTCGGGCTTTGGCGTGGTATCAGGGTGGGGACTTTAAAAAAGCGGGCAAGGCTTTTGGTGCATTTCGAGAGGCGTTCAAAAAGAGCTCCTTGGGTCTTGCTGCAGGTCTTATGGAGGCCCAATGCCGAAATCGATTGGGAGACCCTGCCTCGGGGGTTATTCTTTTGGGCAATATGGAGCGGGAGGAGAGTGAAAGCGACGCCCTTCGGATGATTCGCACACGCATGGCCTGGACGCGTCTTGAGATGGGAGATCTGCCGCGGGCCGAGCGTTTGTTCCAAGCGCTCTCTCCTGAAACAGACCAGGGGTGCGGATACAACGAAATCCTTGGAACTCTGGATCGTTTTAAGACCCTGCCTGAAAAGTCTCCCCTTCTTGCGGGAAGTTTTGCCGTCATTCCAGGTGGCGGGTATCTCTACCTGGGGCGCTATCAGGACGCCATTGTTTCATTTTTTATGAATGTGGCCTTAGGGCTTGCGGCCTCAGAGAGCTTTGATTCGGGACACAATGCTCTGGGTGCCGTTATCTCTTTTGTGGGGCTGGGGTTTTATTCGGGCAATATCCACGGTTCATACAACGGAGCAAAGAAGGCCAATCGTGCGGTTCGAGAGTCCCTTTGGCGGGATATGCTTTTTTGGGGTGCAGAACTTGAAAAAAAAGGAAATGAAAGCTGCCTTGGGCTTACCCTGAGTGTGCCCTTTGATTGATTGCTTAGAAGCCTTCGGCGGGAGAGGCACTGCCCTTGATCTGCCTAAAAACCAAGGCGAGCTTTGGGGCTCTCTTCATCGGACACATCAAAATTGGGGTGGCAAAGGTGGATACGCGTGGCGTCAATGCCCAGGTTTACCAGGTGGGTGCGGATGGCTTCGGCGCGTTTTCGTGCAATAAAAAGATGGGGATCAGAGGTTTTACGGGCTGCCGAAGGGTGGCCTTTTTTATTGGGGGCGGTGAGGGCCGGTTTAAACCTTTCTGCCTCCAAAAGGAGGAGGTCCTCTTGGGTAGCGTTGGCGCACACCGTAAGGTTGAGGGTTTCTTTTTCTTTCATGATTTTTGCCACCACACTCAGGTAGTCTAGCCCTTGGGCATTGGGGCTGATGGAGCCCGGAGAAAAACCGACGGGGTCCAGATAGATGCGTGTGGCGTAGTCCCCCACGGTTTGTGCAACAGAAATAAAGGTTCCGTAGGGTTGGAAAAGGTATTTGAGATAGGAGATAGCGCCTGTGGTGATGGCTTTGGCTGTGGCCTTGCGGTAGATGCTTTGAAGGTTGACATCCGGGTTGGTGAGGTCTCCCTGGATTGGCACATCCAGCTCAATGATGCCGTTTTTGTCTTTTAGTACAGAGACGGCCATATCAATGGGAATGGCCAGATCTTTGATGGTTCGAGCAACTTTGTCTTTATCATCGGGGATAAGGTCAAATTGGGTAAGGGTAAGGTGGTTGTTGCCTTTTAGGGTCCCTTTGTGGATCTCGACTTCAGAGTCGACGGAGAGAGCCCCGGTTCGAATGTGGTATCCCCATTTGGACGAAGTGTAGGGGGAAAAGGTGGCCAGGTCGAGATTGCGTATTTTTGAGGTCCAGCGTCCTGTAAAATCAGGGAGAAGAGGACGAAGGGCTCCTTTTGCTTCAAGGGTTTCATAGGGGCCCAGATGAGCAGTCAGTGAAAAGGATGACTCTTTTTGTGGCTGGCTGGAATCCACATCGTTGATCTGGAATTGTTTGACGGTGAGCATACGTTTGAAGGTCGGGGTTACCGAGTGATCGGTCAGGCGGATAAGGGGCGAGTCTGAAAGGCGAAGTGTTTTGATCTGACAGGTAAGGGGAGGCCTTTTTTTCGAATCCTTCTTCCCCTTTTTCCAAAGGTCTATGATGGAGGCGGTCTCCATGAGTTTTTGAAACTGGCCACTCGAATTTTTTTCAAGGGTGAGCCCTGATTTTTTTGCTATGAGGGTTTCCACCGAGTAGTGCTGGGAGAAAGGTTGGGCTGCGACACCTGTGATATCAAGCCGTCCGAGGTGAATCACCGGAGGAAAGAGAGCAAGATTTTCTCCGTAGATGTGAGGGCAGTGAAGGCTGTTCCACCCTTTAAACCTTACGTCAAACCCTGTGAGTTTTTCGAGAAGGGCCACCTGGGTCTCTTTTTGGAACAGGGTACCACTTGTGAGGGTAAGGTCTCCTTGAGCTTCGGGTGAGGCGCTATCCTCTTTTTTCCAGTCGAACCGTCCATCCCAATTTAAATTCTGGTGGGCAAGCCTGAGCTCTGTTTTTGGGTAATCAAGGCGCAAATCTTGGGTCTCAAGGCGGCTTAAAGTTTTAACCTGTGTGAGTGTTTTCTGGGGGCTGAAGAGCATCTCAACTTCACCCAACCACGAGAGAGAGAGGTTTTCAAGGTGCCACTCTTTGGCGCGCCCTTTGAGCCCGCGCGCCTCCAAAAGGCCGGTGTGGTTAAAGCTGAAACCACCATTGTGATTTCGGAGAATTGAGATGCGCGTATCGATGTCCATTTTGCCTTGAAGCTCTGCTCCATAAGGGGCCGCAAAGTGACGAAATGCTTTGAGGTCAAGCTTTTGAAGCTGGACGCCTCCAGAAATTTCTGTGATGGCTGTAAGGGACGGCTCTTTTAAGCTTATATCAAGCGACAAGACGAGGGGGCTTTGGTTTATTTCTCCCTGAAGCTCGAGACGGGCGTCCTGGTTTTTAGGGCTGGTAAGATCGAGCTGCTTGATGTGAAGGTGTGTGGGGTGAGCTTTATCATGAGCATAAGTTATTTGAGCATCAAAGAGGGTAAAATGGCCAATACCCGTTAACCTCCACCCTTTTTTGCCATGTGTTTGCTCTTTTTTTGGGGGAGCATTTTTTTTAGGCGCGGGGATGTAAAGGGTCAAGCTGTGGAGGGTCCCTCTTTTTAAAAACAGCTCTTTTTGAAAGGGGCGGTCCAGATCGATATTTAAGGTGAGTCTTTGTAAGGTGGTGGCCGTTTTATTTGGCGTGGTAAATCTCAACCCTTCGATGGTTAGGCAGGTGGTAAAGGGGTTGAACTCCACACTTTTCAGATGGATATTCTGAGCACCCGAGGCGCGTATCAGAGCCACTGTCCCCTTTTGAAGGGCAAAGGGGAGAAGGGCGTAAAAACCTCCCACCACAAGGGCAATAAGAACCACGACTCGAAGGGAGCGTTTGGTGGCTTTTGATGAAGATGCATCTTTCATGGGAAACCAGGGGTATACACGCACCGTGCCTTACATCAGGCCGAATGTGTGGTTGAAAATGATTTCAACTATTCGCATGCCTTTGGCAATTCATCTTTTTTGAGACATGGCCCCAACCGGGGCCCATTGGTCAGCCAATGAGGTCATTCATCAAGAAGATGGGCATGCAGATGGCAATGACGATAAACCCC
>JAKSCC010000316.1 GCA_022360815.1 Desulfobacterales bacterium
CGCTATCCGTTTACGGGAAACATTCGGGAACTCAAAAATGTCGTGGAATTCTCTGTCAGCATGGCCCAAGGTCCTCTGATCCAGCCCCACGAGCTTCCCGCCTACTTGATGGATGGTCTCCAACCCGAAAAAGAGGGTGAAACGCCTCACATACCAGCGTCTTCTCTTCCCAGTCGTGAAAACACTTGGGAGGAGACCGAACGTACCCTGATATTGGATGCACTGAAAAGGGCGGGTGGAAAAAGGCAGAAGGCGGCCGAAGAGCTGGGATGGAGCCGAAGCACCCTTTGGCGTAAAATGGCACGCCACAAGATTCAGAGGTAAACCCCGTGGAAAAACTCCTTGTCCCTGTCACTGGAAACGAAATCGCCCCCCGTTTTGACCTGGCCGTTGAGGTGCTTATTCTCACCTGGGGTCTTTTCCCCAAACCCGAAGAGAAAACCATCGTTCTGCCCCAAGCCTCGGCTGAAAAACTCTGCCACCTTATTTTGACTGAAGGGATCACCTGCCTGATCTGTGGTGCCATCGAAGAGGAGTACCATCAGTTCCTCCTTTGGAAAAAAATCGACATCATCGACAATGTGGCCGGCCCATGGAAAAACGCCTTGGCCCGACACCGCAAGGGAGCTCTTACACCCGGAGACATTCTTTTCAAACGCAGCGTGGAGGGGGGGCATGTTTACCACCCGTAACCTCATCGACAAACTCGACACACTCTTTAATGGCGGAGCAGACTCTCCGGTGCACTATCGCAATCTCCAGAGAAACATCATCATCACCATGCTATTGGTGACCATTGTCCCTTTGACCGTCATGGGGGGACTCAACCACTATCAATACGGAAAACATCTTAAAAACGAAGTGCGGACCCCATTGACCAACTCGGCTCGAAAAGTCCGTCACGCCTTTGATCTCTATCTGGAAGAGCGCCTTTCCGCCATGCGGTTTATTGCCAACGCATACACCTACGAAGACCTTCTCTCCCCGCAGACCCTCCACCGGCTTCTGCGTGTTTTAAAAACCGAACTGGGAGGCTTTGTGGACCTGGCAATCTTAAATAGCAAAGGTCAAATGATTGGTTATGAAGGCCCCTACAACCTTCTCGGAAAAAACTATGCCGACCAGAGATCTTTTCAAGAAGTTCGTGTAAAAGGCTCCTACATCAGCACCGTCTTTATGGGACACCGCAAATTCCCCCATATTGTAATGGCCGTACAGCGTTACACGGAAAATGAGGAGGACTGGATCATCAGAGCCACCCTGGATACCGACCGCTTCTACAGGCTCTTAGACACCCTGGATCTGACCCAGGAGAGCGATGCCTTTCTCATCGACAGCTCCGGCATCCTCCAGACCGATTCCCGCTTCTATGGAAAAACCCTCACCCCCTGCAAACTCCACCTACCCCAGAGCCCATCGGGCCGAAAAAATACATTTGTCACCGAAACCACAGACCCTTCTGGTCGGCAGATCCTTGTGGCGGCATCGGGTTTTACCAACGCCGACTACACCTTGGTGATTACCAAACCCCGATCGGTGGTGATGCGCTCGTGGTACTCTTTGAAAGCCGATGCCCTCATCGTCTATGCCGCAAGCTTGATGGTGATTATTTTTGTGGTGGTAAAGATGGCCGGGGCCATCGTGCTGCGCATCAAAGCCTCGGACCAACACAGGGAAAGAGCCCTCACCGAGCTTCAACACACCCAAAAACTCTCTTCCATTGGCCGCTTGGCTGCAGGGGTGGCCCACGAGATCAACAACCCCCTTGCCATCATCAACGAAAAGGCAGGTCTTGTAACCGATCTCATCACCATGGGAGAGGCCGTTCCATTAAAAGAAAAATTTCAAAAACTAAACACCGATATCATCGATTCCGTAAACCGGTGCAAGGCCATCACCCACCGCCTTCTGGGATTTGCTCGAAAGCTCGACACTGTCATGGAGCCCATTGCCATCAATGAGGTGCTTCGAGAGGTCATGGGTTTTCTTGAACGAGAGGCCATGTATCGGCAACTGGATGTCCAGATGGAGCTGGCCGACAACATCCCCAGCATCTCCTCGGATCGAGGCCAACTCCAACAGGTCTTTTTAAACCTTCTCACCAACGCCTTTGCCGCCGTTGATGACGGAGGCCACGTCTTCCTCGCCTCCAAACCTTCACCACAAGGAGGCATCACCGTCACCGTGGAAGGCAATGGCTGCGGCATGAGTCCGGAAACGGCCAAACGCGCCTTCGACCCCTTCTTCTCCACCAAAAAAGGAAAGGGAACCGGCCTGGGGCTCTCTATTACCTATGGCATCATCAACAAACTGGGGGGCAGCATTGAACTAACCTCCCACGAAGGCGAAGGCACCCTTTTCACCATTACCCTGCCCCCATCACCTCCATCCAAGTAACCAAGGAGAGTTCATGAACCCCCGTATCCTTCTAATTGATGATGAACCTGAGTTTGCAGCCACACTGGCCGAACGTCTTGAAATTCGAGGTTTTCAAACCGCCACAGCCCAAAGCGGAGACGAGGGCCTCGCCCGCATTGAAACAGAGACATTTCACCTGGTGGTCTTAGATCTTCTCATGCCCGGCATGAACGGCCTGGAGACCCTTAAACAGATTCGCCAAACATCGCCAGAGCTGCCGGTCATCCTCCTTACCGGCCATGGGTCAACCCGTGAGGGGATGGAGGGCATGAAGCTGGGGGCCATGGACTACCTTATGAAACCCCTGGCCATTGAGGATCTTCTTGAAAAAATTGCGGGGATTCACCCATGAACGATCAACCCTTTCTTAAAATGATGGGTGATGTCTCGGCCTCAGCCTCCCACGATATTTTAAATGTGCTGGCCATCTTAAATGAACACACAGGGCTCCTCTCCGATCTCCTTGCCCTCAAAGGCGAAGTCACCCCTGACCAACTCTTGCAAACCACCCATGCCATGGAAAGCCAGATCAAACGTGGCAAAGATCTTCTCGAACACCTCAACCGGTTTGCACACAGCCCCGACACCCTAAACAGCCCGGCCCGACTACAACCCATCGACGTCGCCGAAACCATCACCGAAATCGCCCGCCTGACTCATCGTCGTTTTCATATCGAAATCATCTCTCCTCTGCCCCCCCTTCCCCTCTCCTGTGAGCCCATGCTCCTTCGCCTCTTCATCTATACCCTCTTTAAAGAAGCTGCCGATCACGATGCCTCTCCACGTATCACCATGAGCGCAGGAAAAGGACGTCTCCAAACACAAACACCCTTTTATCCTTCTCCCAGACTCTTGGAGTATGCCTCCCATCTTGGTATCGGTCTCTCTCCTGAAAACGGGCTCCACCTATCCTTCCCTTAACCACTGGAAACAAAAGTTTTTATCCCCTCTCTTTGCCCCTTGATCTCTTTGGGGCAAATCGCTACCCTTTAAAGAACAAAACCAGCGTCCCCCATTGAGGCAAAAACATGACCCCAGCATCCCCAAAAGAGACGGGCGATTTCAAAACACGTCTCCTTCGATTCAACGACACCAAACTCCTTCACCCCATGACAGTCCACATTCCCAATGGAATGGTCCCCGTCGCAGCGCTCTTTATGGCAGCGGGCTGCTTTTTCAGTGTCCAAGCCCTTATCTGGGCCGCCTTCTACAACCTGGCCATCATTTTCCTCGCCATGCCCGGAGTCATGATCACCGGAGCCGCCTCCTGGAAGTTTCGATACAAAGGCGCCTCAACACCTCTTTTTAAAACAAAAATATTCTGCAGCATCCTCCTCTTTGTCGTCTCAGGAGCCATTCTCCTATGGCAAATTTTAAGACCCATCAATCCTCAGCACCTCACCATAGAATCTTGGGCCATGGTAGCCGCCTACGCAGCCCTTTTAGCCCCCACAGCCCGAGCCGGTGCACTGGGGGGAAAGTTGATCTTCGCCGCTCGAAAAAAAATATAAACCACTGTTTTTCTTCGGCATTCCGATTATTTTTTCAAAAAAGTAAGGCCACCAAGATAGCCGTGAAGCTGCCCCCCAGCGAGACTTCTACGATACCTTAAGCGGCCAAAACTTTTTTAAGAGACAGGCGGTACTCGAAGCTTATGTCCACCCTGCAATCTCTACTCTCTCTTTTACGCATCCTCGCCCCTCAAAAAAAGTTAAAAGATGGCCAAATTTTTGTTAAAAGCCCGTCTCAAATCTTAACAGAGCAATTGACCCGATCTTTAATACGCCCTATAATCCAGCCTTTCAAAACAATTAACAGGAATAGCTTTTCACCCGGTGGCATCGGGCTTCTTTGTAAGTGCTCCTTCTGGATAAACATTGTTACTCAAAAGGCAGCGCCCAGCCAACCCACAAAAATTCTCTGTCCCATTTTTACTAAGAGGCAAGTCGACAAACGCCCTAACACCCAAGAGATTTGTATGAATGTTCTGGTTTTAGAAGATGAGAGAACCGATTTTATTCTGGTCAAATACGCCATCGAACAACTCGATGTCGCCTGCACCGTCCACCATGCCGCAGGGCTTCACGAGGCCCACAGGCAGATGAAGTGTCTTGCTGTTGACCTGGCGGTGGTGGATATTCTCCTTCCTGATGGGGACGGGTTTAAAATGGCGGAGTATCTTCAAGAAAAAGAGGTCCCTTACGTCATGGTCAGCACCAGAACCCTGCCCGAAGATGCCATTCATGGGCTCAAAGCCGGTGCAGAAGACTACATTCGAAAGCCCTTTGATGTGGATGAACTCTCTGCTCGCCTGGAAAGGGTTTTGCTTAGGTTTCAACGCACGCCCAAAACGTCTGCCCAAAATCTGGCTCAAGAGATCCTTGGAACGCTGAAACTCTCTGACACGCCCTTGACCCCCACCGAAGAGCAGCTCCTCACCTACCTTGGCCTTCAAAAAGAGCACTTTGTTCCCACCGACACCCTTATCGAAAAAGTCTGGGGAGACTTCAACCGAGAGAGCAGCAAAGGAGCCCTTCGAACCTACATCTCACATATTCGAAAAAAACTGGAGCAGTGCAAAAGCCCCTACATCATCGTCAGCAAGTGGGGCCGAGGTTACCAACTCACTCGTCAAAATGGGGCGTCATAGCCGCCCCATGAGACTTTCCATAAAAGTCATCACCATCTACCTTTTCAGTGTGCTTTCCGCCCTTGCGGCCTTATCGGTCCTCGGCATCAACCTCTCCATACACCAAGCCACAGAAAGCTTCAAAGAGGCGTCTTCCATCGCCCTCACCTCCCTTGCCATCACCCTTGAGGAGGACTTGGAATCCGCCTATGCCCAAGTGGATGAGATCGCAGCCCACCCTTCGGTAAAGGCGCTTCTCAGCGCTCACAAAGGAAGCCTGAAGCGCCGTCAGCTGGAAAAAGAGGTGATCGATATCTTACGTGAGCACACCCATTTCAACGACCACTTCCTTTACGCCTATATCGGCATGGAAGATGATAGCATCCTTGCGGACCACCCCCTCAAGCTTCCCAAAAATTACACCCCTCTCAAGCGCCCCTGGTACATCGAAGCCATGGAGCAACCCGACCGCACTATCGTCAGCTCCATCTATGTGAGCCAACCCGATGAAATTCAGATGGCCTCCATCTCCAAAACCATCAGAAACCAAAGCAATTGCATCGCAGGGGTCATCGGCATCGACTTTCTCTTCTCCCGTTACCAAACCATGATGCAAGATCTCGCCTTTCAATCGGGCTTTATCATTATCACCCACAACAACGCCTCACTCATCGCCCATTCCCGCAACCCTGAGCGTGGCTTTACCGACCTTAACGGCCCCTTCAACACAGACCTTCGTCACGCCAACCAGCTCACCAATGAAGAGGTGGCCACCATAGATGGCAAGGCCTACACCACCTATGTTCAGGATATCCATCGATACCACTTAAAGATCCTTACCTTTATCTCCCAAGACGTTCTTCAGAAAGTCAGGAGAAACTATATCCTTCTCTATGGCCTTACCGCAGGCGTCCTTCTCTGTATTGTCGGGATCACAGGTGCACGTTTGGCGCGAAACGCCCTTAAGGTAGAGCAAGATTCCATCCGCGCCAAACATGACTTTTTTAAAAATATGAACCACGAGATCCGGACTCCTTTAAACGCCGTCATCGGATTTGTCGACCTCTTAGAAGCCACGCCTCTGGAGCCCAAACAGCGTCGGTGGCTGGATCATACTCGCACCGCCGCCACCCACCTTGCCGGTATTGTCAATGATGTGCTGGATCTCTCCAGCATGCGGGCGGGAAAATACAGAATCATCAACAAAGAGTACTCGTTCCACGATCTCATAGATCATGTAATCGCCTTGGTGGAACAAGCCATTGGCGCAAAAAAAGTCCAATTTAGTGTCTCGGTCTCTCCAAAGATCCCCGGCGCTTTGTGTGGAGACAGCCTGCGCCTTAAGCAAATCCTTCTCAATATTCTCTACAACGCAGTGAAATTCACTCAGGAGGGTCTCATCGCCATGAAGGTGGCCGTCCATTCTGAAGAAGAGCGGCTATGCCTTGAGTTTATCATTACCGACACCGGCTGCGGCATTGCTTCACACCATCTGCCTCACATCTTTGAAGAGTTCACCCAGTTTGCCTCTTCAGACAGTCAGGGAACAGGCCTTGGTCTTGCCCTCACCCGCCAGCTTATTGAGCGCATGGGAGGAACCATCACCTGCACCAGCACACCCGGCAAAGGAACCCATTTCCAATTCACCCTCATTCAAAAAACTACAACTCCGGGCCATTATCGTCCCACCGAAGCGGCGGAAGAACCGCCATCAATTGCTTTTACAGCCCCTTTGGCCTCGGTTCTGGTGGTAGAAGACGATCCCTTAAGCCAAATCATGATCTGCGAGATTCTCGACCAGCATTTAATCCAAACCCAAACAGCTGAAACCGGTGAAGAGTTCCTCGCGGCCATGGAGTCCACGAAACGGTTTCACCTGGTCTTAACCGATATCAAGCTGCCGGATACCACAGGACTTGAAGTGGCCAAAACCCTTCGCAAACGGTTCCCCCAAGGCCTTCCACCACTCGTTGCTCTAAGCGCTGGAGACACGCCCCACCCCCTAAGCAACACCCCCTTTGATGCGGCCATCCAAAAACCGATAGATACAAAGTCCTTCAAAAAAGAGCTTCTCTTCTGGCTTCCCTCAAAGCTCATTGAAAAAAAAACACCCCATTCAGATGCAAATTCTATGGCCCTGCGTCGCAAAACCCTTGGAGAGCAGCTCTACACCCAACTTCTCAGAGTTTTTGCAGACGATCACACCGAGAGTTCCAACATCCTTGTAAAAATGGTATCAGAAAAGAGGTGGAATGGTCTTCTTGTCCGAATCCACCGAATCAAAGGAGCCCTTCTTAACATCGGTGCTTCAAAAACCGCAGCCCATGCCCAAGCCATAGAGACAAAGCTTGAAGAAAATAAAAAGATCTCCCCTCCCGAGATTCATGAACTGAATCGCGCCCTATACGCACTTTTGGCTGAAATAAAATTCCTTCTTAGGGAGTCCAAAGTGTAACAAGCCATCAATTCAAGCACCTTCTCGCAGTGCCTTCGGCGAGTCGTTTTTTTAAAAAAGCGCCGCAAAAAACTTTTCACGTAAAAAAGAGCACCACCGAAGACGAATAACAGCTGAATGGTCACCTGTCTTTTTTCCTCAAGTACTGCTTAAAGCCCCCTTCAACGCTTCCACCCGCCTTCGGTTTACCCCCAAATCACTGTATCCCATGCGCGATGCCGATCGAAAATGAATCATCTGCTCTTCTTCATCAATGAAGACCTCCAGATCGTCCACAAACCGAAACATTCGAGAACGGTACTCGGCATGAAGGTAGTTATCCGTATGGGTAACCACCGTAACGCCAGGGGTTGCGTCCACCACCAAAACAAGGGCTGCCATAGCCTCCGGCGCAGAGCCTGAAAGCGAAAGGGGCGAGACCCTATGAACCTCGTCTTCAGCCTGAGAGGAGACACAATTGGGCGATGCAGGGCAAGCTGCTAGCTTTCCCTGAGTAACGCCCAGGTTACCAGGGGATTTGGAGAAACGTGCCGCACAACTTGCGGCAATGGCTGTGCAGAGAACTGCAAGCATCAAAACTTTAACAATCATGACAGCTCCTTACCAAAAAGGTTTCCACTGACACAGCCATCATAAACACAGTTTCCCTTCAAAACAACCCACCCTCCACGTTGAAAGATAAGAGGGAAATTCAACCGAGGTGCTCTGCGTCTGAAATCTCTTTTACCCGCTGGGCAAAGGCCTCAACCTCCTCATGGGTAGTGGCAAATGACGCCATCAACCTCACCTCAAAGGTCTGATTGTCCCACACATAAAAATGAAATGTATCATGGAGGGCTTCAATCATTGCCTCAGGTAAAATAGCAAACACCGCGTTGGCAGCCACAGGCTGAGTCAGGGTAACGCCCTTTACGCCGTCAAGAGCTTCCTTGATTTTAAGTGCCATGGCGTTGGCCTGAGCGGCATTTTTCTTCCAAAGACCGGTGGAGAGAAAGGTTTCAAACTGGGCTCCCACAAAACGCATTTTGGAGAGAAGCTGCATCCCCTGCTTTCGAGTGTACTGAAAGGCATTGTCGTAGTCGTGGTTGAAATAAACCACGGCCTCTCCAAACACCATCCCGTTTTTGGTGCCCCCGAAAGAGAGAAAGTCAACGCCCGCATCCCGAGTAAAACTTCTAAAATCAAGACCCAATGAGACAGCCGCATTGGAGATACGTGATCCATCCATATGGACAAGAAGAC
>JAKSCC010000264.1 GCA_022360815.1 Desulfobacterales bacterium
CCTCTCCAAACACCATCCCGTTTTTGGTGCCCCCGAAAGAGAGAAAGTCAACGCCCGCATCCCGAGTAAAACTTCTAAAATCAAGACCCAATGAGACAGCCGCATTGGAGATACGTGATCCATCCATATGGACAAGAAGACCGTGTTTATGGGCGTAGTCGCAAATGGTCTTTATCTCTTCAAGGGTATAGACTGTCCCATACTCTGTGGTCTGGGTAATAGATACCACCCTTGGGTTGGAGCGATGGTACTCTGGCTCCATCTCCAGCCACGGCTTGAGGCCTTCAACGGTAAGTTTTCCGTTTTCTGAAGGCACCGCAATGAATTTGCTTCCGGTAAAACGCTCGGGCCCGCCGCACTCGTCCATGTGCATGTGGGCGCAATCGCTCATGAGTATCGATTCAAAGGGCCGAGTCACGGCATCAATGGAAAGGATATTGGCCGCCGTTCCCGTCAGGACAAAAAAGACCGAAATATCATCACCGAAAATCGCCTTGAATGCCTCCACGCCTCGACTGCACCAGGGGTCGTCCCCATAGGCCGATGCGGTTGCTGAAGCCGCAGCGGCAACCGCTTCCACAATCTGGGGATGTGCTCCGGCATAGTTATCACTTGCAAGGCTGATCCGCTCTTTCTCCATGGTCTTCTCCTTTCACACAAATCGCTTTTTTACTGCACGCACCAATTCACTCAAAAAATGGAAAACTATGCCCCTTTAAACCGCCTTGTCAATACAGCTTCATAATAAGACCGTCCGTTTCTCTTTTCGGGTCCTAAACACAGTACGCAAAAGGGGCATACCAAACAGATGCCACCTCATTTTTTCCGTTGACACAAGTTGCAACCGGCCCGTATATCCCCAAAATAGCGATTCAAATAAAATTGATACCCCAGACAAAACGCGCCACATCATGCGATGCCCCTAAATCGAGAGCAACTCTTCTTCAAATCCATAAAAAAAACCGCAACAAAAAAAGCTTGCGGATCTTCAACATAACGCACACGGAGTCCTCACCATGAAATCCTTTATCAAAGTGATGAAAGCACTCTCCGACCCAGGCCGGGTTAAAATCATCAAGGCCCTTGAACACCGATCTCTCTGTGTCTGCGAACTCACCGAAGCCTTAGGGCTTGCCCAGTCCACGGTGAGCAAACATCTGAAAATTCTCGAAGAGGCCAGGCTCGTGGATTTTCAAAAAGACGGGCTCTGGGTCAATTTCTCTTTAAACGGCTCTCCCGACAACCGCTACGCCAAAACCATGCTCAAACAACTTTCGGGATGGCTTGATACCGATACCGATATCCAAGAGATGCTGGAGCGGCTTCCTCATATCGACCGGGAGTTCATCACTCGAGGATAAGCCATAAAAAGCATTAAAGGCTGCTTTTTCGCCACGCTTTGACCCTCTCCCTTATGGAGTTAAAGAGCCAAGGGGCTTCTGGAACAACCACTCCGACCAGTTTCATGCTTGCAAAAAGAAAAAAGGCTGAAGGAAAAAGGGCGGTGCCAAACGAGACGAATCGGGTATCAAGTCCATACTCTCCCATCATTTTCTCACTTATAAACAAGGAGAAGGGAAGCACGCAGCTCAAAAATTTAATGGGAAGACTCATCTGTATAAAGAGCCGTTCAAGACAAAGAGTGCGTGCAACACATGAAACAATCACACTCCATGTCAAGGTATAAAGTGAGAACTCCGCTGAAAAAAGGAGAAGGTTCTGCCCCAGAATATGGGCAATGTCGCTACTCCGCTCTGGATAGATTGATAAATGAATTCTTCCGACGGGGGTCTCAATAAAAAGATGCCACAGACAGAAAAGCACAAAGAGAAGAAGGGTAAATCCGCCCCATATCAACAGGGTCGAAAGGAGATACCCTTGAACAGAGTCTACCACCCGATTTGCATACCTTTTGAATCCATGATTCATAACAGGCCTCATGGTTATTGGTATCAATCCAAACAACCCAATTCCTGAGCAAATCGCATATCTTCTATTAATTAAAGGCGATCTTTCAGACTACACCTCCCCCCAAGGAGCGTCAACAAAAAGGGCTCTATTTTTTAAAAACCTGTTGGTTGCACAAAAAAGAGCCTGACTCTTTATATCTTACCCTTATCTATAAAAAACCGTTCCTAAACTTTGTTTTTTCTTTTATAATAACAAATTCAACCTCAAGCTTTAGCCCTGCATAGGGAAGCACATAAGAGGCCCCGGCCCCATAGCAAGTCGCCGCATTTTGCTTAAAATACAGAGGCAAATGCGTCATTATAATTTTCTCATTTTCATGTAAAGGTGAGTACCCATTGCCGGTACCCTTCGAAAGGAACCTCATGTCCTCACAAGATCAGGCCGCTGTCTTCAGCGGTGCGAAACGCTACGTTCTGGATGAAGAACTCGCAAAGATTGTCAACATCTCCATGGCCCTTGAAATGCCCCTGCTTCTCAAAGGCGAGCCCGGCACCGGAAAAACCATGCTGGCCCACGCCATCAGCGAAAGCCTGCGCATGCCGCTCATCACCTTAAACGTCAAATCCAGCATGAAGCTGGTGGAAGCCCTCTACCAGTACGACACCCTGACCCGACTCAACGACAGCCGCTTCGGAGACTCCAACCGCGATGTCTCCAATATCGAAGAGTACATCTCCATGGGAAAAATCGGCCAGGCCTTTACCGCTGACGAGCGGGTGGTGCTTTTAATCGATGAAATCGACAAGGCCGACACCGATTTTCAGGACGACATGCTGGACGTACTGGACCAGATGCAGTTTGATATTATGGAGATCGACAAAACGGTCTCTGCTAAGACACGCCCCGTGATTCTCATCACCTCCAACGCCAAAAAGGACCTCTCCGACCCTTTCCTCGGACGCTGCAACTTTCACCACATCGCCTTTCCCGACCCCAAAATGATGCGACGCATCATCGGCGTCCACTTTCCCCAGCTCTCAGACGACCTGGCAAGCTCGGCCATCGACACCTTTTATAAACTCAGAGACCTCGACGGCATCGAAAAGAAACCGGCCACCCGCGAGCTCATCAACTGGATCCGTGCCCTTCAGGCTGACCCGGACTTTAAAACCAAGCAGCTCTCAAAAGGAGACATCCCCTTCCTTGGCGTACTCTTTAAAAAAAGCCCCGACTACAGCCGAGCCGCAAATCAGGTGACTCGCCGCCGCATTTTCTAACCAGGGAATAATGGATCCCCAAATGTTGTCGGTCGATACCAACCCGCCTGGATAGTTGCGGTGCTATTTATATAAAGGTTTTTTGCGGAGTTTTTTTTAGTAAAACGATCCGCCGAAGTTTGGAGACCAAAATGTTTATCAATTTCTTTTTCAAGCTCAAAGAGATCGGGGTACCGGTGAGCCCCACCTCGTTTCTGAGGCTTCACCGAGCCATGACCATGGGGCTTGTAAACTCTGTGGAGGAGTTTTACACCACAGCCCGAACCATCCTCATCAAAAGTGAGCGATACTTTGACATCTACGATCAGGTCTTTGCCTGGTACTTCAAGGGAGTGGAGATTCCGGAGGATGATGAGCTGATTCTGGATGAGATGGCCAAAGCGATGCTGGACGAGTGGTTGCAAAATCCCAAGGAGATGGCCCAGGCTTTGGGTGAGGAGGAAGAGAAGCTGTCCAGGTTCAGCCCAGACGAGCTTATTGACTACTTCAAAAAGCGCCTCAAGGATCAAAAAGAGCGCCACGACGGCGGCAGCAAATGGATCGGCACAGGAGGCTACTCTCCGGTAGGCCATTCCGGCTATCACCCCGGCGGCATGCGCGTGGGAGGCCAGTCCAAAAACAAAAGCGCTGTAAAACTTGCCGGTGAGAGGCGCTACAAAGAGTATTCTGGATATGGTCCCCTCACCCAGGCCCATATCGGGGAAGCATTAAAACGCCTGAGAAACTTGGTGCCTTCAGGCCCAAGGGATGCCATCAACGTGGACAAGAGCATCTATCAAACCATGAAAAACGGAGGTGAAATCGAGATCGTCTTTGATCAAAGCCTTCGGGACCGCCTCAAGGTGGTTCTCATGATCGACAACGGGGGATGGTCCATGGACCCTTACGTCAATGTGGTGCAGACCCTCTTTGACTACGCCCGCGCCCAGTTCAAAGACCTGAAGACCTATTTTTTTCATAACACCATTTACGATACGGTTTGGCTTGATGCCAGCCGCTACCGAAAACCCAAACGTATCGACGAATTCGCCAAAATCGATCCGGATACCAGGCTCATCATTTTGGGCGACGCTTCCATGGCACCTTACGAACTGCTCTCTCGAGACGGATCCATTTACGTCCAAGATCGAAGCGGCAAGCCCAGCATCGAAAGACTGCGTTTCTTAAGTGAAACCTTTGAAAACTGCGTCTGGCTCAACCCCGTGCAGCCCCATATGTGGGAATATACCCGCACCATTCAGGTGATAAGACAGATTTTCCCCATGTATGAGTTGAGCCTCGACGGTCTCGAGGCTGCTGTGACACACTTAATGCAAAAATAAATGCTGCCTTCGGTAGGCAGGAGTGGCAAATCCACTGTAGCAAAAAATGCCCTTTGGTCAGCGCAAGTCGGCTACTCTACGTCAGCAGTACAACCCTCTAAATGCGTGCTTCCATCCAGCCAATCACATCACTTACCACAAAATCGCGGCCAACCTCATTTAAAATTTCATGATAAAAATGAGGGTAAAAGGTGAGTGTTTTGTCGTGGGAAGTGATGGTATCAAACATCACCTGAGATGCTTTGGGGGTCACAATCTGATCGTCATCGCCATGAAGAATCAGGCAAGGGCAGGCATAAGAGGAAAGATAGGCTTCAAGCCAAGCGGTTCCATTGACAAAAACTTCCCCCAAAAGCCCTTGGCAAATCTCCTTCAACACCAGAGGATCGTTAGTATAAGCATCCACCACAACCTGATTCCGACAGATTAAAGCCGACAAAGCGTTGGGTACCTTCACCCGCGGTTCGCCCGTAAAGTCAATGGATTTAAAGCCCTCAAAAAGGGGAAGTGGAGTAACGGCCCCACCGGAAAGAATCTGACCGGTAAGTTTGCCAGGATACTTCACCCCATAGCCCGCCGCAATAAAACCTCCCATGCTATGGCCCAGCATAAAAACAGGAACTTCAGGCACCTCTTTTTTCGCTTTTTCCACCAAAATATCGGCATCGTCAAGAAAACGAGTGAAATCTTCCAGATACCCCCTCTCTCCACCAGACCTTCCATGCCCCTGGTTGTCAAATCGGTAAACGGTAAAGTCCGCCTCATTAAGCTCTCGGGTCAGTTGATCATAGCGGCCCAAATGCTCGGCAAGGCCGTGGACCATCACGACCACGGCAACCGGGTGCTCCACCGCATCCACCCTAACAAAAAGCTCCACCCCATCGCTGCTGGATACTATCTTCTCATCATGGAACCTTTGGAACATGACCTACTCCTTCTTTTGTTTTTACTTTTCTGGATTCGTAGCCCCTTCTCGCCACCCTCAGGCTCGAATATTTCACTATCTTGCCATCCAAAAGAGTTAAACAAATTCTTTCGCTCGCATCAAAAGAAAGATTTCCTAGGTCCATCCACCAAAGCCTACTCAACCACTCTTAGTTGATAGAATTTGCTCCAGCAACAACCCACACCAAAGCTTTAAAAATGACTCAGGGCATTGGTATCGATATCTTTGAAAGAGAAGGAAAGAAAATAACAGAACCCCTTAATACCTTTCTGTTATGAGGAGATTCCAAAACGTGTGTATCGCAAAGGATTGCGTCGAAACCAATTCAAATAAGGACCGATGGGACGGCGACGGATGGACTCGGCCACAATAAAAAAAGCTCTTCTCGAATACCAAGTGTGCACCTTGATCCGAAACGAGCTTTAATTTCAGACAACTGTCTGATTTGTATATATAATGGTGGAGGCGGCGAGAATCGAACTCGCGTCCTGAAATAATTCCCCGTAAGACCTCTACACTCATAGCCCGCCTCTAAGTACGTTTGGGTTTTACCTGCGGACTCGGTCCCCCAAGCGGCCCCTTGCGGCTTTAATTTCGGTTCCGAACACCGCCAGGTGGTAACATACCAAGCTTTCGGTCCCTATCACATTAAAGTGTCGCCACGCCTGACTTAAGTGAGAAGTCCGGGTGACGTGCCTTCCTAAGAAGACATTTGTGCGGGTTCACTGCTTAAGCAGCTACCGCGTATGCATAGTCGTCTGCATTTATGTTTTGATCGATGATTAACGAGGCCAACGATCATCCTCGGAGTGCAGTCAAACAGCTCTCATATCCCAGTCGAACCCAGG
>JAKSCC010000023.1 GCA_022360815.1 Desulfobacterales bacterium
GATGAAATTCGAACGATCTTAAGAAAACGTTACGTGGAATTTAAGGGGCTTTTACGGGATATGGACAACAAAATTGAGCTTGGGGTGAGTGCGCTCTGGAAGGATATGGAGACTGTCTTTCACGAGGTGCGAAAAACGCCTTCGGTTCAAAGCGCCCAGATGGAATGGCAGCAACAAAAAGACCGGATTTCAGCTAAAAGCGCCCTGGGCAAGGCCGTTGAAACTGCCCTTGAGATAAAGCGAAAGGAGGAGGCGACACCGGTGCTGACCTCACTGAGCCGCCTTTGCGTCGACCAGGTAGAAAAAGAGCCTCGCAAAGAGGATATGGTAATCAATGTCGCCTGCCTTATCGACCGTACTCGAGAAAAAAGTTTCGACTTTTTAATGGAAGAGTTAGCTGAACAATACGCACACAGGCTTCAATTTGCCTGTGTTGGACCTGCACCTCCCTTTCACTTTGTCTCCATCGAAATTGCCTCACACTGATGTCGCAAAAGGTTGGAATTTTTTTGAATCTATTTTCCTAAATTTCACAAAGGGAACAATCATGGACGAAAAAAAGAAAGAGAAATCCGGTCAGGCTGACTTTGGGTTGGGTGGCCTTTTTAAAGGGTTGAACAACCTTATTGATGCCGCCACACGCCTGGCTGAAACCGGAGAAAAGTTTCAAAAAACCGGCGAAATCAACTTTAGCGGTATGGAGAAAATCAAAGGGCTCAAGGATCTCCGTGGGGTGTACGGAGTCAACATTCGCACGTTAAGCGATGGAAGCCCCCAGTTTCAATCTTTTGGCAATATCAAACCCGGCTCCAAGGGCCCCGTGGTCGAGGAGGTAAGAGAGCCCATTGTGGATCTGTTTGAGGGGGAAGAAGGTATTCAGGTGGTGGCAGAAATGCCAGGGGTGGAAGAGGAGGAGATTGATGTCACCTTGACAGACGATATCCTCACCATCTCCACCACGGGTGGCAGCCGAGAGTACCGTAAAGAAGTGCTTCTTTCCAGTCCAGCAAATGAGAAGTCCCTCTCCTGGAGCTACAAAAACGGTATTCTTGAAGTCACCATTGGCTAAATGACCGTAAAATGAGGTGCCATGAACAAAAACCACTTAACACTGAAGGTCAAGGAGGCGGAGACCAAAGATGTGGGCCGGGGCATCGTTCGCTTCGATCCGGCGGACTTCTCTTCCGTTGGCGTGGCGGTAGGCGATATTGTTGAGATCTCTGCCAAAAGAAAGACCGTGGCCAAAGTGATGCCCGCCTTTATGGAAGACCGCGGCCAGGGGTGGGTCCGCTTGGATGGTGTGACTCGCGAAAATGCCCAGGTGGGCATTGATGAAAAGGTCTCCATTGAGTCGTGTCAGAGTGTGCCCGCTAAAAAATTAACCGTCATGCCCATGGTCCCCTTGCGTTCTTACGACTCAAAATACATCGGCCGTCTTCTTGAAGGGGTCCCTCTGGTTACGGGCGACACCCTGAGAGCCAAGCTCTTTGGTGCCAAAACCCGAGACGTTAAAGCAACCCACACCCAACCCCAAGGGGTGGTTTTTATCCATCCCGATACTCATATCGTCATCACCGAGTCTGAAAACAGCCAAGCCGGTGGAGAGTCGCGCATCTCTTATGAAGATATCGGTGGGCTTGGAAAAGAGATTCGACGCATTCGAGAGATGATTGAGCTGCCCCTGAAATACCCCCAACTTTTTGAGCGTCTGGGTATCGACCCGCCCAAAGGGGTTTTGCTCCACGGCCCTCCGGGGTGCGGCAAAACCATGATCGCACGGGCCGTCGCCAGTGAAACCGATGCCTACTTTTGTCATCTAAGCGGACCGGAGATCATGAACAAGCTTTACGGCGAGAGCGAGGCCAATCTGCGGCGAATATTTCAGGAAGCCTCCGACCGCGCCCCCAGCATCATCTTTCTTGATGAGATCGATGCCATCGCGCCAAAACGCGAAGAGATGGGCGGTGAAAAGCAGGTGGAAAAAAGAGTTGTCGCCCAACTCCTCACCCTTTTAGATGGGTTGTCTTCCCGAGGGCAGGTGATGGTAATCGGGGCCACCAATATTCCCAATGTCATCGATCCTGCACTACGCCGTCCCGGCCGTTTTGACCGAGAGATCGAGATCAGCATTCCCGACCGCAACGGTCGCCTTGAGGTCCTTACCATCTACACGCGAGGAATGCCCCTGGCAGACGATGTGGAACTTGAACGCCTTGCCGAAATCACCCACGGCTATGTGGGGGCCGATCTCGAAGCCCTGTGCCGCGAAGCGGCCATGGCATCACTTCGACAAATTTTTCCCCGTATCGACTTTGAGCTGGCCCAACTCCCCATGGAGACCCTTCACAACCTTATGGTCACCATGGATGATTTTAAAGAGGCTCTAAAAAGTATTGAGCCCTCTGCCATTCGAGAAGTCTTTACCGAAATCCCCAATGTCTCCTGGCAAGATGTGGGCGGCCTGGAGGATGTGAAACGCCTTCTTAAAGAGACCATTGAATGGCCCCTTACCTATGCACCCCTTCTTCAACATGCAGGTACCACACCAGCGCGGGGGGTGCTCCTTTACGGCCCACCGGGAACCGGTAAAACCCTTCTAGCCAAAGCCGTTGCCTCAGAATCCGGCATCAATTTTATCTCGGTTAAAGGACCTCAACTCCTCTCCAAATGGATCGGGGAAAGTGAAAAAGGGGTTCGGGAAATTTTCCGCAAAGCCCGCCTGGCTTCGCCTTGCATCATCTTTATTGATGAGATCGACAGCCTGGTTCCCCAACGGGGAGTGGAGGGGTCTTCGGCAGTCACCGACCGGGTCATCAGCCAATTTCTTACCGAAATGGATGGCATTGAAGAGCTTAAAGGCATTGTGATTCTGGCTGCCACAAATCGAAAGGATCTTATCGACCCTGCCCTGCTGCGTCCCGGCCGATTCGATTTTCATGTGGCGATGCCACTGCCCGACGAGACAACGCGCCACGCCATCTTTTCGGTACACACAAAGGACAAACCCCTTGCCGAAGGCGTGGATATCCACGGCTTTGCCCAATCAACCCAAGGGATGGTGGGGGCTGATATCGCTTTTATCTGCAAATCGGCAGCCATGACGGCCATCCGTACCCATATCGAAGCAGGTCGCCCGGCCACAGCCCCCTTTGAGATTTCCAGCCACCACTTTGAATCGGCCATTGCTGCCCAGCGTGAGGGAAAGCGCCATGAGAGATAAAAGCTACTATCTGTATGGTTTTATAAAAACCCCGCAAAACACTCTCACCCTCTCTTCACAAGGGGTAGAGCAGAGCCCGATTCGTCTCACATCGGCGCATGGGTACGCCCTCGCCGCCAGTGAGCTCTCCGGTGGAGAGCTCACCCACTCTTCCCGAAATGAACTTCTCGGGCACCTGGCCACCCACCAGAGGGTTCTGGAAGAGATGATGTACGCAGGCGAGGTCATTCCCATGAAATTTGGAACCGTGATCAAAGGCGACAAATGCCTTGACCTGCTCTGTACGCAAAGCAAACGTCTTGTTGAGGAGAGCTTTGAGGAGGTGCAAGGCAAAACCGAATTTGATCTGATGGTACGATTCAGCGATCTTAAAAAAACTTTAATTGCATTGAGTCAAAAACCTGAGATTCAAGCGCTTCAAAACCCAAAAATCTCACCATCAAAAAAAATGCAGCTGGCCTTTGGAAAAAAAATCGATGAAGCGCTTCAAAAGATGAAGAGGGCTTGCGCCAAAACCATTGTCGAGCGCCTCTCCAAAACCACACTCTCCATTTTAGAGCTTGAGACCACCCAAGAAGAGATGGTTACCAGCCTCGCCTGTCTCATAAAAAAAGAGGGAGAATCCACCCTTGAATCGGAAATCCAAGCGCTGGACATCGCCTATGAGGACCAACTCCACTTTCGCCTTGTTGGCCCCATGCCCTGCAACAGCTTCCACGCCCTTGAAATTGCGCAAATTCCCGTGGAGGCCCTGGCCTGGGCCAGAGCCAGCCTCAATCTTTCAGAAGCATTTACCCTTTCAGAGCTAAAAAAAGCTTATAAAACAGCGTCGCTTCGCCTTCACCCCGACCAAAAAGCCGCCCAAAAAAGCGAAGCGCTCTCTTTTGAAACAATTCACAGCTCCTACCGCCTCCTTTCCGATTTCTTTGAAAATCAAAGCACATTTCAGACGGAAGAGGGGTGGTTTGGGGTTCGCCCCGCAAGGGGGGGGCCATGAGAACGCTTCACCTTGTTCCGGTTATTCACTCTCCCCAAGAGATGGGTGAAGCAGCCGAAAAACTAAACCAAGCCCGTCACACTCTGAGGGGAAATGCTGAGAATGATCGTCATGGCAAGGTGGTGGCTGCCTTCTGGCATAAGATCCATCAATGGGCCAAGGATCTTAAGGGAGAACAGGTCTGTATTTATCAAGACAGCCTTGTGGATGAAGGAGAGCTGGGCCAAAAAGTTGTAGACGATCTAGCGGCCAAGGGAAGTCCCAACTTTCTTTTGGTTCAGATGCTCTTGTCCCAGGGAGCCCGTCTCCGGAAAACAGAGTCTTTGGCGCTTTTGCAAAAAGAGCACGCTCTCACCATGGATTTTTTTCGAAAGACCACCCCTTTTGCAAAGCTGGCCTACGCCATTTATGCCAGAATAAAAAGAGCCCCCCTTCTTCGCCAGAGGGACCGATTCATTGCCCAACAGATCAACGCCACCCTTAAGCCGGAGGAGGTAGGGGTTCTTTTTATCGGTGCACTCCATGAAATGACGCCCTATCTCGAAGTCGACATCAAAGTGATCCCGTTTACCCCGCTCAAAACCGTTCGGCGCTACCTTAAAACAGTTCGACGCCCTGGAAACGAAGCCGAGCTTCAAGCACTTATCCGAGAATTGACCGGTTAAATGTCAAGGAGAGACCATGGGCCACTATATTTATGCCATTGCCGCCACACCAGAAGAAGAGACGCTCACCTGTTCCGGAATGCCCGACTCAGGTCCGGTTTCACTCATCTGCCACAAAGGCATTGCCGCTGTCGTGAGTTCGACACCGGTTTTGAGCTACCCCATCAGCAGAAAAAATACCATGGCCCATCAGCAGGTGATGGAGCAGGTGATGAAGCACCACACCATTTTGCCTGTAAAATTTGGAACCGTGGCAGACACGCTGGAACTGATCTACGAAAAACTTTTGGAAGAACGTCACAAAGAGCTTGAAAAGCAGCTCAATCACTTCGCTGGAAAAGTGGAGTTGGGACTTAAGCTCATGTGGCGAGAGATGGATTCGGTCTACTCTTCCATCATTCAGGAGAGCCCTAAAATTCGCGCCGCCCGAGATCGACTCAACCGGCGACGGGGAGGAAGACAAGACGAGCAGATCCACCTGGGCGAAATGGTGGCAGCAGCCCTTGAGCAGAAGAAAAAAAAGGAGGAGGCCCTTGTCTGGAAAGCCTTAAAAGGGCTGTGGGTTGACCACCGCATCAACAACCCCATCGGTGATGCCATGATTCTTCACCACGCCTATCTTGTGGATCAAAACCAGGAAACGGCGTTTGATGAGGCCATCGATCAACTCTTGGCAAACCGAGAAAGTGAAATGAAGTTAAAATATGTGGGGCCCACCGCCCCCTCCCATTTTATTGAACTCCACATTCAATGGTAAAATGAGTCATGGGAATCCTTGATAAAATAATTTTCGCTCCCATAAAAGCCACCATACTCACCGCTCGAACTCTGGAGAAGAGTGCCAAAAAAGAGATGACCGATGAAAAAGGCATCTACGAAGCGTTGATGCACCTTCAAGAGCGTTTGGAGATGGATGAGATCGACGAGGAGACCTTCTACCAGCAGGAAGAAGAGCTGATGGAAAAACTCAACCGAGCCCGGGAGATGAAAGATGAGGATGAATAGATTTTAAAACTTGTAACGACGCCACACAGATTTGCCGAATCGCTTTTTTGAAAAAAGCTCCGCAAAATTTTTCTATTTACACCAAGTTATCATGAGGAGAAACCATGCCCATTTCATTTTCCGAAGCGATCAAAAAAGCCCGGGAGGATCTCCACACCATCATCGGTCTGGATATCGAATCCACGGTGAGTGCCGAGCCCAGTGATACCGGCTGGTGCGTTACCCTTGAGGCTTTGGAGAAAAAAGCGATACCCGACAGCTTGGATGTACTGGCCACCTACGAAGCGATGCTCGATCATGACGGCAATATTGCAGAATTTCGACGCATTCGGCTCCGCAAACGTTCCGATACCACAGAAGAGTAACCCCATTTAATGGAGAATAGTCCATGGCACTGGAACCCTCTCGGGACACCACCGGCACCCTGGCCGACGTGGTGGACCGCATCCTCGATAAAGGCCTTGTGATCAACGCTGATATTGCCGTTTCCGTAGCCGGTGTCGAACTTCTCGGAGTAAAAATCCGAGCGGCTCTGGCCTCTTTTGAAACCGCGGCAAAATATGGCCTGGAATTTCCGTCAGGAACCGAGCTCAACAACGAAGCCTGGAGTGAAGCGATGGAAGCCAAAGAGTCGTGTCCCCAATGCGAAAAAGTGCTGCCCACTCAGGAACTGCTCTCCACAGGCTGTCCATGGTGCGGATGGATCAGCGCCAAGCCTCAACCGCTTCAGACAAATGTGGCAACCTGACGGCAGGAACCTTTTTTATGAGCATTGATATTGATGAAAAAAACTTGAAACACGGCGTGCTGGGGCTGGTGATGGCATTGGTAGAAATTATTCAAGATGCCCTTCGTCTTCAAGCCCTTCGCCGTGTAGAAGGTGGTGGGCTCTCTCCCGAAGAGGAGACTCGTCTGGGAGAAGCATTGCTAGACTTAGAGGAGGCCATCGCCCAGATCAAAGTGGAACAGGGAATATCTGAGGCGGTCAAAAATGTACGTGACGGCCTTGATGAATTGGTGGACGATGTGCTTGAACAGATACTTCATCCTGAAAAGTGGAGCAAAGAGATCAAATCATGATCAAAGAGATCATCACCCAGGAGCTGCATGAACTCCTCAAAGCGCATCGTCCTGTCATTCGCAACATTGTTCGTCAGGCTTTGCGAAAAGAGATCCGTTTTGCCTTACAAGAAGAGTTAAACATTCAGCCTTCGAACGATCCCGAGCCTGCCCCTGCCCTTGCCCCTGTCTCTGCCCCCGTCCTAAAGGAAAACAAACGCCCTGAACAACAGGGAGCGCTTTACCTCTACGCCATCACCGAAAGCCAAAAAAATCACACCTTTGGCCCCATTGGGATAGACGACCATGAGGTCTCTCTTATCAATTTTGAAAACCTGGGCGCCGTGGTGCATCACGGATCGCCAGAGCCCTATGCCTCTTCAGATGAAGCCGTGGTTCAAAAGTGGCTTTTAAGCCACCAAGAGGTGATCGACACAGCCTGGAACCACTGCAAAACCATCCTCCCTGTCGCCTTTGACACCCTTATTGCCTCCAGCGAAAAAGAATCTGCCAAAGAGGCCATGAAAAAATGGCTCAAGGGATCGGAAGAGCTCTATCTCTCTAAGCTGAAGTCGGTCAAAGACAAAGCCGAATACGGGGTACAAATCTTCTGGGACACACCCTCCATGGTCACGCGCATCACCCAAGAAAATGAAGAGATTCAATCCCTCACCCAAAAATGCCAGGAGGCCTCTCGAGGCACCGGCTACCTCATGCGCCAAAAACTGGAGAGTCTTGTAAAAAAAGAGCTGGAGAAGAGAGCTGATCTCTGCTTTCGAGATTTTTTCGAACTGATCAAACCCCATGTCTCCGAGATCAAAGTGGAAAAGACCAAAAAGGGAGAATCGCCTTCCCGCCAGATGCTTATGAATCTCGCTTGCCTTCTGCCCGAAGCCCAGAGCCATCATCTGGGTAATGTGCTGGAAGGCATTGAAAAAAGCGATGGATTTAGTGTTCACTACACGGGGCCCTGGCCCCCTTACAGCTTTGCGAGTTAGCCTCATATGGACCCCCTACCCCGCAGCCAGGCGACCCTGGTAGACCTTCTCGACCGGGCTTTGACAAAGGGGATTGTCATCCATGCCGACCTGGTGATCTCGGTGGCGGGAATTCCGCTGATTGGTGTCAATCTTCGAGCTGCCTTGGCCGGAATGGAGACCATGATACGCTATGGCCTTCTCAAGGAGTGGGATACAAAAATCCGGCAACAAGCCATGGCCGAGTCGGTACAAAAAGAGAATCAACTTATGCAAAATGAAACGTTTCTCTTTAAAGCTCGAGCCTCCTGGTACGATCACGCCGGGCTGCATCCTGCCTGGCGCTATGGGCATCTCTACCTCACCGAAACCCGCCTTCTCATCTACCAACATCCCTTTTCACGAACCCTTATGGAGTGGCCTCTCTCCCATCTGGTTCACATCTTTCCCTCCCGCAGCAAAGAGCAGGGTGAGTGGGAGCGAGATATTCTTTTAAAAAACGGGGAGGTGGAGAAAATTCGCTGTCACCAGATGGAAGCCTTGGAAGAGCATCTTCGCTCCCTCAATCCGTTCACCTCACAGCGAAGTCAAGAGTTTTGCGAGGCCTTTGCCACCCTCTAACGTTGGTAACACCGCACACAAGGACCCCTTATGGAACCTCTCCTCGGCATTGATCTGGGTACCTCCTACACCGTGGCCTCCGTGGTTGAAAAGGGGCGCGCGCGCATCATTCCCAACCGGCAGGGTGAACGTCTCACCCCATCAATCTATACCCAAACCGCAGAAGGGCTCCCCTTGGTCGGTACCCCTGCCAGAGAGCAGGGTTTTTTGAACGCAAAGGAGACCATCTCCAGCATCAAGCGCCACATGGGGTCTCAAAAAAAAATCAACATAGGCGGAAAGCGTTTCTCCCCCGAAGCAATCTCCTCTCGGATTTTAAAAAAGGTCAAAGCCGATGCAGAGCACGCCTTGGATTCTCCGGTTTCCAAAGCGGTAATCACCGTGCCTGCCTATTTTCACCATGGTGCGCGTGAGGCGACCCGCAAAGCGGCAGAGATGGCTGGTTTTGAAGTCTTGCGCATACTCAGTGAACCAACAGCAGCAGCCCTGGCCTACGGCCTACATCGTCAGGAAGAATCCAGAATCGTGGTTTGGGATCTGGGGGGCGGCACCTTTGATGTCTCTATCCTTACGCTTTCCGATGATTTTTTTGAGGTCGAAGCAGTGTGCGGAGACAACAGACTGGGAGGCGATGACTGGGATCAAAGACTGGCCGACTCTCTCATCCCGAGTATCGAGTCGTGTTTCAAAAGACCCGCTGGTCCGGAACTTAAACTGCATATCCTTCAAGCTGCCGAAACGGTAAAAAAAGAGCGCTCCAACAAACCGGTTGCACCTTTTGTTCTAACGCCGCCTTCTTCTCTTTCTGGTGCTCCTCACTCCTTTCGGCGGGACATTTGGCGATCCGACTTCGATGCCATCACCGCTGATCTTGTGGAAAGGCTCATCGAGCCGACACGGCAAGCCCTTAAAGATGCCAGACTCTCAGTAAGCCACATTGACAAGGTACTTCTTGTGGGGGGAAGCACCCGCATGCCTGCGGTTCGAAAGGCAGCCCAGGCATTTTTTTTAAAACCGCCTTGCCTCGACATCAATCCCGACGAGGTGGTGGCCATCGGCGCTGCTGTTCAAGCTGGCATCCTCACCGGTCAAATAACCGAAGCCGTACTGGTGGATGTCACCCCACTCTCTTTGGGTATCGCCTCGGAAGGAGGCCTTTTCACCCGCATCATTCCTCGAAACACCACCATCCCCACATACAGGAGACAAATTTTCACCACAGCCAAAAATGATCAGACCAACATGGATATCCATGTGCTCCAAGGAGAACGAGACCAAGCCAAGGACAACCGAGAAATAGGTATTTTGGAGCTGACAGGGATTCCACCCCTTCAACGCGGTCAATCCCTTGTGGAGATCTGTTTCGCCATTGATGCCGACGGCATTGTCAAGGTAACGGCACAAAATCTTCACACGGAAGAGGAGATTTCCTTGACAGTCTCCTCGAATCATCACCCCTCCCAGGAAGAGATTGATGAAGCCCTTGAGGAAGCAGAACAGTTTGCAGAAAAGGATCTGGCCGCCCGTGATCAAGCCGAAGCCATCACCGAGGCCCACAACTTGATCCAATCTGCTGAAAACCTTCTTGATCAGATAGAGTGTTCGGAAAAAAAGAGACTTATCCGCCACCTTGAAACTTACAAAAAAAGCGTCAACTGGGCTGACGGCCCTACCCTTCGAGAAAAAAGCACGGCACTAAGAGCTCACCTTCTTGCATGCCGCCCCCTTAATAAAGCGATGAGCCATGAAACGCATACTCACCACAATGCCGCCTCCAAAAAGAGCAACCCCTCCCCTCCAAAACGATGAAACAATTCTGCTCAGGCAACAGGGAGGGTGCAAACTACCGGGAAAACCGGGTTGGTGTGTTGCCGAGTGTATCCTCACCAACAAGCGCCTTCTCTTCTGGCAACTGCGGCGCATGATGGCTGAAATCCCCCTTGCCACCATCACTCGACTCAAAAACCGAAAACACTACTATGTCATGCGAAACAGAGACGCTTTGGGCATCTGCTTTACCCACAAAAGATCTCAAGAACGGTGTGCCTGGCTCATCTTAAACGGTATCGACATCTGGAAGAGTCGACTCTTTCAAATGGCACTTCTCAAAGTAGATGAAGCGCTTATTCAAAGGCTTTCTCGCAAGCTGGATAAAAGCTGTGCCGCGATCCTCTCGCATCTTTTCCACCATCGTCACGCGCGCATCGCTCAACTGGCCGAAGTGTGCCACGCAAAAAACCATACAGAAGTCCTCATGCACATCAGAGATGCCATAAATCCCCTTACCCGCCGCACTTTGGGGTTGCCTCTGCTCACCTTTGAAAAAAAACGAATCGACCCACAAACTCAAGAGCCTGTCCTCTTTAGCTGGTGGATGGTTGGTCCCCTTGATTCCTTGTATAAAAAGGAACAACGGATGGTGGATATCTTCGATGAGGGGGACCACTTTCTGATAATTCTTGAGGTAAAACAGGTGGATCTTTCGGATCTGAGAGTCTTCACCCAGGGCACAAAAGTAACCATTCAATCTCTGCATCCCCAATCCCTCTGGCGCGAATGCATTGAGCTGCCCCAACCGGTCTCACTGGATCGCCACATCCTCTCTTTAAAACACGCCTTGATGTCCCTTTCGCTTCAAAAGACCTCTTCTTCTGCCCAAGAGCCATTATCCCATTGAACCAGACCACTGGCTTTGCTTGCCCACGCTCCTCTTTTCTGCTAAAACCCCCGAAATGAAACAGAATCAGCAAACCCAAACAGAGAGACTCATTCTGGCATCCCAATCTCCAAGACGGCGAGACCTTCTTGAAGAAGCCGGAATTCCCATAGATATCATCCCAAGCCACGCTGAAGAACTTCTGCCCCCAGGCGAGCCGCCGAAGGTATGCGCCATGGCCCTGGCTCGCCTCAAGGCACAAGAGGTCGCCGCTGAAAATCCCGATCGCTGGGTTTTGGGAGCCGATACCATTGTGGTTGTGGATCAAACCATCCTTGGAAAACCCAACTCACCAGAAGAGGCTCATCGCATGCTTCAAACCCTTTCAGGACAAGTCCATCAGGTGATGACGGGCTTTTGCCTTGTCAATCGGCAGAAAGGGCACGACATCTGTGACGTGGTGATCACCGAGGTGGTTTTTAAAGAACTGTCTGAAGCCGAACTCAGCTGGTATATAAAAACCGGTGAGCCCTTTGACAAAGCTGGTGGTTACGGTATTCAAGGCAAAGGCGCCTCGCTTGTAAGAGAAATCCGGGGATCTTACACCAATGTGGTGGGTCTTCCCGTTTGCGAAGTAGTGGAACAGTTGCAGGCCCTCAACCTTGTGAAACGCAGAGAGGAAAAAGAGTGAAAGATCGAATCGCACATATTGAAACAAAGGTTCAGGAGGCCGCGCTTCGAGCCGGGCGAAACCCCGAAGAAATTCGCCTGGTGGCTGTAAGCAAAACCAAACCTGTCGAAATGGTAGCCGAAGCCTTTGAGGCAGGACAACGCATTTTTGGTGAAAACTACATTCAAGAGGCTGTGGAGAAAATTCAGCGCCTTGAGGAAAAGGACATTCAATGGCACTTTATTGGCCATCTGCAAAGCAAAAAGTCCAAATATGCCGCTGGAAACTTTGAATTGATTCACTCTGTTGACAGCCTCAAGCTCGCCACCGAACTCAACAAGCAGGCCGCCAAGAAAGGGGTTCTGCAAAATATTCTTATCCAGGTAAACACCAGTGGAGAAGAAAGCAAGTCGGGCACCACGGAGGCGGAAGTCGTTCAAATGATTCGAGAGATTGCAGAGCTCAAACATGTTGCCATCAAAGGTCTGATGACCATGCCCGCTTTTTTTGATGATCCCGAAGGGGCGCGCCCTTTTTTCAAACAGCTCAGACAGATCAAAGAGCGTATTGAAACGCTGGCAATTCCCAATGTTGAGATGAAAGAGCTCTCCATGGGCATGACCGGAGATTTTGAGGTGGCCATCGAAGAGGGAGCCACTCTGGTTCGCGTTGGAACCGCCATCTTCGGCCCTCGAAACTATAACAAATAACGTGACGACCACCATGAAAATATTGATGCACACATGCTGTGGCCCCTGCTCCATCTTCCCCACGCGCACCCTTCGCGAGGCGGGACACGAGATCATGGGCTTCTTTTATCGCCATAACATTCACCCCTTCACCGAATGCATGAAACGTGAAGAGGGAATGCGACAATTTGCCGAATCCCAAGATCTCAAGATCATTTATCAAGATGGCTACGAGCTGGAGGCTTTCTTAAGAAAGGCGGCCTTTCGCGAGGCCGATCGATGCCGCATTTGCTACCACGATCGGCTTCGTGCCACCGCCCTTTTAGCCAAACGGGGAAAATTCAATGCCTTTACCTCCACGCTTCTCTACAGCCGTCACCAAAACCATGAGCTGATCCGCTCCATTGGTGAATCGCTGGCCAAAGAGGTGGGGGTAAAATTTTACTACGAAGATTTTCGTCCTGGCTGGAAAGAGGGCATCGACACCTCCAAGGAGATGGGCCTCTACCGCCAGCAGTACTGCGGCTGCATCTACAGCGAAAAGGATCGTTACAAAAGAGAGATCGCTGCAGAAAGCAAGTGAGTGAAAGGTTCAGACCATAGCAGAGAGGGAAGCGGATAAGGCCATCCAGTAGAGGGCCAGTGCTGATAGAAAAATTCCTGAATAGCCAGCCTTTCGCCACTTTGGGGTCAGTTTGGCCCTTTTGACCTCGAAAAAAGCGGGGAGAAGGGCCAGACAGGGAAGCCCCAGGGTGGTCAAAGGCCGATTGACCACTTTGTCAATGGTCTCAGTATCGGGATTTACAAACCAAACCCCCACGGTGATGCCAAGGCCAAAAAGCATCAGCAGAAAGGTTATGGGTGTCTTAAGAAGTGGCAACCGCCCCAAACAGACATGAAAAATCCAGACGGCTGAAATTAGGGGGGTGGCAAAGGGAACGATGAGAAGCCCCAATGCCATAACAGCAAAAAGGGGGATAACAAGGTATTCGGTCACAACGTACGAGATGATAGAGTCCAAACAACGCCTCCATAACACGACATGATCAAAAAAACCAAAAACGCCTCAGAGCCTTAATCTATTTAATGCACACCCTTCGCACTTGAATCAGATCACAATAGCCTTCAAAGATTTTGGCTATCCCATCCTGCTTGAGGCTGGTCATGCCATCGGCTTCTGCCTGTTTACGAAGCTCTTCCATACGTGCACTGGTCTGGATCAGCTTTCTCATCTCATCGGTCCCTTCCAGAAGTTCGTGCAGCCCCATTCGGCCACGGTACCCTGTGTTACTGCACATCTCGCATCCCTTGGGACGGTTCAAAATAAGATCATCGGTGTACTCAATGCCTAATAATTTATCGAATGCGTCCTGTCCACCATATTCCCGCACCAACTCATCATACTCGTCCTGAGAGGGGTGGTAGCTCTCTTTGCACTCTGAGCAAAGCGTTCGTACCAGACGCTGGGCCAAAATACCAATCACCGCATCGGCAAAGTTAAAGGGGTCCATTCCCATATCCAAAAGACGGGTAATGCTTTCAGCCGCACTGTTGGTATGAAGGGTTGAAAAGACTAGGTGACCTGTTAAAGATGCCTCAATACCGATTTGGGTCGTCTCACGGTCTCGCATCTCACCCACCATAATCACATCAGGGTCGGCACGTAGAAATGCCCGCATGGCTGCTGCAAAATCAAAACCGATCTTGGGTGTCACCTGCACCTGCCTTAATCCTCGCTGGGTGATTTCCACAGGATCTTCGGCGGTCCATATTTTCCGCTCCTCATCGTTGATCTTCGCCAGAGCCGAGTGAAGGGTGGTGGTTTTACCCGAACCTGTGGGACCACACACAAAAATGATCCCGTAAGGAAGCCGAATCATCTCTGAAAATCGGTCGTAATTTCGTTTTGAAAATTTCATCTTTTCCAGAGGAATGGGTTCACCGGCGGCAAGAATACGAAGTACCACATCTTCCATTCCCCCTTGAGTAGGAACAGTGGCCACACGAAGCTCAACATCGAGACCTCCGTACTTTCTAAACTTGATCTTACCATCCTGCGGCTTCCGCCTCTCGGCAATATCAAGATCGCACATGATCTTCAGGCGGGAGACAATGGCCGCACGATACTGGTAGGGAATGGTCTGATAAATACTGCATGCCCCATCTGTTCGAAAACGAACCTGGGTATTTTGCTTGCCGGGATAGGGTTCAATATGGATATCAGAGACCCCGCGGCTGTAGGCATCAATAATGATTTTGTTCACCAGCTGAACAACAGCGCTGCTCTCTTCGCTCAGGCCGCTTTCAGCCTCTTCAATCTCTTCCTCTTCATCTGCCAGTTGGGAGATGATCTCATCAATGGAAGACTGCTCTTTTTCATCCTGAGTAAACAGGTTGATATAATCAATAATATCCTCACGAAATGCCACAAAGGCTTCCACCTTTCGTCGAGGAAAGAGCACATTGATCTGCCCCATTTTTTGGGCGTCATGGGGGTCATCAACCAGAACGATCACCCGATTCTCTTCCGAGCGCAGAGGGACCCAGAAGTTGTTCTTCATAAAGGGTACTTTAAGCCCCTCAAGAAGCTCTCCGGGAATGGGCATGGTCTTGTTAAATTCCACAAAGGATGTGTGGTAATACTTGGCCATGGCCTCTCCCACATCCCCTTTGGGAATTTTGAAATGGGAGATAAGGATATGCTCGACAGGTTCCACGGCCTCACGTGCAAGACGCTCGGCTTCCGTCAGCTCCTTCTGGGTCATGATATGATTCTCCAGAAGGTGATCGAATTTTCCCTTTTTACTTCGAGCAATGCGTTTTTGATTATAAAGCGCAATACCGATGATCTTGGCTATCTCCTGAAGGTTCTCTTCATCTTTGCTTGAGAAAACCTCACTGTTTTTTCTGTTCATCAGCTGAACAGCGCCAAGAAGATATGTTTTGTAAAGGATGGGAACCACCAGCATTTCGCGGGTTATAAAGCCGGTCTTCCGGTCCCAACTGGCGTCAAATGTGATATTGGGATCAATGGCCGCAAGCTCTTTTGAATCGTGAACGTCCCGAATATTGAGCAAGCTCTTTTTGAAAACACAATACCCCGCAATACTGGCGTTGTTGATAGGAAGGCGTATTTCATCGATTTCATCACCCGACTTAAAACGCGACACAATCTCACGTTTGACCCCATCCACATAGTAAATGGTTATCCGCTCAGCTTCAAAAAGGGACCTGATCTCATCTTTAAGGTTGATGATGATATCATCCAAGTTGAGAGCTGCGTAAATCTTGTTGCAGATATCCTGTAGACGGGTACGGTATTTTACTTCATGCTGAAGCGTTTCAACATCACTTACCCCGTTGGTGGCACCACTCACAAGCTCTACTCCTTTGATGGATTTTCACCGCATGAAGGTCATCGTTTGAGTCGTTTAATACAAGTTAACGCCCGGCCTATTCTGGGCGAACGTAAACTCTACTTTGACCTGAAACGGTAAATGATTCAAATCGATAAAAAGGTGGGGCATCCGAAGGGTGGAACAACCTGAAAAAACCATTGTTAAAATGGTACTACAGGATGTGCCCCATGGATCTGATCCGAATTTCGGCATTTTAGACTGCGGAAAAATGGCTTCTTTAAAGAATAAAGCAAACACAGCAATATATAAACCATTTTTTTGGGATATCACCCCAATAACAGGCGTTTTGGTATAAATTGTCAGTCATCAACACATCAACAGCGACCCTATCTCTCACCGCAAAGCGTCAGTCGCTCTTTTTCCCTCTTATTTTCTGAAGGCCTCCGCCAATGAGAAGAACACTGATAATATAAAAACATCCCTTCATCATCATCACCGCCCCACCGGAGAGTTCACGAATTTCTTGAATCTGCCTTGCTTTGGATGGAATGGTTACAAACATGGCCACACCCATGACCAAAAGAAGCACTCCCCACATCTTTTTCATCTCACACTCCTTTTTTCAACCTCACCTCAACAGTTCTTATATAAAAGACACACGGTATGAAATCATGAAAGATTGGCATCCACAACAGTTTCAAAAAAAGAAGCAGATGCCCAAAGTGTTGAGGGTCTCAATGCATCAACCTGACTTTTTCGTGCTCTTACACAACCACTCTTCACGAAAGGCTTTCCAGCTCCTTGTTGTACTTCTCCTCCAGAGCATGCAACGCATCACTGAGCTCACTGAGTCGTTCAAACCCTTCATCAATAACCGTATTGTGGTGATAAAGAGACTTGGAGAGTTCGGTAATTGCGCCACCGTCTCCGGCCTCTGTGGCGGCAAGAAGCTCCGTGTTGATACGCTCAATTTCCTCTTCACTCTTCTCCATGGCGGCTTCAATCTTCTCCATCTCCCGCCGCAACGGACCGGCCTCCTTGTTTCTTCTGGCGATAATAGAAGAGCGCAGCTGTCGACTCTCTTTTTTCCCCATGGACTTCTTTGCAGAAATCGCCTCCGTCTCAACGGCAAGGGTCTCTGAAACAGCCTCTTCTCCCTCATCTTCCCAGCCCACTTTCTCAAGAAACTCGGCGTAGCTTCCATCAAAAAGCTCCACCCCGCCCTTTCGAAAAACCACCAATCGCGTGGCCACCGCATGGAGAAACATCTCGTTGTGGGTAACCATCACCACAGCCCCATCGAAGTTGTCCACAGCGGCCATCAAAGCGTCACACGACTCCATATCCAAATGGTTGGTCGGCTCGTCAAGAAAGAGAAGGTTCAGGGGAGTGGCAAGAAGTTTGCCGAGCATCACCCGGCTCTTCTCTCCGCCTGAAAGCACGGAGCATCGCTTTAGCGCCAGATCTCCTTCAAACATCATGGCACCGCAAATATTTCTTGCCTGCTGACGCTCCACATCGGCATGGGCGTAAAGAATCTCTTCCTCCACAGTGTTCAGTGGGTTGATACTGGAGATATTGGTCTGCTCATAAAACCCCGGGGCACATGAAGGGTGATGGGTAATGGTCCCTGATTCGGGGGAAAGGACTCCTGCCAAAAGTTTTAATAAGGTGGTTTTGCCCCGACCGTTTTGACCAATCACACAAACCCGATCATGGGATCCGAGGAGAAGGGAAAAATCCTCAATAAGCCGAGGGCCGCCTTCATAACCAAATGAAAGGCCTTCACCATGGTAAAGCTGTTTGCCTTTAATGGGGCTGCTTCGAAATGAAAATCCCAGAGTTTCCAGGTTGGCCAGCTTCTCTTTTTTCTCCATCTTATTCAAGGTCTTCACGCGAGACTGCACCATGTTGGCCAGACGCGCTTTCGCTCGAAACCGGGTGATGAACAGCTCCATCTCTTTGCGTTTTTTCTCATCGTTGAGGCGGGTCTTTTCGTAGATCTCCTCTTCCTGGGCAATCTGGGTGTAGTAGGCCTCGGTATTTCCCGTCACCTTTCGTGTTTTCTGACGATGAATCCCCACGGTGTGGGTCACCACGCGGTCCATGAATCCACGGTCGTGGGTAATGAGAAGCAGCTCGCGAGGCCAAGCTCGAAGAAAACCTTCAATCCAGCGAATGGAGGTGATATCCAAATAGTTTGTGGGTTCGTCAAGGAGGAGAAGATCCGGATCCGAAACCAAAACCCGAGCCAGGTTAAGGCGCACCTGAAACCCGCCGGAAAAATCATGAGGGCTTTGGGCCATGGCTTCAGGAGAAAACCCAAGGCCCGCTAAAATCTTCTCCACTTTCCAGAGTTGATCGGCATCGTGTTCAGGAAGTCCGAGAGCCGCCTCTTTGAGAACGGTATCTTCGGTAAACTGAATATGCTGGGTGACATAGCCAAGACGATAGTTCTTAGGCGTAAGAAGCTGCCCGGAGTCCGGCTCTTCCTGGCCCGTAATCATACGAAAAAGCGTGGTTTTACCGTGGCCATTTCGCCCCACAAGCCCCACACGCTCTCGGGAATTGATTTTAAAGCTTACCTCATCGAACAGGCACTGGCCGCCGTAACTTTTGGATATATTTTCGAGACTAATCATGGTGGCTCCGCAAAAAGCTTAAGATCCGCATACATGCCGCATCCTCGACTTCCTGCCAATGCATTGCGAATATGAATGCATCTGTCTTATCATTAATGTAAATCAAAAAACCATGTTGCCCTCATTCAGGACAATCAGCCGGGTTATATCCGAGCCCCCCTGTCATGTCAAACAAGAGCCCCCAACGGTCAGGGGAAAAACGGCCGCATTCGAGATGCATCAACTTTCTAAATGCACACCCTTGCCTTAATTGACAACACCCAAACACTGGCCTTACAATCTATAAAATCTTCATTACAAAAAACCGTCTTTGTACGGATCTCCCCCTAACAAAACGGCAAGGAAAGCAGCCATGAATTTCAGATTTGACCTCTCTCCATCGATTCAGTTTGGTGACAACAGTTCAAAGCAGGTTGGAGAGTTGATAAGCCTATTGCATGCAAAAAAAGTATTCTGCATCTACGACCCGGGCGTAAAAGCTGCGGGCCTCGTAGATGGCATCATTGAGCAAATTCGCAACACAGGTGCCAAGGTTGTTGCCTACGGCGATGTGACCTCCGATCCATCAAGCGAGATTGTAGAAGATGCCGCCAGGATCGGAAAAAAAGAAGAGGTGGACGCTCTGGTTGCTATAGGTGGCGGCAGCGCCATGGATTGCGCCAAAGCGATCAACATCCTTTTGACCAACGACGCCCCCATCTTTAAATATGCAGGCCTCAATGAGGTGAAAAGACCTGTTAAACCGCTCATCGCCATTCCCACAACCTCCGGCACCTCAAGTGAGGTCACCGCTGCCACGGTAATTAGCGATAAAAAAGAGAAGAAAAAAATTGTGATTCTCGGCCGTCATGTGGGACCCAGCCACGCTTTGATCGACCCCCTTCTCACCTTGGGGCTCCCCCCGGCCATTACAGCGGCCACCGGCATAGACGCCCTCACACACGCGATTGAGTCTTACACCTCCGTCAACGCCTCACCGGTCACCGAAGTGCACTCCCTTAAAGCCATTGAGTTGATCGTAAAAAACCTTCCAAAAGCCTTTGAAAACGGAAACGACAAAAAAGCCCGCACCCAGATGATGCTTGCTTGCCTCCACGCCGGTTTCGCTTTTGGTAATGCCGACCTTGGCCTTGTGCACACCATTGCTCACCCTCTCGGCGCCCTCTGCGGTATTTCCCACGGCGATGCCAATGCCGCCATGCTTCCTTTTGTGCTCGCTTTCAACGCCGATGCGGTTCCTGAAAAAACCAGAGATATCGCAAAAGCCATGGGCATTGAGACCAAAGGCAAAAGCGACAAAGAGACAGCAGAACTTGCCGCCTCCAAGTTGAAGGAGCTTCAATGCCAAATCGGGTTAAAATCTTTGAAAAAACTCGGCGTTTCGCCCTCTCTTTTTGACACATTGGCCGAGGACGCCCTAAAAGAAGGGGCCCTGCAGTTCAACCCAAAAAAACCGACCAAAAAAGAGATCATCTCGCTTCTTGAGATGGCCTTTTAGCCTGTCTCTTTAAACAGAAAAGGCCAGGCTCCCGCTTTGGGACCTGGCCTTTTTACGCGTCCTTGACTCTTGATTACCGTCTGCGTGCCGGGCTCATCAGCGCTGAGCCGTCAATAACAACCGTGCCATCCTGATTGATGCATGTGGTTTCGAGTCGCACCCTGTTTTTCTCTTTGAGCACTTCTTTTACTTCAGCCCGGGCTGTGATGGTATCACCAATATAAACAGGTGCTCTGAAATTGAGTTCCTGACTGATATATACGGCGCCAGGCCCCGGCATATGGGTCCCAAGAACCGAAGAGATAAGCCCAGCCGAAAGCATGCCGTGGGCAATACGCTTTTTAAAAAAAGTACCGCTGGCATAATGCTCGTTGACATGGGCAGGGTTAAAATCACCGGTAACACCAGCAAATGTGTAGACATCGGACTCTGAAATAGTTTTTGCCACTTCCGCCGAATCCCCAACAGCCATTTCATCAATGCTCTTTCCCTTCATGTTCGCCTCCGAAGCCATCTCTTTTCAAGGGTGAACTACTTCACAGCTTTGGACCAAGATGAAACCGCATCAGATGGCTCGCGCTCGGCAAGCCAGGTCACTATTTCAGGTGCAAACGTGTTGCGGCACTTGGTGCTCACATAAATGCCTATATGACCAGTATCCAGACACAACTCGCGGGCGTCCGAACTTCCCACAGCTGCGGTAAAGGGGCTGCACGCCTCTGGGGGAACCAGATGATCTTTTTTTCCGTAGATGTTTAAAACGGGCATCGTTATTTTTTTCAAATTCACCCGATGCTTTCCCACCTTCATTTTGTTTTGAATCAAAAGGTTCTTCTGATAACAATCCACTATAAATTGGCGAAACGTGGCACCTGGCACATCTGGGCTATCAAAAATCCACTTCTCCATGCGTACAAAGTTCTCCACAAAATCTTTATCGCCCATGTTACGCAAAAATCCGTTGTACTTCTCCACCATAAGGCGCGCAGGATTTAAAAGAAGAAAGCCCAAATTCATGATGTCCGCTGGCATGTTGCCCCAGGCCCCCAAAAGTTTATCCACATCCACATCCTTCATCCAGCTATGAAGAAACCCCTGATCTGTGTCAAAGTTAATGGGGGTTACCGTGGTAACCAACGCGTTCACTTTTTTGGGATACAATGCGGCGTAAATGGCACTGAAAGTTCCGCCCATGCAGATCCCCATAATGTTGATGGCTGGTACACCTTTTTCCTGACACACATACTCCACCATCTCATGGAGGTATCCATTGACATGGTCATCAATGGTGAGGTGCTGATCTTTGCGCGTGGGATACCCCCAATCGACCATATAAACCTCAAGACCGCTCTCCAAAAAAAGCTCCAGCACACTTCTTCCGGGTTGCAGATCCAGCATGGTTTCCCTATTGATCAAGGCATAAACAACCAAAAGCGGCAGGCCCTCTTTTGCCTTCTCCTTGGGTGGACGATACCTTTTGAGGCGAACCCGATCCATTTCATAAACCACCTCACAAGGGGTCTGGGCGATACGCGTGTCCAGATCCGCATCCAACATATGGAAACTCTCCCGTATGCGATTCAGGGAATCGGCTCCCCACCCCATCATTTTTGAGACCATATCCACCATCTGCTCTCCAGCCTGGGTCATCGTCTCCTCCTTGAAACTTTTAAAAATAATAGTATCGCCTTAGCGTTTCTTCTTTTTAGTGGACTCCAACTCAGACACTCTCTTTTTAAGAAGATAGATGTCTTTATACAAATCATCGAGATCCCCTTCTGAAGGAACCCCCATAAGCCTCAGACAATCACCCACAAACACCTGCCGGGCCAGTGTATATTCCCCCATAGCCTCCACCACCCGCTTTAAAACGTTCAGGTACTCTTTGGAGCTGTAAAGGGCAAAGTACCCTTTCTCAAGTTCTTCCACCCAAAGGGTGTAAAGCTTATCGGTATCCACCCCCTCCTGCGACTCCTTTTCCACACGCTTCAAACTCTCTTGGACCACAACACCAGCCCCTTCAAAGGGGGTAAACATCATGGAAAGGTATTCCGAAAGGGTCAAAAAAAAGTAGTTGCTCTTCTCCACCACCCCAGCCATCTTCTCGTGATAATTCCGTGAAAGCCCCAAAGCCGGAAGCGAAACGAGACGGCTCACCTCTTCGGAGAAAAAGGAAAAAAGCCTCTGCGACATGTCACGCAAGGCCATATTAGCCACAGAGGTTCCCCCCATTGTGTCAAAGGGAAACATCCCCTTCTTCTCTCCTTGCAAAGCCTCCCATCCACTGGCAGCAACATGCCCCCACTGTTTCATGGCTTCATGACCCGCCCACTCCATGGAGTCGGATAAAACACTTTTAAATGTCTCTTCCTGAAGGGCTTGCCATCCATTCAGCGCTTCCTGCCACGGAAAGGCTGTTTCTTCTTTTTTCTTCCCCTTTTTCTTCTGTGAAGAAGGTGAGATCATCACCCCATCCCAGAACTGTGTAACCGTTGCCAGTAACTCGTCAAACATCCCGAAAGGGAGACTCTTCTCTTCCTGTTTTTGTGCCATGGTGAGCGTCCTTGGTCTCTTGTTGTAGACGATAAATTTTTGGGATTATCATGAGTTGAGGCTGTGCTAAGGCCTTCTTGACAAGCAGCAGGCAACCCATCACAAAAGGAAAAGACCGAAGGGAATCAAAGATGAGGTAAAATGGAGGAACGCAAAAAGCGCTGCGCTATAAGAGAATTGAGAAGAGATTCAAGAGGAGATGTTCTTTCGATCTTCGGTGGAAAAAGCAGCAAAGCTCTGTTGGAGGAAATGAAGCTCCTCCATGGTGAAAAGTGATGATATTTTTTGACTTGATGACCGACAGGGGTCTGAGGCGGGGTGATCCGGTGCCGAGCCCATGGCGATATCCAACTCTTTAAGCGCCTCTTCAACCACACGAATCAATGCTTTGGACCGCTGATTGCCAATTTTTTTATTTGGTATGGCCTCAATGGTATATGCCCGCTTCAAACTTGATGATGCAAAACGGTCCTCCAGCGGAGGTATCGCTTCTGACAGCTCATCCATGATGCCCTGGACTTTATCGATTAAATCCTGAAAGCGCCTTGAAAGTACTGCCAGATCATCTGTAACACCGGACTTATCCATACATGTCGCCTTTAAGAATTTTTAGGCCAAACATCTTTTCGC
>JAKSCC010000272.1 GCA_022360815.1 Desulfobacterales bacterium
CGCGGCCAGAGGTTTTACCCCAGCCGGAACCCACACCACGGCCGACACGCTTGCGCGCTTTGACAGACCCCTCTGCGGGTGACAGTTCATTAAGCTTCATTGGTGCATTCCTCCACGCTTACAAGATGAACCACCTTATTAACCATTCCGCGAATGGAAGGGGTGTCTTCGAGCTCAACAGTTTTGTTCATCTTTGTCAGACCCATCCCTTTGAGCACCTTGCGATGCTTTTCGGGGCGGCCGATCATGCTTTTAACAAGTGTGATTTTCAGCGTCTGTGACATAGTCTCACTCCCCCGATTACAGATCTTCAGGTCTCAGCCCCCTGCGCTTGGCCACTTCCGCACGGCTCTGATTGGACTTCAGGCCTTCAATGGTGGCTTTTACGACGTTGTGGGGGTTGTTGGAACCCATGCATTTGGTCAGGATATTGCGAACACCCACGGCTTCGAGGACGGCACGAACCGCACCACCGGCAATGAGTCCGGTACCTTCAGAAGCGGGCTTGAGAAGCACGCGACCTGCACCGAATCGTCCAATGACCTCTGAGGGGATGGTTCCGTTATCGAGGTTCACCTTCACCATGTTTTTCTTGGCGGCTTCAACGCCTTTACGAATGGCTTCGGGAACTTCACCGGCTTTGCCCAGACCGTATCCAATGCTGCCTTCTCCGTCACCCACCACCACGATGGCACTGAAGCTGAAACGGCGACCGCCTTTGACGACCTTGGCAACACGGTTGATGTGAACAACCTTGTCAATCAGTCCATTATCTTCTGTTTCTTTCTTAAACAAAGGACGCCTCCTCCAAATTAAAATTCGAGTCCTGCTTCACGTGCACCTTCGGCAAGGGACTTCACGCGGCCATGGTAAAGATACCCGCTGCGATCAAACACGATGGTTTTGATGCCCTTTTCGATGGCTCTCTCTGCAACCAGTTTGCCAACGCCCTTGGCTTTGGCGCTCTTGTCGCTGCCCTCTTCGATGCTGTAGGCCTTGTCCACAGTGGACGCGGCTGCCAGGGTCACGCCGGCAGTGTCATCGATGAGCTGTGCATAGATATGCTTGGCGCTACGAAAGACACAGAGACGGGGACGTTCCTGAGTTCCGGTGATCTTTTTACGGATCCTGATCTTCTTTTTGAGTCGCTTCTCTTTGGTTGAGTATACTGTACCCATTTTTTTATCCTGTATCTGATAAGCTGAACCATAGGGGAGCCGGAAATTCCAGCTCCCGACCTCACCTTCATCGGCGGATCAAAGTCAGGCTTATTAGGTTCCTGTCTTTCCAGCTTTCCTCTGGATGAATTCGTCAACGTACTTGATGCCCTTGCCTTTGTAAGGCTCGGGAGGTCTCACGTCGCGAATGTTGGCGGCAACCTGGCCCACAGCCTGCTTGTCGGCACCCATGATCTTGAGGATGTTGCGATCCACAGATGCGGTGACGCCTTCAGGAAGCTCATAAGAGACAGCGTGAGAGTAACCAACGTTCAGAATGACGGTCTGACCTTTGACTTCCACTTTGTAACCGATGCCGTTGACTTCCAGAGACTTTTCAAATCCCTTCTCAACACCGGTGACCATGTTGGCCACCAGGGCACGGGTCATGCCGTGGAAGGCGCCAGCCTTACGGACGTCCTGAGCGATCTCAACGGTCATGACGTTTTCATCAATCTTCAGGTCGCAGGTCGGATGGATCTCCTGCTCCAGTTTCCCTTTGGGGCCTTCCACCACAAGTTTTCTATCCGCATAGGCCACCTTGACAGAGCCAGGCAGCACAATGGGCTTTTTTCCTATACGAGACATCTCTCTCTCCCTCGCTACCAAATATTGCAGAGAATCTCTCCGCCAAGTTTTTCGTTTCTGGCCTGTTTGTCGGTCATCACTCCCTTGGAAGTGGAGACAATGGCCACACCCAGTCCATTGAGAACGGGCTTGAGTTCTTTATACTTGGCATATACGCGACGGCTGGGCTTGCTCACTCTGGTGAGTCCGAAGATTGCATGGGTACCTACCTGATCATACTTGAGGTACAGCCTCAGCATGCCCTGCTTGCCGTCTTCAACAAACTTGTAGCTCTTGATGTAGCCCTGCTCCTGAAGAACACGTGCGATCTCCACCTTGATTTTGGAACCGGGGATATCGACTTTGGGGAACTTGGCTTTTCCGGCATTGCGGATACGTGTCAACAAATCCGCAATAGGATCACTCATCGTCATGATTTTCTCCGTTGAATAGTACTTTAATAGGTTTCTACCAGTATCGACCTGGAAGGATAAAAATCCTACCAGCTCGACTTAGTAACACCGGGCAGCTTGCCGTGCGATGCAAGGTCTCTGAAACAGATACGGCAGACACCGAACTTTCTCATGTAAGCCCTGGGCCTCCCACACATGGGGCATCTGTTGTACGCACGGACTTTAAACTTGGGCTTGCGTTCGGCTTTCGCCATCATTGATTTCTTTGCCACAGCTTTCTCCTTGCAGACTCAATGCGGGGACTCGGTCTCCCTTTTCGCCCCCTTCATATAAGTCAGATCTTGTCTAATTCCTGAATGGCATTCCCAGAAGCTTGAGCAGCTCCTTGCCTTCCGCGTTGGTCTTGGCACTGGTCACGATCGTGATGTTCAGCCCCTTGATCTGATCGATCTTATCGTAGTCGATCTCAGGGAAGATGATCTGCTCACGAATTCCCAGGGAGTAGTTACCACGTCCGTCAAAGGCTTTGCCGGAAATTCCGCGGAAGTCGCGCACTCGGGGCAGAGAGATGTGAATGAGGCGAGACAGAAAGTCCCACATCTTCTCTCTTCGAAGCGTGACCATGCAGCCGATGGGCATGCCTTCACGAAGCTTGAACGCCGCTACCGATTTCTTGGCTTTGGTAACCACGGGCTTCTGACCGGCGATGTTCGCCAGCTCAGCCACGGCTGAATCGATGATCTTACCGTTCTTAATGGCCTCACCCAGGCCCATGTTCAGAACGACTTTCTCAATCTGGGGAACCTCCATCCGGTTTTTATACCCGAAGGTCTCCATCAGCTTGGGAACCACTTCTTCCTGATACTGTTTTTTAACGTCTGACATTGACATCCTCCGCCTGGGCCCTAAGCTTCGATGGTTTCATTGCATTTTCTGCAAACACGGACCTTCTTGCCATCTTCCAGGACCTTCATCTTAATCCGGACGGGATTGAGGCAGTGGTTGCACATCAACTGGACATTGGAAAGGTGAATGGGAGCCTCAGCTTCAACAATCCCCCCTTGAGGGTTTTTGAAGTTGGGCTTCTGATGACGC
>JAKSCC010000200.1 GCA_022360815.1 Desulfobacterales bacterium
AAGGCGTTGACGCGCATTAACCACTTGTTTTGTCAATATAAAATTGATTTTTTTTAACTGATTCGATTGCAAAAAGCTAACCGGACACTACTGAATCTTTTACGACAATTGCACAACGCTTGAGCTTAGGGGCCGCCGAGCGAAGCGAGGGAACTGGGGCGCAGCCCCAAGCGGTCCCTTAAAGCGACTTGTTATGCAGATAAGTAAATTATAAATATGCACTGAAATACTTTTTAAACATACTCCGTTACTTGTTGTAAAATATTTTTATTGACACCATGTTGTCATAATGACAATGTAGTGTCAAAAAGGAGATTGGCATGCGCCATACAATAAAAGCACATAAGCTTACGGAACTGATTTTAGAGGTATTTCGAATTAACGGAGCAATTATAAATACAGGCAACATGTTAATCGAAGATTTGGGCATTACGAGTGCCCGCTGGCAAGTATTAGGGGCATTAAAAAATGGACCTATAACTGTATCTGAAATATCGAGGCAAATGGGGTTGTCCCGTCAAAATGTACAGAGAATAGCTAATCGTTTAATCCAAGATGGATTCATAGAGACAATTGAAAACCCTTCTCATCGTCGGGCAAAACTCTGTTCATTGACACTACTTGGTGAAGAGGCAATCGAAGAAATAACAAAAAGGCAAATAGTATGGGCAAATAAAATTTCTGAAGATGTAAACCTTGAAAATCTCGAAATAACTTTATCCGAGCTGAAAAATTTTCGGTTCGAACTAGAAAAACAGCATGAGGAAAAATAATGGTTTTACCAAAAATTGTTTATCTGTTTGTTTTTACATCTTTATCAGACTGGGAAATTGGGTATGTCACTACAGGTATAAATAATCCTATGATGCAAGTGAACCCCGAAAAGTACCTGGTAAAAACTTTTAGCATTGATGGAAAACCCATTATTACGATGGGAGGACTTAAAATAACCCCAGATTTAAGCATTGATGACGTAACACTTTCAAACGCTGAAATGCTAATATTACCTGGAGGATTAAGTTGGAATGAGGGTGCCAACCAAGAAGTCTTATTTTTGGCTCAGAAATTTCATGAAAGTCAAATTAAAGTCGCAGCAATTTGTGGTGCGACGCTTGGGTTGGCAAAAACAGGCTTGTTGGATAGTGTAAAGCATACAAGTAACTCAATAGATTATATTAAAATTTCTGAATATCATGGTAGTAAAAATTATCAGCATACCTTAGTCGCTAACGATAAAGGTATTATTACAGCTTCTGGAACTGCCTCATTAGAATTTGCTCGTGAAATATTCCAAGAGCTTGAAATTTATAAAAAAGAAGTTCTCGAAGCTTGGTATAAATCATTTAAGACAGGTTCGCTTGAAGCTTATGGTGAGTTGGTGAAAGCATTGGATGCATAACGCTTGAGCTTAGGGGCCGCCGAGCGAAGCGAGGGAACTTACTGCGCAGCAGTAAGCGGTCCCTTAAAGCGACTTGTTGTGCAAGTGCTTTTTCTTAATAACCATTTCGAAAAACAAGATTATTTCGTTTAGCGATGTTTTTAAAACGCTTCATTTATTTCACTGTTTCAACACTCACCATTGAAAAAAGGCAACCATGCAATCGTGTCCCCTACCGAATCCTCACATGCCAAAAAGTGAAAAGATCTCGATAAG
>JAKSCC010000075.1 GCA_022360815.1 Desulfobacterales bacterium
CCCGCCTTTGATTGTTCTCAGAGGAATTCCGTACCCCTCAACTTTGAGGTGGCGCATAAATACCAACAGGCAGGTAGAGCCGTCCGAGCACTCAAGACCTACACCATAACCCGCTACAGCTCCACCTTTCTTGCCATGGGCTACCGAGGCTCCGAGGCAGCACAGTTAAAAGAGGACTATATCGCAGCCTTCAACGCCATGGAGGAGCGCCTCAAGAACGGCCCCAAGACTCACCGTTGTCATGGCAAAAGAGATGGTCAAGCAGGAAGTTAATGGCTGACCTTGGAGGCGTCTGGTTCGTCGGCAAGGACGTTGCTGGGATACTTGGGTACAAAGACACCGACTACGCAACCAGAACCCACTGTAAGCCGCTGGAAATACTTAAAGCCGGGGAAACATCGGGTTTGAAATGTGACCCCTCCGAAACAGCCGGGTCAAAGAGGAGGCTCACAGTTCCTCACTTCTCACCATGGAAGAACACCTTAAGAAAGGCCCAAGACTCACCGCTGTCGTGTCAAAAGAGATGGCCGAAGACTGGAAGGTACTGAAGGAGGAGTAATTACATGAACATGATACCTTTTGATTACAACAACAACGAAGTACGCACCCTGACCAAGGACAACACCATCTGGTTCGTCGCCAAGGATGTCTGTGACGTACTGGAGATAGGCACAAGCAATCTTTCCAAGGTGTTAGATGACGACGAGAAGGGTACGTACAGTATACGGACCCCTGGCGGTGACCAGATGATGACCGTCATCAACGAACCCGGCCTCTACACCCTCATCCTGAAATCGAGAAAATCCGAAGCCAAGGCGTTCAAGCGCTGGGTCACCCACGAGGTGCTGCCCCAGATCCGCAAGACCGGAAGTTACTCGGCCCAACCCAAGAGTGTCAAATCAACACCCTTCATCCACAGACCCTTATCATACCTGGGCGTGACCTGTGTACCGTCTCATCATCATCATGAAATCAAAGCTATCCATTGCATCCTATAGCCCGTTAAGGGGTGTGTAGTTTAGGAAGGATTGTTCCGTCTTGCTTTACTTGGCAGGGTGAGGGGGGATTACACACACACACATAGAAAGACCACCGCGAGACCGCTTGGGGAAAGCGTTCGAGATGGTCTTTGGAACAGGCAAGGAGTCTGGTGATGACGACTCATTTTATGCTGACACGCTAACATAACAAGGGATAATAGGATTTATTTAAGCAATGCTCAAAGCTTGGATCTATACTAACACTATCAAACTTAGAGTTAAGCGAAAATTGTACCCTATTTGGTAACAAGATGGAATGAGCCTTTCTGGCTGACCGTAACAGTCCTACCCTTGTTTTTCTTAACGATTGACTAAAAGTCCCACTCATGGCGAGGTACGATGTTCCCGTCTTCATCTCTCAGGATATCGTCTTCATCTTCAACCTCTTGTTGTTCCTTACCAGTGACACCTTTAGTCGCTCTCAGTGCCGGTATAGACAAGATTAGACGCTCTACAAGCTGCGAGTTTGTCTCTCCTGTTCGTTCTTTTTCTTCTGTAAGGATGTCTTGAGCCTCTGATGAGATTTGTGCAGCTATGGTCTTTTTGCCTTGTTCTTTCTGCTTGTTGCGCCATTTCATTTGACGCTGCTTATCGCCTTTAAGCCTATCATCAAGTCTGTCTTTAATAGCTTTCATTCTGCCCTTTCTGTTATTGGTAATGTTATTAATAACAATTTTCTTGACACCTAATGTTCTCCTGTGGGACAACCCGGTTGTTATTAATCACATTAACACATAACGTTCTTTAACACCAACACCGCTTGCCAGTCTTAATACTAAATCAGAAAGGGGTATCCTGAAATGAACCAGACCAGCGCCAACACCATTACCGTCACCAATACCACCACTCACCGTGAACTTGAGATTCTTACAGGCCCCTCCTTTAGCTCTGTCTTTGTGGAGAACTCCACGACCGGTCAAGAGACATACAGCTCTGAGGAGATTCAAGACGCACGGCTTAGGTCTGAACTGCAATCAGCCATTGACCGGGTCTTTGAAATTGCCGGAAGAATAAGCGGGGTGGCCTCATGTTAAAGACTGTAAGAATACTTCATATTGAACTTGAAACGTCACACGGTAAACGGCTCATGGTGGGCGTTGAGAGGCTTGTTGATGGTACGATTAGGAGCGCTCTTGAAACCCTGGAATATGACCTAAATAAGCTGTTAGAAACGCATCTGCAGACACATTCACGGTAATGATGAGACTAACAAGGGGCTGCTCTCTATGGAGTGGCCTTTTTGTTTGACAAGAAGTGGGTAGCTTTTCGGCCAGCTACGTAAAATCTGTGAGCCATTCCCTTGCACGGCCTGTAGATTTCACGTAGCTGGC
>JAKSCC010000031.1 GCA_022360815.1 Desulfobacterales bacterium
AAGCTCTTTCGGCACCATAAACAACAGGAACATCATGACACGAGACCGACTCCACCAACTCTGCCTTCTCCTTATTTTAGTGATTCTTTTTGCCCCCCTGACCTCGTATGGTGAACGGCTCAAGGATATCTCCGGAATTCGAGGGGCCAGCCCCCTTCAACTGACCGGCTACGGGATTGTGGTGGGCCTTGCCGGCACAGGTGACGGCAAGGGGGCCGACTTCACCAAAGACTCTCTGGCCAACCTCATGACCCGCATGGGCGTGACGGTGGATAAAAGCGCCCTCAAGCTCAAAAACGCCGCCGCTGTCATGGTCACCGCCTCCATGGCCCCTTTTGCACGGCGCGGTGCAAAGCTCGATATCACCGTCTCCTCCATTGGAAATGCCAAAAGCTTAGGGGGAGGCACCCTGCTTCTCACCCCGCTGCGCACCGTGGACGGAGATATCCTGGCCCTGGCCCAGGGCGCTCTGGCCATTGGGGGCTCGGGGGATGCAAAAGCCAGAAAAAATCACCTTCTGGTGGCCCGTGTCTCTGGCGGTGCCACCGTCGAAAGGGAGCAGCGCACCGATTTCTCCCGTCGCCACCGTCTGATTTTAAACCTCAACAACCCCGATTTCACCACCGCAAGCCGCATCACTCGAAAAATCAACGGAACCTTTGGGGGTCACACCGCAAAAACCCTCGACTCCGGGGCCATCGAACTGATGCTCCCCTCGTATATGAAGGGACGAACCCCTGAGTTTATCGCCAAAATAGAGAATCTCACCGTCACCCCGGACACCCCTGCCCGCATTGTGGTCAACGAAAAGACAGGCACCGTCATTATCGGGGAAAATGTCCGCATCGGCACCGTGGCGCTTGCCCACGGCAACCTCACCATTACCATCCGCAAAACCGAGGAGGTCTCCCAGCCGGCCCCCCTATCTCAGGGCCAAACCACCGTAACCCAGGAGACCGACACAAACGTGGAAGAGGAGAGAGCCCAGGTGATGGTGATGCCCAAAGGCACCACCATCCAGGAGCTGGCAACGGCTCTCAACGCCATCGGGGTCACCCCCCGGGATATGATCAGCATCTTTCAGGCGATCAAAGCATCCGGAGCCCTTCAGGCCGAGCTGGTTATCATTTAATCGAGAAGAGACACCATGAAAATAGTGGCCACACCCCCCACACAAAAGGCCTCCCCAGAAGAGACCATAGAGAAGCGAAAACTCAAAAAAGCGTGCCAGGATTTTGAGGCGATCTTCGTCACCCAGATGCTGAAAGAGATGCGTCCCAAAGATGGGGACCCCGTCTTCGGCACCAGTCACCAAAAAGAGATCTACCAGCAGATGCTTGATGAAGAGCGGGCAAAGGACCTCACCCAAAAAGGGAGCCCCTTAGGCATTGGGGAGCATCTCTACAACCAGCTTCTCTCACGCCTGGACGCCTCTAAAAATGATACAGATTCCTGATCGAAAGAGCCTTTGCCAGGGTCTGCGCTGCAGGATTTTACGCTACCATATCTTTTGGCACACAACCTGCAGTACCTTTGCAGTGAAAGCGACAACCCGGAAAATTCTTCCCGGTTGCCTTTGTTGGCTTGCCACGACTCAGCGTAGCCCCCGCAAGGACCGCCGGTGACGAAT
>JAKSCC010000058.1 GCA_022360815.1 Desulfobacterales bacterium
CAACCATCAGATCGCACTGGCTGATGGCCATATTGGCCCGAAAGGTGCCGTGCATACCGGGCATGCCGAGCCACAAGGGATCGGTGCCGGGAAAGGCACCCAGTCCCATAAGGGAGCTGGTCACGGGCAGGCCGGTGGATTTGACCAGGGTATTCAGTTCATCAGAGGCCCCCGAAAGCACCACACCCCCCCCAGAGAAGATGAGGGGCCGCTTGGCTTTTTTGATCAGCCCCACCACCCGTGACAGCTGCTTGGCGTTGGGCTTGTAGGTGGGTTTGTAGGTGGGCATGGCCATCTCTACGGGGCCGTTGACCTTGGTCATCATGGTCTGGATGTTTTTTGGGATATCCACCAGTACCGGGCCGGGCCGACCGGAGCGTGCCAGGTAGAAGGCCTCCCTTAAGATGCGCTCCAGGCTGTCGATCTCCTTGACCAGGTAGTTGTGCTTGGTGCAGGGCCGGGTGATCCCGACGATATCCACCTCCTGAAAGGCGTCGTTTCCAATGAGCTGGGTGGGGACCTGACCGGTGATGATCACCAGAGGGATGGAGTCCATGTAAGCGGTGGCAATGCCGGTGACGGTATTGGTGGCACCGGGGCCTGAGGTGGCAAAGCAGACCCCCACCTCTCCACTGGCTCGGGCAAATCCGTCGGCGGCGTGAACCGCTCCCTGCTCGTGGCGGGCAAGGATATGTTTGATGCCTGAGTTGGCGAGTTCATCGTAGATGTCGATGACCGCACCTCCGGGATACCCGAAGATGGTGTCAACGCCCTCTTCCTTCAACACATTCATCAGAATTTGTGTTCCTGAGAGTTCCTTTGCAGACATGCCAAAATCCTTTTCTCTTTTGGTAGAGGTTCATTCCATCCCCCCTCTACACGGTCATCAATATATAAATACATGCTTAGCCATGTGAGGCGCACCAGGCCGCTGCGCCTCATATGGGTCTATTTTACGATGGCCCCTTCGCTGGCCGATGAGACCATGCGGGCGTAGCGGGCCATGTAGCCCTTGGTGATGCGGGGCTCGGGCGCTTTCCACTCGGCTTTTCGCGCTTCAAGTGCCGCTTCGGGTATCATCAGCTCAATGCTCTTGGTCTTGATGTTGATGCCGATGAGATCGCCTTCGCGAATGAGCCCGATGGGACCGCCGGATGCCGCCTCGGGAGAGACATGTCCAATGGCCGCGCCACGGGTTCCCCCGGAAAACCGTCCGTCGGTGATGAGGGCCACAAAGCCGTCCAAGCCCATGCCGGCGATGGCCGAGGTGGGGGTGAGCATCTCCCGCATGCCGGGGCCCCCTTTGGGCCCTTCGTTTCGAATGACCACCACATCCCCTTTGTTGATCTTGCCGCCCATGATGGCCTGGCTGGCCTCCTCTTCGGATTCAAAGACCCTTGCAGGACCTTTGTGCTGCATCATCTCAGGCAGAACCGCCGACTGCTTGACCACACAGCCGTCGGGGGCGATGTTGCCAAAGAGAACGGCCAGTCCGCCCTCTTCATGGTAGGGGTTGTCCCAGGGGCGAATGACGTCACCATCCAAAACCTTTGCGTTTTCAACGTTTTCATCTACGGTTTTTCCGGTGACGGTGATGCACTCTTTGTTGAGGCGTCCCTCATCGGCAAGGATTTTGAGAACCGCTTGAATGCCACCTGCACGGTTTAAGTCTTCGATATGGTCCTTGCCGCCCGGAGAGAGGGAGCAGAGGTGAGGGGTGACCTTGCTCACCTCGTTGATCAGCTCAAGGGGCACCTCAACGCCGGCCTCGTGGGCGATGGCCTTTAAGTGAAGCACGGTGTTGGTGGAGCAGCCCAGAACCATATCCACGGCCAGGGCGTTGGCAAAGGAGGCGTCGGTCATGATTTGACGCGGGGTGATCCCCTTTTCCACCAGCTCCAAAATTTTCATTCCTGCCATTTTGGCCAGACGCTCGCGGGCCGCCATAACCGCAGGAATGGTGCCGTTTCCAGGAAGACCCATGCCGATGGCTTCGGTGAGGCAGTTCATGGAGTTGGCGGTAAACATGCCGGAGCAGGAGCCGCAAGTGGGGCAGGCCGCATCTTCCACAGCGCAGAGCTCCTCTTCGGTGATTTTTCCGGAGAGAACCGCGCCCACCGATTCAAAGACGCTGATAAGATCCACTTTCTCATCGGGGCGCTCGGGGTGGCGGCCGGCCAGCATGGGCCCACCGCTGCAGAAGATGGTCGGGATATCGAGACGAGCAGCCGCCATGAGCATGCCGGGAACCACCTTGTCGCAGTTGGGAATCAAAACCAGGCCGTCGAGGGCGTGGGCCGTGGCCAC
>JAKSCC010000211.1 GCA_022360815.1 Desulfobacterales bacterium
ACACACTCTCAGGACATCCCAAAACGCCTCCTCAACTCATCCACCCGCCCTTCAAAGGTACCATCCAGCCGCCCTTCTCGGGCGGCAGACCCCATCCCCTGGGCCATCCAAGCGGTGCGAAGGGAGATGCGACGGGTTGAGGAGATCTGCATGCTGGCCATAACGGATCCTCGCATAATAAATCGAAAAGCCCGGTTGTAGACCACCTCATCCACTTTGAAATCATCTTGCAACGCCTCACCATGGTGATGTACCACCAGCCCCTGCACCACAGGGTGCACCAAACCGAAATGCTTCAGCTTTGCATACCCAAAGGTCTTGATAAGCCCATCAAGCCACTCAAGATAGGAACCCAACACCCCTCCGGCATTGGCCAGAATGTCTGGAATACAGATGCGTCCTCGATCCTCAAGATAGTTTTCCGCATCAGGTGTCAGCGGCCCGTTGGCCCCTTGAAGGATATAGTCGGCCTCCACCTGAGACGCATGCACCCCATGCCCTTCAGAATCTAAGGTAATCACTTCCTCCAGGGCTGCAGGAACCACCACATCCACCACAGCCGAAAGGGGCCTGTCGGTATCTTCTGCCACATAGCGGCCCATTTTCTTTTCCACCATCTCCGCAATGGGGACCCCTTTTTTCGCACCATCAACCAGCCGTTCCAATCCCTTGATTCCCCTTCGGTTCACAAGGGTTCCTCCGGCGTCGGAAATCATATGGATAGACGCCCCCTTGCTGTGAACAATCTCGGCAAAGGCTGCCCCCACTTTTCCAAAACCCTGAATGGCAAACGAAAGAAGCCGGATGTTGGCATCGGCCACGTCACAAAACTGAGGTTCGGTATCCAAAGCCTCATCGATTCGTGTGGCATCCAGCCAGAGAGTGGGGTCGCTGTAGCGATGAAACCCTTTCAGCACCGAAAGCGCCTCATAGGCTCCCCTGGCTGTGGCCCCGCTTCGGAGGGCCAGCCCCCGCTCTCCAGGCTTTCCGGTGATGGCCGCTGAAGTGTAAGACTCAATGCGAGATCGATTTTGAGCCAACTCTGTCATGAGGGCATCGTTATTGACATCAATACCAAAATGACGCCGAAGCCGCCGCCCCCTTTCCGAACGACACTCCAAGCTTTTTTTTCGAATCGCCACCACATCCCGCTGCACCTCATCGGTGATGGCATCAAAAAGGACGCCTATTTCGGGGCCTCCCACTCCAACGTCGCCTGCCGGGACATCAGATAAAGGCCCCACACCGGCCTTTTGAAAAAGAAACTTCCCAAATCCTTCCAGCACCCTTTGCCTGCTCTCATCTGTACCCAAATCCCCCAGAATTCCCCCTTTGCCCGTGGCGTAATAGGGAATCCCAAGCCCCAGCGACTTAAAAAGCATATTGGTAGAAAGGGCGCCTTCCCCTGAAAAAGAGACATGGGTTTTGTGGCAACGAATCCCCCCTTTTCCAATCCCCTCTCCATTCATGCGAATAAAAAGGTAGCTGCGACCTGACGCTTTGTCCCTAAAATTTTCATAATGAATGCCACGAAACCGAATAAGCCGCGATATCTCATCGTTTGTAAGGGCCCGCTGTCCTGCACCTGGAATCTCAACGGGAACCGTGGCGGCGGCAAAAATATGGTAGAGAGTCGCCCAGTAGTAATCGCTCTTCATCTCACCATCGGGGGTCATCAAATAGTTTCGAAGGGTATCAAAGGCCCCTTTGCGAATGCCTTCGTTGGGGTCTGAAAGAAGGGCCACCAAAAGGATAAGGTACTCTTTGTGGCGATTCACCTGCATGGTGGAAAGAGTCTGAAGCCGCTCCTGAGTAGAGGCCATTTTCAATTTTTCAATAAGGTCTCCGATGCGTCCTGTGGGTATCGGGTCTCCCTTCATCAGCATGGAACGGGTGGTCAGCTCATTTTTTAAAAAACCAATAAGCTCATCGGTAACCAGCTCATCAGGCACATAGGTGGAGAAGGAGACCATTCGAAGGTTGGTCACAAAAAAGCTTTCGAAATACTGGCGGGTGAAGGGAATCCCTTTTTTATCAAAAATACGTTCGATGGAAGAGAGGTTGTTTTTAAAATGCTCGTAAGGGAGCCAGAGCTGAATTCGCCTTTCAGGAAGCGGTTCATCGTCAATAACGTTCTGATCGATGCAGACATGAACCAGATGCTCTTTGGCCACCCCTGCCGTCACCTTTTTCCACCCTTTGAAGTAGTTCTCAAGGGTTCGAATGCGCTGATTGTGGAGCAGGGCCTCTATAAACCCTTGCGTGGTGCAACCCAAAAACGAGGTGATCTCCTCTTTGGTGGCGTACCCTTTCAACTTATCCCGCATATACAAACTGGCCTGGCTCATAAGCCCAGGTTTCAAAAAGCCGGGAACCTCTCCCTCCAGAATATAGATCCGACGATTCAGCTCAGGATCCCCGTCGGTGCACACCACGTACGAACTCATGCGAAAGCTCTGGATGGGATGTTCCCGCATGATACCTCGAATGGTGGAGAGGGTCTCGTTGATCCTTTTTCGCGTCTCCGAAATAAAAAAGAGGTGCTTGTTACCAAAACGGCCCGTCACCTGAATGCCCCCCTCCTCGGCTGCCGCATGGCTGTTCTCCAAAAGCGCCTCTTGATACCGGCTCGCCGCAATAAGAAACCCGATCTCCCTGGTAGAGAGGGATCGGTAAAAGTAAGGCCCGAGGTCGGTACGAGTGATCATGGTTTCAATGGCGTCAAGAACCGTATCGGGTTTTAAATCATACTCCTTGCGAATATGATTGTAGAGGTCGTAAATCTCCTCTTCACTGACAAGTCGGCTCTCAATGCCCTTGAGTTTTCTTCGAGCATCATTGTCTGTAATGGACTGCAAGACGGCAGGAGAATCCATAATGATTCCTTGATAGTTAAAGGTTGGCTCTTTGCAAAAAGATGACCTACGCCAACTACCGTTGGTCAAGATCCTGCTGGCACGAAAGATCCGCTTTTTGCCTGTGCGTAATAGAAGAGAGACGTGTTTGGTCTTGAAAGGAGGGGGCCAAAAAAGAGAGCGAAGACAAACCGTTTAAAGATAAGATTTTTTAATCAAAAGCCACGGGCCCATGGATACTCCAGTATACCCCTAAAACCACTTCCTCTGCAACGGACCGACCGTAAGCCGCTCACCCTGATAGTTCCCAAACAGGCAATAGCTTTCACTTTGAGGCACCGAATAAAAAACCGCCAAACCGTAAAAAACAAAAACCGCCTTAAATACAAAGAAAAACCAAAACGCATCCGTCTGGCATGCTTCTGGCAATATGAATGGATAAAAGCAAAAGAGCCTCAACAAAAAGGTATAGAGGCTCTCCCTCCCTTAACGGGTTTTGAAGCGAAACCACCGTTGGCATCATGGTGCTTCAAGCCCTTACCCCCTTCCGATTTGCCTGGTGGTCACGGTTTTCCCTCCAGGCAAAAGAGAGGTGCCCACGCCCTCTCCGGGGTCGGCGGGGTGGCCAAAAGGCCGCCCCGCCAGTGCCTTGACCTGCCAAAGCCGCCTCACCTCAAAACACAAAAAGGGCCGCCTCCTTTCATTGTCACAAGGAGACGGCCCTTTTTCATATTCAAAGGCCTTTTCAAAAAAACGACTCACCAAAGGCAAGCTGAAGTTCCAACCAATCTTCAGTGATGATGGCCCCCCTTACCTTCTTTGGTATCTTTTAATGCCTTATAGATACACCAGCTCATGCCGACACTGATAATAATCAGGGCATACCACATGCCGCCAAAAAAGATGTAGTGGCCGACATCCCAAACCCATTCCCAGACAAATGGAAACATGCAAGACTCCTTTTCTTAAGCGGCAAAAAAGCCTTAAAGGCCCTCTGCCGTTACAGATTGCCCTAGGACTTCTCCACGGGGTTCAGCTCCTTCTCCTGGGGAAATACCGGCAGGTATCGGTAGGAGAGAGCCACAATCATCACAGAACCAGCCACAGGAAGAATGGTGGTGGCCACCTCCTGCCATGAGGGGAGGTAGAGCACCCACTTATCAAAGCTCATCACGGGCATGGCCATGGGCTGAAGCACCATCACCCAGCGGTTCAGGCAGATACCGATGGTGGCCAGAACAATGGCCGTCATGAAGAGACGGCTGTTCTGACGCCACGCCTTCTTCATAAGAATGGCCGCAGGGATAATGCCACAGGCAAACTCTAGGATAAGGATCCAGAAACCGTGGTATGTACCGGAAGCGGTGAAGAACTCCGAGAACCGGAAACCGGTTCTCGGCAGGGTCACCATGGCCCACCAGAGGGTATCCAGAATCTTGGCGACCATGTAGGTGCCAAGCATCCATCCGGAGATCTTGGCGAGAAGGTCGTAGACGTTGTCCTTCACCAGCTTCTTGCCGCTCATCATCTCGGTGATTTTGGTACAGAGCATGGTGAAGCAGGGGCCGCATGCCGCTGCCGACCAGGTGTAGAGAAAGAAGCTCCAGGGCCAGATAAAAATCCCATCACGCATGACAAAGGGACGGCCGTAGAGAACGCCAGTGGTGCCGCCCAAAGACCCCTGATGGAAACAGGAGAGAAAGGCACCGGTGGCTGCAAAAACAGCCATTGCTTCATGCATGTTGTGGCTCAGGTTGTGGGCAAAGGGGTTCTTGTCAATCTGTCTGTTCTCTAAAATCAGCGGAAGAAACTCCACGGCCAGAACGGAGAGATACAAAGAGAGACAAAAAGCCACCTCGGTGAGCATGGAGTGGACATTGGCGTGCCAGAAAATGAACCAGCCACGCAGGGGCTGTCCGATATCAATGGCCAGAATCAGCAGGGCAGAGCTGTAACAGATGAACCCGATGATCACGGCAAAATTGATAATGTTCTTCAACTCATCGACTTTGAAAATATACTTGAGCAACCCGGTGAAAAAGGCACCGCCGCCGACGGCGATAACTGCCAGGTCGGCCCAGATCCAGAGGGCGAAACCATAGTAGTCGTTCATGTTGGTCTGGTTCAGTCCTTTGAACCAGCACAGGAACATGGCATAAACGCCCCAGAGCAGTACGGCACCGACAAGGGCCATCCCCACCATAAATTTGGGGAAGGAACACCGTTTTGCACCTTCAGGTATTAATGCAGAATCCATATTCAATTACTCCTAACATCGTAAGGTTTATGATGTTTACTCATGGGTTGAAGAACCATGATAATTCTTGACCTTGTCCCATTCACCATCCAGGTAGTTGTCACCTGCCTTGCGGACCCATTCCCGCTCGGACATGTAATATACCTTGGTGTTGGTGCCCAGGCGTTCCAGCAGTCTGAAAACCTTGGGGTTTCTGGACTTGCCCACAACGTCGTGATTTCTCGGATCCGGATGGGGATCGGGTTTCACGATCTGGTGGATCTTGTGGGCCGGGTTGTTAAGATCGCCGAAGACGATGGCACCGGCCGGGCAGGCCGTGGTGCACGCGGTCTGATATTCGTTTTCTTCGATCTCTTCACGCCCTTCGCCATAGGCCGCTTCGCGGGCCAGCTGGTAACGGTGATAGCAGAAACTGCATTTTTCAACCACCCCGCGCATACGGGGGGATACGTTGGGGCTCAGGTATTCTTCCTGGCCTTCGGGCCATTTGGGATCCCACCAGTTGAAGTAGCGGGCATGGTAGGGGCAGGCCCCCATGCAATACCGGCAACCGAAGCAACGGGTGTAGATCTGGGAAACGATCCCGGTGTCGTAGCCGTAATCCGTGGCCGTGGCCGGACATACGGAAACACAGGGGGAATGGCCGTGGTCGCCCTTACCGCCGCAATGCTGGCAGGGACGGGGCATGTAGGCCACTTCCGTGTTGGGAAAGGTTTTCCCGTTGGTGATTTTATAAACCCGCATCCAGGTGATGGAATCCTTTTTCCGGGTTTCATCCTCCTTGAAGGGCACATTATTTTCAGACATGCAGGAGACCATGCAGGAACCGCAACCGGTGCACTTGTCCAGGTCTATGAGCATTCCGAACTTATATGTTTTGGTTTCGTGTTTCATCAGAACCTCTTTGAAATTTTATCCGTATCGATTAGGCCTTGGAAAGTTTGGCTTTAATTCCAAAGGCAGCATCCAGTCCTGAACCGGACTCAATGACCGGGCCGATCAGATCATTGACGTTCACCCCTTTACCGGCAACATATTTGTTGTCAAAGGTGTGACCCAACCCTTTGACCATGCCGATGACGCCGGGCATGATGCCGTGGTTGAGATTCACCCGGACACGGGCGGAGCCCACCGGGGTGGTAAGGATGGCATATCCGCAATCTGCGATTCCCTTGGCCGTTTCCGGGTTGACTTCAACCAGGATGTCCGTGCCGGAGATAACTCGGTCGGAAACGGTCTTAATGGCAAAGGGAGAGGCGGCAGGTACGGTACCGGCCAGGCGCATATTGTCAATGGGGATCAGGGTGAGTTCATAATCGCCCTGGGCCTGGATGGTGGCCGGATTTTCAGCCAGGAAGGAAAAATTTACTTCAGGAGACTCTGTGGGCAGATCTTCTGCCAGAACCACATAGCCGTCTTCGGACAGGGAATCCCAGTTGTCGCCCATGGCAGCCACCAGGAATTCCGCGTAGGAACCCCAGTCAAAGCTTTCGCCCACGCTGCCTTCCATGGCTTGGGCCAGGGAAATCAGGACATCGCCGGGAGCCTGGGTGTCAAACAGGGGAGTAATGTCGGATTCGATGCCGCTTTCGGGATCGTCCAGTCCGATCATGGGTTTTGCCAGTCCCACAACCACCTTGTCCAGACCAGCCTGGGAGGGTACGTCTTCAAAACGTTCCAGGTAGGTGGAAACGGGGAAGATCAGGTCGGCGGCCATGGCGGTTTCATCCATGAAGGAGGAGAAGGCCATGACAAACCCAACCTTTTTAAAGGCGTCTTTGACCCGTTTGGGGTTGTTCAGGGTGTAGCAGGGGTTGGCATTGTAAACCATGAGAGCGTCCAGGGAAGCGCCATTATTCAAGGCGTCCACCAGACCGCTGACGGAGTTGGCCAGGGCGTCTTTATCCGCAGCCGCTTCAGCCACTTCGTCCATCACCGGTTCGGGCATTTCCAGGTAGTCTGCTTTTTCCCAGACCAGGGCACCGCCCTTTTTGTTGATCCGGCCGCACAGACAGTTCAGGGTGTGAACCGCAGCCATTTCTTTCAGGCTCTGGGAACC
>JAKSCC010000234.1 GCA_022360815.1 Desulfobacterales bacterium
AGGGAGTGGATGTAGGAGAGGGCGCTTGCCATGCCGCGGTCTTTAAATGAGGCGCTGGGATTTTGGCCGTCATTTTTAAAGAAAAAACGAGCTCCGGTACGCTTTTGAAGGGCTTGGTTGGCCTCCACCACAGGGGTGTGGCCCTCGCCCAAGTAGATCACAGCATCTAAGGGAACCACCGGACCCAGAAATTCGTGGAAGCGGTAGATCCCTTTAAGGGCCGGGATGTTGAGCATGCGGCGGTGGTCCAGGACCTTGCGCCATGTGGGGCCGTCAAGCTTTTTGGTGATGCCGCTGGTTTCGTGGAGCATCATGACGCTGTCGCATGTGGGGCAGACATAGAGCAGCTCATCAATGCCGTGCTCTTCTCCGCACCCCAGACAGCGGTAGATCATCTGTCCCGATACCTGAGGCAGGATGTGGTCTCTGATCTCTTGGGGAAAATCCGAGGGTTTCATTTTGTGATGACCCCCTTTCCTCCCATGTAGGGACGAAGGGCCTCGGGAATAAGAACAGATCCGTCTTCTTGCTGGCAGTTCTCCAGAATGGCGGCCACGGTGCGGCCCACTGCCAGGCCGGAGCCGTTTAGGGTATGAACCAGACGGGGTTTTTTCTCTCCTTCTTTTCGGTATCTTATGCCCATGCGCCTGGCCTGGAAATCCTCAAAGTTGCTGCAGGAGGAGATCTCACGATAGGTGTTCTGGGCTGGCATCCACACCTCGATGTCGTAGGTTTTGGCAGAAGAGAACCCAAGGTCTCCGCTGCAGAGGGTGACCACGCGGTAGGGGAGCTCCAGTTTTTGAAGTACCTTTTCGGCGTTTTGGGTGAGGTTCTCCAGCTCGTCGTAGGAGGTCTCCGGCTCCACCAGCTTGACCAGCTCCACCTTGTTGAACTGGTGGAGGCGAATGAGGCCGCGGGTGTCTTTGCCATAGGAGCCCGCTTCAGACCGAAAGCAGGGGGTAAAGGCCACAAATTTTTTGGGCAGGTCGGCCTGTGTGAGGATTTCACCGGCGTGGATATTGGTAACGGGCACTTCGGCAGTGGGAATGAGAAAGTAGTCCTTTCCATCCAGTTTGAAGAGGTCTTCCTCGAATTTGGGAAGCTGGCCGGTTCCGGTCATGGTGGTGCGGTTGACCATGTAAGGGGGCAATACCTCCTGGTAGCCGTGTTCTTCGGCGTGCAGGTCCATCATGAAGTTTGCTACGGCTCGCTCCAGACGGGCTCCGGCACCCATGTAGAGGGCAAAGCGTGAGCCGGCGATTTGAGCGGCACGGGAAAAGTCCAGAATACCCAAATCTTCGCCGATGTCCCAGTGGGCCTTGGGCTCAAAGCTGAACTCAGAGGGAGTGCCCCAGGTGCGCTCCAGGATGTTTTCGGTATCGTCCTGGCCTTTGGGAACTGAAGGGTGAGGGATGTTGGGAATACCCATAAGGATTTCGCTTAACGTCTCTTCGGCTTCATTCGCCTCTTTTTCAAGGCTTTTGATGCGGGTGGAGACGCTTTTCATCTCGTCAATCTGAGATTGGGCATTCTCCCCTGCTTTTTTCATTTTTGCGATCTCATCGGAGACGGTATTTCTCTGATGGCGTAGGGCTTCAAGCTCTCCAATCACCTCGCGGCGTTTGGTTTCACATGCGGTAAAGGTGGCAAGGTCTGCCTTACCGCCTCTTTTTTGAAGGGCCTCCTCCACGGTCTGGAGGTTGTCCCGGACGTACTTGAGTTCAAGCATAATCGTAACCTGTTCTGGCAATATGGTTGAATTGGGTTGTCGCTAACCCGGGCGGATTGTGTTATGGTATGGACCGAGGGCCGCGCTGTACAGGACCGCTTAAGGGCTCAGCCCGCAGTGGCTAGGTCAGCTTGGATTTGTCAAGATGGCTCTTATATCAGTCATTTCACCGCATCAACACTGTCCCTGGATGTGCCTTACGCCGCACCATCATGAGGTTGTCACTGGGTGGCGCGGAGCAGAAAAAGACGTGAGAACGTGACCATCAAGATTGATGAAGTCGTAAAAAGTCGACGCCTCGACGCGACGCCCACAATACGGTGGGGGCGAATGGGTCCCCTGATAGTTGTGGATCGTTATGACGCAAACTGACTTTTTGCGGAACCATCAAGATTAAACGTAAAATTACTATCATGCCCCATGCTGGCAGTCAATAGCTTTGCAGGGGTATAATCGTTACTGATTTTATGTGCTTAGAGGAAAGGACTGGAGACCATATATGGAAGAGACCGGCGAAAAAAAACGAGAGATTATCAGCGAAGTAGCAGCGATTCTGGATGGATTTTCTCCTGAAGAGAGGGTGCGCAAGCAAAAAACCGTGGAAGAGCGGCTGTTTGAGTTTGCCAATTTCATGGAGGCCAAAGTGGTGCTTTTCTACCTTGCCAAAGAGGGCGAGGTGGAGACCCGAGAGATTATCGAAACCTCCCTTTCTCGCGGGAAGGTGGTGGTGATCCCTGTATTTAATCGGGAGACCAGCAAAACCGTTCTTTACAAAGTGGAGAGCTACTCTGAGGACCTTGTCCATGGGGCCGATGGATGGATGGTTCCTGACGGTTCCCGTTGTAAAACCGTTCCCATTGATCAGATCGACATTGCCATTATTCCGGGGCAGGCGTTTGATGAGAAGGGCGGCCGTATTGGCGTGGGAGACAAGTTCTACGACAAGTTTGCTCAGAAGCTCTCCATTACCACCCGTAAAGTGGCCATTGCCTTTGAAGAGCAGGTGATATCGCAGGTGCCCACCGATTCACGCAACAAATATATCGACATCATTGTGACAGATAAACGGACCATTTATAAAATCTGATGTATTTGGTTGAACATGTGAAAAAAGACCCCGTCATCCACGAACTGTTTGTGGGGCGGGGTTTTTTGCTTTTATGGAAAAAGGGATGGGCTACTGGGGCTGCAGCACCTTTTGAAGGTTGAAGAGGTCCGAGCGTTTTCCAATGGCGATGACTGTGTCTCCCGTCTTTAAAATGGTTTCATGGGAAGGGTTGAAGCGCATGGTTCCATCTCCGTTTTTGACGGCGATGATGATGAGGTTAAAGGTTTGGCGAATGCCCGAGTCTTTCAGCATGACATTGACCAACTCAGAGCTTGGAGTGATGCCGATCTCCTCCATTTGAATTTCGCGGTTTCGGTTCTCAAGAGCCAGCTCAAGGAAGTTGGTGACGGTGGGGCGAAGCAGTTTCAGAGCCATGTTGGTGGCTCCCATGTCGTAAGGCGACTCCACCGCATCGGCACCGGCGGCTATGAGTTTGGCTTTGGACTCTTTGTAGCAGCAGCGGGCCATGATGAAGAGGTTGGGATTAAGCTGGCGGGCCGTGAGTACAAGAAAGACGTTGTCGGTATCGGTGGCAAGGGCCGCCACCAGGCAGCGGGCCTCTTTGATGCCTGCTCTGATAAGGTTTTCCTCAACGGAAGCATCTCCGGCGATATAGAGGGTGCCGTCGGCTTCCATCTGAGGGATAAGTTCAGGTGACTTTTCAATCACCACGATATCCATGGGTTTGTCATGGACCAACTGGTTGTAGAGGACACGGCCGATGCGGCCATAGCCACAGACAATGTGGTGGTTTCTCAGACGAGTGATCTTTTTGTCCAATTTGCGTCTCCCCATCAGGGTTTGAATCTGTCCCTCCACCATAAATTGCACCACAGATCCTCCGGCATAAATAAAAAAGCTGGTCCCCAAAATAACAATGAGCATGGTGAAGTGACGACCGGCAGGTGAAAGAGGGTGGATCTCTCCAAACCCAACGGTGGTAAGGGTGATCAGGGTCATGTATACGGCATCGGTGAGGTTCCAGTCTTCAATGAAAAAGTAGCCGAGGCTTCCTGTTGCAATGATAAAAAGAAGCATCAGCAGTGATAGGGCGATCTGTTTGATCCCTTCCAATGGCGGAACCTTTATGTTGGTATGATTGCTTGTTTGTGAGATGCAATGATTTGAAATAACATCAATTGCAACTTTGTGAATGAAATAAAACTCTCTTGAAAGAGTGCTTTATTCTACAGAAAAAAAGTAATATTTCCAATGCTATTTGCCGGAATCTTATGATATAAAGCGCCTGGTACGGCTTCGGTAAGGGGTGCTGTGTACCGAGGCTTTTGTGGAACATGGGGATGTGTGAGGACAGTGGGTATGGATGCAAAAGAGATCAAGTATGCCCGATTGCGTGATGAGATGGTGCGGCGTCAGGTGGAGGCCCGTGGAATCAGTGATCCCAGGGTCCTGGAGGTAATGCGTCAAGTGCCCAGGCATCGTTTTGTGAGCGAAGCGTTGATGGATCGAGCCTATGGCGATTTTCCTCTGCCCATTGGGGAAAAGCAGACCATCTCCCAGCCGTTTATTGTTGCGGAGATGACTCAGGCTTTGTCTTTGACAGGAAGTGAGCGGGTCTTGGAGTTGGGTACCGGATCGGGCTATCAGGCCGCGGTGCTCTCCCGGTTGGTTTACCGGGTCTACACCATTGAGAGAATCCACACCCTCTACGCTCGCGCACGAAGGGCCTTTGATGATCTGCGCTATTTTAATATTGTTTCGCGTTTTTCCGACGGCACCACCGGCTGGCCCGAAGAGGGGCCCTTTGATGCCATTATTGTGACAGCTGGTGGGCCTGAGGTGCCCGTGCATCTAACCGATCAGCTCACCGACGGTGGACGATTGGTGATGCCCGTGGGCGGGGTCGATACGCAGGATCTTCTGCGGATTACTCGGGCGGGCGATGAGTTGATCAAAGAGAACATGGGAAAGTGCCGGTTTGTTCCTCTGATCGGCGAGCATGGATGGAAGGAGTAGCGGGTTTATGAAGTGGATGAGACGATTGTATGACTGGGTTCTGAGCTGGGCAGAGAGTCCTTATGGAAGCTGGGCCCTCTTTTTTCTGGCCTTTGCCGAGTCTTCCTTTTTTCCCATTCCTCCAGATGTGCTTCTTATTGCTCTTGCAGTGGGAGTTCACAAAAAGGCCTTTCGTTTTGCTGCCATCTGCACAGCCGGATCGGTGATGGGGGGGATGGTAGGCTACCTTATCGGCTGGCAGTTTATGGAGCTGGTGGGCAATCACATTGTTGCCCTTTTGGGGCTTGCCGATAAATTTGGTATTGCAGAGAGCTGGTACCGCGCCTGGGATGTCTGGGTGGTTTTTATCGCTGGGTTTACTCCGATTCCTTACAAGGTCTTCACCATTGCCGCGGGCCTTTTTAAAATTAATTTTCCTCTTTTTGTGGTGGCATCCGTGGTGGGGCGGGCCGGGCGGTTTTTCCTGGTGGCGTCCTTGCTTTTTTTCTTTGGGCCTCAGGTCAAAGGCTTTATTGATAGGTATTTTAACTTTTTGGTGACACTTTTTACCGTGGCTCTTGTGGGCGGGTTTTTGGTGATTGGAAAGGTTTTATAATCGGCTGTCGCCAGGATTGACCGAAAGATGTTGTGTGGCCCTTAAAAAAAACGAAAATTTCGTCTTCAGGACATCAGGGGCCCAGCCGATTGGGTGAGGAATTGTGAGAAGGCCAGGGCCAGGGGAGAGAGGCTTCTCTTTTTATGGTGGGTGAGAAAGAAGGTGCGGGTCAGATTCACCCCATCAAGGCGTAAGGCGACCAGCTCCTTTTGCCGGAGCTCTCTTTCCACCGCACGGGCCGAGAGGATGGAGACGCCGACACCGCATCGCACCGCCTCGCAGACCGAGACCGTATTTCCCATGCGGGCGGAGATGTGAAGTTGGTTCAAATCGCAGCCGGCTTGGGCCAGGCTCTCCGAGATGGATTTCAGGGTGCCCGACCCTTCCTCCCGTGTGACAAAGGGCTCATTTTTAAGCATCTCAATGGAGATGCTTTTTTGTTTGGCCCAGGGGTGTGAGGCGGGAACAACAAGGCGCATCTCGTCGGCGAAGAGGGGGTTCTGGGCGATCTCCGAATGGGCAACCGAGGCTCCGATGACGGCCAGCTCCACCTCACCTGAGGCGATGGCAAGGGCCATCTCCTGGGTGTCTTTGATGATGAGTGAGATTCTTACCTTGGGGTGCTCTTTGAGAAAATCTCCCACCAAAGAGGGCAGGATATAGCCTCCCGGAATGGTGCTTCCCCCCAAGGTGAGGGTGCCTCGCGTGATCCCCTTGAACTGTGAAAGGGCGGTTTCGGTCTCCTCTCGCAGGGCCACAAGGCGTTTGGCATAGGCAAGGAGGAGCTCTCCGGCCTTGGTGGGACGTACCTCTTTTCCCAAGCGGTCAAGAAGCTTGACGCCGCAGTGCTCTTCCAGATCTTTGATGTGACTGCTCACCGTGGGCTGGGAGAGGTGGATGGCGGCGGCGGCTTTTGAGAAGCTCTTGTGCTCCACCACTCGAATAAAGATGGTCAGTTGCCAGAAATCCATGGATTTATGCCCCGCCGTAGGCCGTTTTAAATTTTTCTTTGAGCCTTTTTTCAATGGAGGGGGGAACCATGCCCGAGACATCTCCGCCAAAGCTGGCCACCTCTTTGATGCCTGAAGAGCTGGTGAAGATCCAGCGCATGCCGGTCATGAGAAAGACGGTCTGCACCTCCCGGTTGAGGCGCCGGTTGAACATGGCCATCTGAAATTCGTTTTCAAAGTCTGAAACGGCGCGCATGCCCCTTAAAATGGCACTGGCATTTCGTTGCCGGGCGTAGTCCACCACCAGGCCGTCAAAGGCGTCTACCTCCACATTTTCCATCCCCTCAAAGCAGTTTTGAATCATCTCAAGCCTCTCCTCAACAGAGAAAAGGGGGGTTTTGGCCTTGTTGTTGAGTACACCGATGACCACTTTGTCAAAGATCTTAAGACCACGTTCCACCAGGTCGATGTGGCCATTGGTTAAAGGGTCGAAGGAGCCGGGATAGACGGCAATTCTTTCCATGGGAGTCCGCTTCCTTATGTGCTGGTTTCAAAATGGGTGATGCTGGTAAAACGTTGGAAAATGAATCTGCAACAGGTGAAGATCTACCATAAAAGAGGTGGGCCTTAAAGTTCATTTTCGTCAAGAATTGTGCGGGTTAGGGATGTGTGGGGCCAAGATGTTCCCTGCTGGGATGGGGCGTGGTCTATAATGGGTTGGATCTCAGGAGGTTGCCCTCCCCCTGACAGCATCAGGGGGAGGTGCCTTTACGCTGAGTAAATAAACGAAAGCTCTGTGGTGCCATACTTTCGCGTCTCTTTAAGGGTGAAGCCTGGCAGAAGGTTGGGGGGATCTCCAGCGGCATGTTCCACCACAATAAGGGCCTCTTTTGCCGGAAGCTGGCTGGCTGCGATGTGCTCAAGGGCTTTGTCGGCAAGTCCTTTTTTATAAGGGGGGTCCAGGAAGATCAGGTCAAGGGTCCCCTTAAGGTGCTCCAGACGGGTGAGGCTGCGGGAAATATCCCAGAAAATCACCTCACTCTTCTCTTCAAAACCGCAGCCGCAGATGTTTTTTTGGCACACCTCAAGGGCGGATTTGGCGCTGTCCACAAAGGTGCAGCGTGCGGCCCCGCGGCTTAATGCTTCAAGGCCCAGAGCCCCGGTTCCCGAAAAGAGGTCAAGGACCTTGGCCCCTTTTACCTGCATCTGTATGATATTAAAGAGGGTCTCTTTGACCCGGTCTGCTGTGGGGCGCGTCTTCATACCTGGTACGGCCAGCAGCTTTTTTCCTCGTCTCTCTCCGCCAATGATGCGCATTCTGTGAAAAATCCTTTTCCAAACGTTTGGCTACTGGAGAATCTTTGAGATCTGGTTTTTGCTGATTCCAAGGCGCTGGGCAGCAGCGGCTTCATCTCCGCTGCACTCGGCCAGACGTTTTTTGACAAACTCCCTTTCAAAGGCGGCTCGGGCTTCGTTGAAGTCTTCGATGTCGGCCACACGAGAGAGATTGTCGGAGAGGTCTTCACCGGGCGTTTGGCGGTAGGGGGTCGGAAGGTCTGAGAGCTCAATATTTTTTCGGTTGGTGGTGATCAAAAGGCGTTCCACCAGGTTTTTCAGCTCACGAACGTTTCCAGGCCAGCTATAGGCCGAAAGGGCTTCAAGGAGCTCGGACGAGAATGTCTTGGACTGAGACCCGGAGCTGTTGCACCATGCTTGGGTGAATCTTTCGACCAAAAGCGGGAGGTCCTCAACGCGCTGGCGAAGAGGGGGCATGGTCAGGGGCACCCCATTGATGCGGAAAAAGAGATCTTCTCGAAAGTTGCCCTTTGCCATCTCCTCTTCCAGGTTTTTGTTGGTGGCGGCCACAATGCGCACATTGGCCTCGTGGATTCGGCTGCCTCCCAGGCGCGTGAAGCGTTTCTCTTCAATCACCTGAATGAGTTTGCCCTGGTTTTCAAGGCTCATGTCTCCAATTTCATTGAAGAAGAGGGTGCCACCATCGGCCAGCTCAAAGCGGCCCACATGTTTGGCCGTGGCCCCTTCAAAGGCACCTTTTTCGTGGCCGAAAAGCTCGCTTTCAAAAAGCGCTTCGGGAATGGCCGCACAATTGACGGTGATAAGAGGGCCTTCGGAGTGGGAGCTGAACTGGTGAACGGTTCGAGCCACCAGCTCTTTTCCCGTGCCGTTTTCACCATGGATGAGAATGCAGGCATCGGTGGGGGCAGCGGCGATCACCTGCTGGCGAAGTGCCTGAACCGGGGCGCTGACGCCGTCAATGGCATTTTTGGCGATCATGCGGGTTCTTAAGTAGCGGTTCTCCTCTTCGAGTTTTCGAAAATTGAGGGCGTTGTTGATGGCCACGATCATCTTGTCGATGCTGATGGGTTTTTCAATGAAGCTGAAAGCCCCGTATTTTGTGGCGGTGACCGCCGTGTCGATGGTGCCGTGGCCTGAGATCATGATCACCGGTGTGCCGGGGTGACTCTTTTTGATCTCCTGAAGGGTCTCAATGCCATCAAGGCCGGGCATCCAGATGTCCAGAAGCACGAGGTCCGGATGCTCGGACTCCATAAGCTTCAGGCACTCGTATCCGTTGGGTGCGGTGAGCACGTTAAAGCCCTCATCGGAGAGCAGCCCCTTGAGAGAGTGGAGTATGGGTTGTTCGTCGTCCACAATAAGCAGCGTGGGAAACATCTTAAGAAGGCTCCTTCAAGGCCCTGTGGGGCCACTGTGGGCTCAAGCGGTTTGAGCCGGGAATTCGATAACGAACCGGGTGCCGGTGGGGTCGTTGTCCAGCACCTTTATTTCGGCATTATGATCGGAAACAATAGAGTTGACAATGGCAAGGCCCAGGCCGGTCCCCGATTTTTTGGTGGAGAAGTAGGGCTCAAAGAGTCTGGATTTCACCGCATCCGGGATGCCGATACCGGTGTCGGCCACCTCCAGGGTCACCACTTTTCGTCTGGTGTTGTGGCTTAAGGATACGGTGATACGCCCCTTGCCGCGAATGGCTGCCACGGCATTTTCCATGAGGTTGATCAGGGCCTGTTTGATGAGCTGCCGGTCAAGATTCAAAAGGGGAATATCATTTACAAAGGTGGCTGTAAACTCAATATCCGGGTGGCCTTCACGGTAGAGGATCAGGGTGTCCTCCACAATGGGGGGGAGATCGGAGAGCTCCGGGTTTGCCGAGGGAAACCGGGCAAAGGAGGCAAAAGAGTTGACCAGGTTTCGAATGAGGTCCACATGCTCGATAATGGTGCGGGTGCACTCGTCAAAAACAGGTTCGGCCACCACCCTGGAGTAGCGCCTCTTGAGGCGTTCGGCCGACAGGGCAATAGGGGTGAGAGGGTTCTTCACTTCGTGGGCGATGCGCCTGGCCACCTCACGCCAGGCGGCCAGTCTCTGGATCTTTTCGAGCTCGGTCATGTCGTCAAAGACAATGACAAGGCCGATGGGGTTGTGGTTGTCGTCTTTTAGTGTGGTGGAGTGGACGTTGAAGCTTCGAGGCTTGCCACCTATGGTAAGGGCCATGGGGAAATTGATGCCGTTGCCTGAATTTTCGAGTTTTTCTGAAATCTCTTTGGCAGAAGTGCTCTCCTGGCCCACAAGAAGCTCGGAGTAGTGGCGACGGATTACGTGTTTGCTCTTCACATGAAGCATGCGCTCGGCTGACTTGTTGATGGTGGCCACATGGCCGGAAGGGTCCAAAGAGATAACGCCTGCTGAGACGCTTTGCAATACGATCTCCATGTACTGGCGCTGCTCTTCGATCTCCAGGTTCTGCTCTCGAAGCATGCGGGCCGAAAGGCCGAGCTGCTCCCTGCTGATGGAGAGATCCCGGGTCATCTTGTTGAAGTCCACCACCAGGGTGCCGATCTCATCGTTTGAGATCACATCAATGTGAAACGAGAGGTCCCCTTCGGCCACGCGCCGGGTCCCCTCGGCCAGCTCCATGATGGGGATGGTGATGGAGCGCGCCAGGTAGAAGGCAAACCAGATGGCGCAGAAGAGAACCAGAAGGGCCACAATGGAGAGGGCAATAAAATAGGTGGTTCGAATCGGTTTTTTCATCAGCTTGATCTGCTGATACTCCTCAAAACCTCGGGTCACCGAAGAGATATCTGCCACAAGGCCTCTCGAGACCTGAATGGTGATCACGGCGTAGCCGCGGACTTTTTCCCGCTTGGCACCAAAGGGGACCGTGGCGACGCTTCGAATGAGCTCCTGTCCGCCGCTGGCTTCGGTGAAGGTGTAGACTCCGTCGCCATCGGGTTCAATGGCCTTCTGGAGCTTTCCGGCGGCCACGGGTTTCAGGTAGATGGGGCCGATCTCCGAAGAGATGGAGAAGGTGATCCGCTCGGTGTTTTTTCCGTAAACCTCAATGGCGTGAATGTTAAAAGAGCGCTGGCTCACCACCACGTAGTTGGAGAGGGCGTTTTTCTTTTTGGAGGAGAGGTACCTTTTGTCGAGCTGGTAGGCGATGCGGTCGAGAAAAAAGGTGTTGTTCTCTTCGATATGGGTGTAGAGGGCCCGGCCGATGGAGAGGGAGTTCTCCAGAGCCTGCTCTACCGGGGCATTGAACCAGTAAGCGATGCTGGTGGAGATGAACTGCATGGAGAAGTAGAAGAGAACAATGGTTGGGACAAGGGTGAGGGTGATAAAGGCGACCACCAGTTTGACCCGCAGCTTGGACCCCATGGCCCCTTTGCGGCGGTCAAAGTAGAGTTTGGCAAGGTTTCTGAAGACCAGAATAATAAGAGCCAGAAGGGTCATCATGTTGATGTTGATCAGGATAAACATCAACAAGGTATTTGAGATGGGGAAGTTGGTGCCGTAGTTGGAGGCCTTGCTGATGGCATAGGAGACGATGCCCACCAGAAGGATAAGGATGGCGATGATGGTGAATTCGCGCTTCTGACGTTTTCTCTCCATTTCAGCGGAAGGGCGCTGCATGCCAAGGTCCATGGGATCTCCTAATAGACAAAGGCGGCGTTCTGCCACTCGGTTTCAAAGGCGTCCAGGTCGGCAAAAATACGAATAAACCTCAAGTAGACGGGAAGAGAGAACTCCTCTAAGTGGGCCCTCGCCTTGACCTGGTAGGCCTCACCTCGAACCAACTGGGTCAGCGGGAGGGCCTTGATGCCCTCCAACCGGCTCATGGCCTGCTTGGCCTCATCAAAGCTGTCTGTGGTGATGGTCTCAGGGGTCGCCCAGGTGCGGGTGATGGTGTAGGTTTTCTTGAGAACATCAAATTTCATGCGGTGGCGGGTTCTCAGGCTGGCCACCTTTTTGTCAAACCAGAGCCTCTTTTGCTGGAAAATATCCACGTCATAGGAGACCGTGGTCTCCACCCCGCTTTGAACCGCCTTTTCCACCTTCTCCACAAAAGCCCCTTCAAGCTCGGTGTAGACGAGAAGGTGGTCGCGGGTGTTGGTGATGGTCAGATGGGTGAGCTGGGGCTCTGCAAGGCCTGCGGCTGGCGGAATAAAGATGGAAAGGACCATGAGGAGTGCCAGGCATCGTCTCATGGGGACACCCCTGAAAAAGGGCGGGTCTCCCAGGCCGACTTGTTGGCAAAAAGGGCTTCCAGAAAGTTGTGGTTGAAGGCGTGGCCCGATTTGTGGGTGGTGATTTTGGCCAGGATGGGCATGCCGAGAAGTGAGAAGTCCCCCAGGCAGTCGAGAAGTTTGTGGCGTACAAACTCATCGGGAAAGCGCAGGCCGCCTTCGTTCATGATGTCGTCATCGGTGAGGGCGATACCGGTATCCAGGGTGGCCCCCCTGCCGAGACCGTAGAGTTTGAGCATCTCAATCTCCCGGTAGAACCCAAACGTGCGTGCCGGGCTGATGGCGGTGAGGAAGCTCTCGTCAAAAAGGTCAAGGGTGTAGCTCTGGAGCATGATCATGGGGTGGTTGAACTCGATGCCACAGGTGATGGAAAACCCCTCAAAGGGTTCGGCCTTGACCCACTTGTCGCCTTCCGTGATTTCAACCGTTTCGGTGATGGCAAGAAAGCAGCGGGGAGCGTCCAGCTCACGGATTCCAGCAGCCACGATTCCTTCGGCATAGACCCTTGCACTGCCGTCTAAAATGGGCATTTCGTATCCGTCGATGGTGACCAGGGCGTTGTCGATACCCAGCCCGCAAAAGGCGGCCATGAGATGTTCGATGGTGGAGACGATGGCCCCTTCATGACCGATGACCGTGGCAAGGCTGGTGTCCACCACATTTCGAAAAAAAGCGCGAATGGTGGGGCTGTCGGGAAGGTCGTTTCGCTTGAATCGAATGCCGTGGTTGGCGGGGGCGGGCTCAATGGAGAGATGCACTTCCACACCGGAGTGAACGCCGGTTCCTGAGCACGAAAAAGGTTTTGCTAAGGTGCGTTGTTTCATGTAAATTGTCATCACCGTATCGTCAAATACCCAAAGGCTTTCACGCTTAGTTCAAAACGCGAAACCGGGTGTTTTTTAAAGTTGATTTCGTAAAAAGTCAGCTTGTCTCTCTTCTGTAATTTTGAAAGATGGCTCTGGCAAAGGCCTGTTCTACCGGCTTTTCGTATGCGGTTATGCCATCTTGCGTCTCGCCTTTTTTACCCCATGACCACGTGTTGCTGTTCTTTTGGCCGGCACGACAGAGTGTGGGGCGACTCTTTACGCGAATCTTTCGATTGTTTTTCTATTGTGGGTTGTGCCTTGAGATGTGCACAAAGCTCACGCTGGGTTTATATCCTAAATACCATGAAATATCAAAACCATTGTCGTTCCGGGGGGACGGTCTGGGAGGATGGGAGTGCTTGCCAGAATCGAGAGCAGTGGGCTGGTGGGGGTTGCGGCTCAAGTGGTCGATGTGGAAGTGGATATCTCCAGAGGGCTGCCCGCCTTTGCCATGGTGGGGCTTGCCGAAGCCGCAGTAAAAGAGAGCAAAGAGAGGGTGAAAGCGGCCATTTCTAATTCCGGGTTTGCCTTTCCTCGAGATCGCATCACCGTGAATCTGGCCCCGGCGGGCATGAAAAAAGAGGGGACAGGTTTCGACCTTCCCGTGGCTCTGGGGGTTTTGGCCGCCACAGGCATGGTGCCCCAGGGCGCAGTGCAGGGGTATCTCATCAGTGGGGAGCTGGCTCTGGACGGACGGGTCAAGCCGGTACGCGGCGTGCTGGCCATGGCCATGGAAGCGCGAAGGAAAAAGATGACCGGCGTGGTGGTCGCCTCGGAAAACGGAGGCGAAGCATCGGTGGTTTCTGGTATCCGGGTTTACTCTGTCAGCTCTCTGGCACAGGCCGTGGCTTTTTTTTCAGGCCTTGTGGAGCTGTCTGAAGAGAGGCCCCAGGTTTTTTCTGATCTCTCCCGCACAGTTCCACCCGTCGATTTTTCCGATATATCGGGGCAGAGTCACGCCAAAAGAGCCTTGGAAATTGCGGCCAGTGGGCGGCACAATCTTCTGATGAACGGGCCGCCTGGCTCGGGAAAAACCCTTCTGGCACGCGCTCTCCCCTCTATTTTGCCACCGCTCTCCTTTGATGAGGCCCTGGAGACCTCACAGGTGCACTCGGCAGCCGGCCTGCTCAACCGGGAGGCTCCCCTTGTGACCCTTCGTCCCATGCGGGCTCCCCATCACACCATCTCCGATGTGGGGCTTATCGGCGGAGGCCACAACCCTTTGCCCGGCGAGGTGAGTTTGGCCCATAACGGGGTTCTCTTTCTGGATGAGCTTCCGGAGTTCAAGAAGCGGGTTTTGGATGTGCTCAGGCAGCCTTTGGAAGATGGCTTGGTCCATATTGCTCGGGCGCGAGGGCGGGTGGTCTACCCTTCGGACACCCTGCTTGTCTGTGCCATGAACCCTTGTCCCTGCGGGTACGCCACCCACCCCACCCGAGAGTGCCATTGCTCATCCACCCAGATTCTCCAGTACCAGAGCCGGGTTTCGGGCCCTTTGCTGGATCGCATCGATCTGCATGTGGAGGTGCCTGCGGTTTCGTTTGAAGAGCTCTCAAGCAAGCGGCCCAAAGAAGAGCCGTCACGGTGTGTGAGGCAGAGGGTGATGGAGGCGGTGACGCGTCAGGCAGAGCGCTTTTCCGAGTCTCCCATCCATTTCAATGGCCAGATGGGAAGCCGGGAGGTGAGGCGTTTTTGTACCATTGGTGAGGAGGCTGAAACGCTTCTGGAGCAGGCGGTGGAGCGGCTTGGGCTCTCCGCTCGAGCCTGGGTGAGGTGTCTGAAAATGGCTCGAACTATTGCCGATCTGGATGCCGCCGATACCATTGCCACGCATCATGTGGCCGAAGCGATTCAGTACCGGGATTTTCAACTCTCTTTGTGACGACTCAGGTCTCCTGTTTTTTGATGTGTCGCCAGAGGGTGGCGGTGCCGATACCAAGGATTTGTGCAGCCTCTTTGCGGTTGCCCTTGGTGTGTTTGAGAATGCGGTTTGTGTAGCGCTGGGTGAGCTCCTCCAGGGTTGGCAGGTCGCTGGCAAGATCTTCAGTCTTGGGTGGGACAGGTTTTTTGGGCAAGTGCGGAAGGTGCTCCGGCTCAATGGGGGCCTCTTCAGCGAGAATCAGGCCATGCTCCACCCAATTTTCCAACTCTCGAACGTTTCCCGGCCATCGGTTTTCCATGAATATTTTTTGGGTGGCCGGAGCAAATCCCGGGTGTTCGGGAGAGAGTCTTTTAAGGATTGTGTCGGCGATGGGAAGGATATCTTCGTGCCGCTCCCGCAAAGGGGGCAGATGCACGGGGAAGACGGCCAGCCGGTAGTAGAGATCCTGGCGGAACCGTCCCTCTGCGGCCATCTCTTCCAGAGGCCTGTTGGTGGCGGCAAGGATCCTGGCCTTGACGGGAATATCTTCAAGGCCACCCACCGGGCGCACCTCGCGCTGCTGAATGGCCCGCAACAACTTGCCCTGAATGGAGAGGGGCATATCCCCTATCTCATCCAAAAAAATGGTTCCCGAGCCGGCCTGCACAAGAAGTCCTTTTTTGTTGCGCTCGGCCCCTGTAAAGGCACCCCGCATATGCCCGAAGAGTTCTGACTCCAGAAGATCGGGTGGCAGGGCGGCGCAGTTGATGGCGAGGAACGGCTCTGCGCTTCGCCGGGAGAGGGTGTGGATGCGACGGGCCACCACCTCTTTTCCGCACCCGCTCTCCCCGGAGATGAGGACCGTGGCATCGGTGGGGGCCACCTTGTCCACCCGCTTGAGGGCCGCAAGGTAAGCCGGAGAGCGGGCCGGAGCGGTCGTGGGGAGCTCGGGAGTCTTGAGGGGCGTTTTTAAGGGAATGACGTTTTTTGGACGTGAAGAGCGTTGTGACGATGGTTTGAGGGACTCCTCCTGAAGCGGCCAGGCAGATGCCGGGCGTCCTTCAAAGATGCAAAAGGGGGCGCCCATGGCTTGGCAGGTGGTCTCTTTGACTGCAATGGGCTCTCCAAAAACAGCCGATGCATACCCGCTGAGCATGGCGGCCAGCGAGAGACACACCGGTCTTCGGGCAGGCCTGTTGTCGGCCTCTTTCATGGTCTCTATAAAAATGGTGGACTCGTAGGCATCGGTCCAGCGCCCGGTGAACCGAACAAGGCTGCCGTCGTCTCTTACCTCGACTTCATCCAGGTGTTCGTGGGCAAACCCCGTCAGGGTCCGCAGGGCACTTCCGGCCCGCATCTGTTCGCGAGCGTCGGAAAAGCTGTGGATACTTGAAAGGGTTGATGCCTGGGTGGCTCCCAGGTCGCGTCCCAGGCGGCGTGCCAACTGGATTCGAGTGGGCTTGTCCACAATCTCGGCAATATCTTTTGAGAAGCGTTGAAGGATCGCGATGCTAACGCCCAGAATTCGGTTGGGGCCAAAGAGGGGAAACCCATGGGTGGGGTCCTGGGTGATGAGCTTGGACGGAAAGAGCTGCTCTGCAATCATGAAGTACCTAACCAGGATAAGCGGGAGACGAGATGGCCGAAGCGTTACGGCCTTTCGGTTCTATCGCAAGTGCAAATGATGGTATGGTAAATATCATTTTGAAATGGTGATTTCAATGTGAAATGCCCTTTGGGGGATAGGTGTTTGACTCCTCTGGTCATTAAGTGGAGTGGATTCGCTGTCTAATGATCAATGTTTATGAGATGGCACGATGGTTGCAACTTTGGCTCGGGATAGAGGAGTGGTACGGTGCTACGCAGTATGGGTGAACGGTGGTCGCGCTCGCGGGGTTCGTCTTGGTGGATTGAACGTCGGTTGAAAAAGAGCCTCCTGTCTGTCGTAGGATACGATTGATCTGATCTCGAATCGGTTGGGGTCAGGCTGAAATGAAAGGTAGGGAGGAATGATGGTAAAACGGTTTGTAGTGACAATCGTGGCAGTGTGTGCAACAGCCCATATGGCTTATGCAGGGTGTGTGGATACCTATGGTATTGGTTCCAGGGCGACGGCTTTGGGGGGCGCTTATGCGGCCACAGCGGATGATCCTTTTGCTGCATATTACAACCCAGCAGGCCTTTCACAGATTGAAGGCAAAATGATGGCCACGGGTGTCCACGTGATTGAGCCAACCATTGAAATTTCTGGTTTTGAGGTGGTTGGTGGTAATTTTGCGAAAGACCCTGAAGATTTTGAGCTTGATTCAAAAATTTTGGTGGCGCCCCATTTGGGTTACGCTCAGAAATTAAATGATCGTTTTGCTTTTGCCTTATCCGTCTATGCCCCCTGGGGCCTTGAGTTGGAGTGGGAAGATGAACCTACCAAAAACTACGGGGCCTACAACACCTATGAGTCCTATTACAAAAGGTTTGGTGTTACACCTGCCCTTTCGTATCAAGTGACTGACAACCTATCAGTTGGGGTTGGTGTGACAATTGGTCGTTCAGATGCGGGGGCATCGGGTCACAAGATTGTTGATGGCGATGGCAACTCAATTAATGGGATATCAAAACATCCCTCTGGGGCTATTGTTTCTGCAGATATCGAAACGGAGATGACCGATGACTTTAATTATTCCTACAATGTCGGGGTAATGTATAAGATCAGGGAGACGGTGACCCTTGGTCTTACGTATCGAAGTGAGTGCGACGCAGAATTTGAAGGCGATGGAGATATCACAACGCCAACGGGTGTTGTATATAGTGGCGATATTTCCATGGATTACAATCACCCGCAGCAGGTTCAGGCGGGGGTTCGCTATCAACCCCATGATCGGTTTTCTGTGGAATGTGATGTTGTGTGGACCGATTGGAGTATAGGTGACAGTCAAGTGGTGGCTTTGGATAAAACGCTTCAAGCTGTTGCCAAGGTACCTGCGTTAGATTTCGCTCGTGACTGGGAAGACACCAAGCAGCTTCGTTTCGGTGCTGAGTATATGGTGAACGATCTTCTCACAATACGCGCTGGGTATTTTTATGACCCCACACCCATTCCCGATGATACGTTGGATCTTCAGTGGCCCGATGCAGACAAAAAAGTTTACTCCATTGGTGCAGGGTTCAACTTTGGTAGTTTTACTGTGGATGCCGTATTTCAGTACACCGACATCGAAAAA
>JAKSCC010000045.1 GCA_022360815.1 Desulfobacterales bacterium
AGCCGAGGGACCTAAGGGGTCTAAATCAGAGCCTGTAGGATAACTGCCATACCAGTCTCTGCACCACTCAGCCACATTGCCATGCATGTCAAAAAGCCCCCACGAGTTTGGCGCATAGCTCCCCACTGGCGTTGTTCCTTCTGAAAATTTTCCTGCCGAACACTCGCCCCAGCTTACGTTGGCATTCAAATTGGCGTGTTCACTGCTGATACAACTCCCGGTTGAAAAAGCATCCCCGGAGCCAGCCCGAGCCGCATATTCCCACTCCGCTTCCGTAGGAAGGCGGTAGTGGTATTTGCCATGCTTGTTTAGCCACTTGATAAACGCCAAAGCATCGGCATAGGTAATGCACGTGACAGGGTGCTCTTCCGACTGCTTGAACCCGGGATTTTGCCAGGAGTACTCTCGGCTCTTTTTCCAAAAGAAATCTTCCATGGCATAGGCTCCCTCTTGTACTTCGGCCTGGGTCTTGTAGCCGGAGCTGGCCGCAAATCGCTGCCATTGAGAGATCGTCACCTCTCTGGATTGGATAAAAAAGCCTCTGCTCAAGGTAACTGGATGTGGGACCTCGTCCTCTTTACGGCGAGACTCTGAACGGGCACTGCCCATACGAAAAGATCCCGGAGCCACATAGACGTAATGCCCCCAATTCCCTTTAAAGGATTTCACAGGAGAGAGAAACGCCTCTACCCAGCGTTCTCGACCTGCAGCCACATCCACCTGAACCACTTTAGGGGTATAAAGGGGTGCAAAAATTTTTAAAGTATAGCGTCCCACTTTAAGGGAGGTGCCGCTCTTAAATGGTTTGCCATCAAGGGTCACCTTGGCGGAAGCTGGCTTTAACGTCACAAAAACCTTCCCGGTTTTTGGGGGCTCACTTTTCAAAGTAGCTGAGACCCGGCGACTTTTTCCTCCGGTAATATTTACCGCCGCTTTCCATGCCAGATACCCATCTTTACTGATGCGTACCCGGTGGCTGCCCACCGCAAGTACCAAACCGGTAAGAGGCGTTTGTCCAACCGTATGACCATCCACCATCACCTCGGCACCCCGAACGTTCGCCGCCACATCCAAACGTCCCTTTTTGGGAACCGGTTTGGGCGCAGGCAGCGTTACGGCTGGAACCGGAGCCTTTTTCTTCACTGGCTTGGATGCAACAAGCCCCTTTGCTATTTTTTTCGATTGCTTATTTTCCAAAAGAAAGACAAATTCCCCGCCTTGATCTCCGGTATTTTTTAGGGACCTGCACCGCGGCGTAAAATCAGCTACCGTTCGAAGAGAAGAGGCAGAAGCTTCCATCATCTCCATGGTGGTGAGGCAACCATTTTTTGAAGACAGGGCTTTCACAATATTTTTAGAAAAAAGACTTGCCCCTTTCTTATGGGCCTTGGGCATCAGATTACCTGACGTAGCCGCCCACCGACTGCGTTTATTGAACAAAGAGAGATAATAGGTATCCCCCCTTTGCTTGGGCAATTTATGGGTCGCTCCAAACACCCCATCAGCCAAAACAGCATCGGAGAGGATCAACACATCCCGGGCCTTCATTCCATTTACCTCCTCCTGAAGGGTAAGCCCGGAAAGCCAAGTTGAAGGATCACCTGCCGAGGCATCAACCGGAAGCCACCACCCCTGACTCCGACCCTCCCCCCTGCGAGACGCCCCTGAGAAGTAAATCAACACATTGTCTTCAACACCCACTGTGCGAGATAATTTTCGAATTTCAGAAAGAATCGTCTCACGCATGGCCGCCGCACCGTAAAGCGAGCGTACCTCAAACCCTGCACTGGACGTGAGGGCCTTTGCAACAGCTCGCGCCCCAGCTACCGCCACCTTAGATCCGTTGATACTCCCCTCACTGTAGGTGTCGATTCCAATGACAAGGGCTCGGTAACTACCCACACCACCGTAACGCCGATTGAGGTTCTCAAACCGCTTCACCTCAGCACCAGAATTTACCGCCCACACCAGGATCACAAAAAAAACAGAAAGTTTTACCACCTTTGCCATGCCCATTGCTCCAAACTACTTTTTGGTCTTCTTCCCTGTAAAGTGAGGATTTTTTCCCCCCTTGGTCCGCCCTGACTGCCCGTTGATGCTGGCAAACTCACCCTTGGCTGTGTTTTTCTTTCCTCCAAGAATTGAGGCAAAGGTTCCGGGGGCTCGGTTGTTCTGCCCGCCGGTAATCACTGAAAAATCTCCAACCACTTCATTGGACTCGCCTCCCAGCACCACGCCACAATTCCCAATCAACACATTTTCTCGACCCGATACGATACCTGCAAACCCCTCATATCTATTTTTCGATCCCACCACCAGATTGTGGGAACCTTTACCTGTAGAGCCATAGCCAAGAATCAGGTTTCCCTTTCCATTCAATTTGGCCGTCTGACCGCTGCCGTTGGTCAAATAAATATTGACGCCATTAAAATAAAGGTTCCCCCCTTTTCGCGTCACATGGCTCAAAAGAGCCTCCAGCTGCTTCACTCGAGCTTCTAAGGCAGCCACCTTCATCTGCAACTGAGGGCTCCCAGCATTGGCTTTGACTGGCATGACCTTGGGAATTTCTCCTTTTTTCACATACCCCGCCAAAGCATGCTTCAATTCGTTATCCCGCGTAATGGCGGAATCGATGTAGGGTTCTGCCACCACGCCCTTCTGGATATCGCTGCCGCTTAGCACCACTTTTTCAGATGGTTTTCCCTTTTTCGGCTTCACTTTGGCGGCAACTGTCGCAAATTGCACCCCCTCTTTTTTAAAAAGAGAAATCAAAGCACCATCATCCAATCCACTATAAACCTTTACTTTCTTTACCCCGGTAAACTGAATCAGATGTTCATTCTCATATTTCAACGCTCCGGCCTCTTTGCGAAAAAGAATCACAAAGACAGCAGGGATACCCTTGGACCTTGCGCTGCCTGCTTTTTTAAGCAAGGTCGAAACAGCCACCGATGCATGGGCAGCCCCCAAGACCCTAAAATCAACAGGTCTGACAACGTCCACATTGCGGTTATGTCGACTCTTCTGCTGCTTCACCACCATACGAAGAGCCTTCTCCATGGCAGGCTCTCCATCTCCCCCTCCAAAAGAACGGGCAAGCCGGTAGACATCTTTCCAGTCTTTCACCGGCTCGGCCAACGAGATCTGAGAAAAGCAGAGGAGCATCAAAGAGAACACAACCGCATAAAAAAAGAGTCGCTTAATCATGGTTACCCCCAAGTTGGGATTGGCTCATGTATAAAAATGGGATAAAAGCCTCAGGAACCGTTGAAAACGGTTTCCCCCATACGCACCAAAGAACAAAAAAGGCCGACACACCATCTTAAAAAATGAAGCATCGGCCCAAAGAAGCCTTCTTGGCTACCCTCCGTCAGGAAGACGCAGTGTCACACACCCTTTGCCTTGGAACAGACAAAGCCTGCGGTGCCGCTGGTCTTTTATGGAAAAAAGGGTCATGGTCTTCTCCCCGCTTAAAAACTGAATGAAACCTTGGCCGCATAAAGATACCAATCTTCCTCATACAGAGGCCCACTTCCCTTTCCTGTTAAGGTGTCATAAGAGCCAATGTTACCATCTGAGTTGAGCATAATGGCACCACCTTCCATCTTGTGGCCTTCCAGTTTAAATATCCAGTTTTCGGTAATATCAAAACGAATGGCAAGAGCCAGATCTTTTAAATACGCCCGATGCTCCTGGCCTGGAGGAAAGCCGCCTCCAGTACCATTCGAAGCATCCCAAACCGCGCGCCTTTCTTTTCCGTCTTTGTCGCTCCGGTCCGAATAGTATTCGCTGTAATAGGTTCCAACCTCAAACCAATCCGTGAAACGATAGGTAAGGCTTCCGTAATACCCCTCCGCATCAAAGTTTTTCGCAATATCTGGTATGGAAGAGTTGCTTACCGAACTTATAGGCAATGACAAGTCATAATTTATTCTATTGTATTCAGCAGCAAAAATCAGATTGCCAATAGAGTATTCAACAGATGTAGCCCACGTCTTTAACCTTACGCCAAAACTTGTATCAATTTTTTCTTTCTCAGTGGGCGACTTATTAATTTCCGTTGGAGAATCCCAGTCAACAATCCAACCGTTCACCCCAAGCCGCAAACCGTCCAGAGGTGATTCCCAAATGACAGAGGCGGCAACAGTATATTCGGTGTCTGCACTCTTGACATCCATATCCATCCAGTAGGCCTGCTGGTCTTCCAAAAGGCGAACTTCAGCACCATCGTCTTTCAAGTTCGAGACACCGCCCAAGAGGTGGTACTCAAAACTTCCGGCTCCTCCGGCATAAAGGTAGCCATACGTATCAAGGCCGTTTAGTGCATTGGCGGCATCCCTCCAGGACTCGTTGTACACGCTTTGGGGAAGAAGAATGCTATTTCTCAGCATATCCACATCCCGGCCTGAGTTGTAGAGACCATGTATCAATTTGACCTTTCCCGTCTTCAGGTTA
>JAKSCC010000215.1 GCA_022360815.1 Desulfobacterales bacterium
TCCATAGTGTTCTTTAAAGGTGCGGGCAAAGGCTGCAGAACATGAAAATCCGCAGGCAAGGGCGATCTCTGTAATGGAGGTGCGGGTCATGAGAAGGCTTGCAGCGGCTTTTTCCACACGCAGTCTTTGAATGTATCGATTCAGGGTCTCTCCCATGGTGGCTTTAAAGATGCGGTGGAAGTGGTACGGAGAGTAGCAGGCCTGTGAAGACACCTGCTCCAAGGAGAGCGGCTCGCTTAAATGGGTATCAATATAATCAAGGGCACGGTTCAGCCTTTGGGCGTGGTCACTGTTGGCATACTGCATGGGCTATGGGGTCTCTCCTTTTGTTGCGCCCAAGGCGCGTCGTACAAAGGTCATGATCCCTTGGATCATTTTTTCATCGTTTTCAAGGGCGTCGTCACCAGCAAAAATTTTCATCCGTTCTGAGTAGTAACGGGAGGAGTAGGCGTATTGGAGCATCGCCAGAAGGTTGTCCATACAAAACGAAGCCGTAAATTCATCCACGTCTTTTGATATCTCTCCGTTTTTTCGGGCCTCGCAGATCAAAGTGCGGTAGTACGTTGCCGTCATCCCTTCCAAGCTGTGGGAGAGGGAGGGCGAGAGGTGGGAGAGGCCTTCGGAGGTGAGTTCCTGGTAGATTTGATTGAACTCCGGATAGAGCCGGGCATAAACCTGAACCGCACGCAATAGCTTTTCATATTTTAAAAAAAGATCGCCCTCTTCAAGAGCTGTGGTCGCAAGGATGGTGCGGATGAGGTGGGAGCTCAAGTCGTTTAACGTGAGAAAGAGTCCCTCCTTGGAGTCAAAGTAGTTGTACATGGAACCGATGCTGACACCAGCCCGTTTGGCAATGATATTGATATTTGCTGATGAGAATCCTTTGGCTGAAAATTCTTGGGCTGCGGCCATGAGAATTTTTTCTCTTTTTTCGATGGAAAGATTGCCAAAGGCGGGTTTGTGATGGGCGGACACAAGGCCTTCAATAATCTCTGCCGCTGGAAATGCACTCTCCATGGCGTTCTCCTTGCGTGTTAAGATAGGAAAATAAAAACTCTTTCTTGCAATAAGGTGGGGTCGAATCACCACCTAAAGGAAGGGCTTTTGTACGCCCGGTTTTATTTCTGCAATTGGATCAACACATGGCATATCCTGAATTCTATCGCAAGATGAAAGAGAATGTGGGGTTGCAGTCGTCAAGTGGTTTTCATTTTTTAGGGGGAAAGGGCCATTCTCTGTCTGTTCTCTTTTGTTTGACGAAGGATAAAACTTGACAACCCCTTAAAATTATAAAATCATCAAGGGGTTGAGTGATGACTCACTCATGGGTTGTTGGGGGACGAATGAGGTGCTTTGAGTTATTGACTTTATGCTATAAACAAAGTTTGTAAAAGTGACTCATGGAAAAATAGCTCTTTTGAAACCTATCAGGAGATGAAGGAGAACGCATGGACTACCAAAAGATCAAAGCGAGTCTCAATCTTCATGCTGTGTTGCGGAATTTATCAACCCTTGTGGCGTGTGACGAAAAGGCCAGAGAGATCATCAAAAACTGGGATCTCTCCCTTGGATTTAAGATTTTTAACGGGCCTTCGCTTTTCCTTGTGTTTAAAGACGGAGCGTGTCGTGCGGGGGAAGGGGCTATGGAAAAACCCGATATTCGTCTCTTTTTTCTTTCGGCCAGCCACTTCAACGCCATGATGGAAGGAAGGGCTGTTCCCATTATTTTGAAGGGCTTTTCCCACCTTCACTTTTTGAGACGCAGGTTTCCCAAGCTTACCGATCGTCTGGCGCACTTTCTGAAACCTCAGGCGTTCCACTTTGAAGACGCCGAGTTTCGAAGAATCAATACCCAGCTGAACCTTTCGGTGGCCATGCGGGCGGTCTGTGAGCTGGCCACCCAGGATGCCATGGGGCGGTGTAACGCCTCGGCCATCCCGGAGGGGACCCTTGCCATTCAAGTGCTTCCCAAAGGGCCGGTGGTGGGGCTTTCTAAAAAGGGCGATGCGCTTGAGGTGGCGGATGTGAAGCCCGAAGAGGCCTCGGCCATTCTGCGGTTCCGGGATGTGGATGTGGCGTGCGATCTGGTGAACGGGCGCTGCGATGCCTTTGCCGCACTGACCCGGGGCGATATCGCCATGCGAGGGCGCATTCCCATGATAGAGGCGGTGAATCTGATGATGGACAGGATTCCTCACTATTTAAATTGACCCGAACGTAAGGAGAACACCCCATGAGTACCTACACTTACAAGAGGTCGCAAGAGCTTTTTGAAAGAGCCTGCTCGGTAATTCCCTGCGGTATTCCCGGTCACATGAGCCCTGCCGTGAATGTTCCTCCCGCCTCCTATCCCATCTATGCCGCCAAAGCCAAAGGGGCCTGTTTCTGGGATGTGGATGGCAATGAATTTATCGATTACATGTGCGCCTACGGTCCCATGATTTTGGGTTACGGAAATGAGGTGGTGGATGACGCAGCCCGGCTGCAGTACGCCCTGGCCGACACCACCATGTGTCCGTCACCCAAGATGGTGGAGCTGGCAGAATTTCTGGTGGATCTGGTGGAGGGCATGGAGTGGGCCTTTTTTGCCAAAAACGGCGCCGATGTCACAAACTATGCGGTGATGGTGGCGCGGTGTGCCACCGGCAGAGAGAAGGTGGTGGGGATCAAGGGGGGGTATCATGGATCTTCGGCCTGGATGCAGGGGCTGGCCCATCACGGGGTGACCCCTGCCGACGCCTCCAATGTTTTGAGGATTCCCTGGAATGATGTGGGCGCTTTTGAAGATCTGGTGGCAGAGCACTCCCATAACATTGCCGCTTTTATCGCCACCCCCAACCATGTGGCCACATTTTATGACAACGAGCTGCCAGAAGAGGGGTACTGGACCAAAATCGAGGCGATCTGCAGGCGTGAGGGGATCGTGTTGATTTTGGATGACATTCGTCACGGGTTTCGGCTCAACATGAAGGGGTCCCACGTGCACTACGGTTTTACCCCGGATCTTATCTGTTTTTGCAAGGCCCTTGCCAATGGGTACCCCATCTCGTCTCTGATGGGGACGGATGCCCTTAAAAATGCGGCCTCACGGGTTTTCCATACGGGAAGTTACTGGTATCAGGCCGCCCCCATGGCCGCTGCTTTGGCCTGTCTTAAAGAGCTCAAAAGGCTGGATGCCCCCCAATGGATGCAGGCCCAGGGTGAAAAACTCTTTTCCCAAATGGGCGAGTTGGCCTCTTCCCACGGATACACCCTTAAGGTGACCGGAGAGCCTGTCATGGCGAATGTGAGGCTGGCCGATGATCCGAGTTTTATGCTGCATCAGATCTGGTGTGGGGAGTGCACGCGAAGGGGGGCTTTTATCGCGTCTCACCACAACCTTTTTATCTCCATGGCCCATGATGAGGCCATTCTTGAAAAGACCCTGGCCATATGTGATGAGGCTTTTGCGGCGCTTAAAGGGTATCAGGAGCGCGGTGAGGTGGTCTGTTGAGTGTGTCGTATTATGATGGCGTTGTAAAAAGCCTGCGGTAGGGCTGTCGGGCGAAAGTGGACTTTCAGGTGTTTTAGGTGGCCGAGAGCTCTCCTGACGTTTTGCGGAGCCATCACATAAATGTTCGTGTGAAATATGGAGGCGGTAAGAGATGGCGTTGAGAAAAGAAGAGGTTCGGGAGCTTGAGGCCCAGGCGCGGCAGCTTCGTCACGACATCATTGATGTGACGGTGTGGGCGGGTGGGGCTCATATTGGGGGAGGGCTCAGCATGCTTGAGATGCTGGTGCTTCTCTACTTCAAGTACCTTAACATTGACCCCGGTGCGCCTGAAAGGAAGGGGCGGGATCGCGTGGTTGTGAGCAAAGGGCATGGAGGGGTGGGGTACGCTCCTGTTCTGGCCCGGCGGGGCTATTTCGATTTTGATGAATTGAGGCGTTTCAATCAGTTTGGCTCGCCCTTTGGCATGCACCTGGACGCTTCCAAAGTGGTGGGGGTGGATGTCTCCACCGGCTCTCTGGGGCACGGGCTTCCCATGGCCGTGGGGCTGGCTTTGGGGGCGCAAACGCAAGGGGCTACCTGGAAAACTTACTGCATTTTGGGCGATGGCGAGTGCAACGAAGGCTCTGTGTGGGAGGCGGCCATGGCGGCCTCCCACTTTAAGTTGACCAACCTGGTGATTCTTGTGGACCGAAATGGCTATATGATCGACGGGGCCACAGAAGAGGTGATGGCCTTGGAGCCGTTTGCTGAGAAGTGGCGGGCCTTTGGGTTTCATGTTTTGGAGGTGGATGGCCATGACTTTAACGCGCTGGCAGGGGCCATCGACACCTCGCTTTCGGGTGAAAAGGGGTCATGTGTCATTGTGGCCCACACCCAAAAGGGCAGAGGGGTGGATTTTATGGAGGGCAGTGTGAAGTGGCATTACGGCAGCATGGATTCGGCCTTGGCGGAGCAGGCGCACGCCTCGGTGGGTCGCATGGAAGGGAGGGGCGCATGAGTGAGGTGACAGGAACCACCTGGACAGTTTATGACGCCAACTCCATGACCCAGGCGGAGATCTATGGCCATGTGCTCTGTGAGATCGGAGAGGTGCGAGACGATGTGGTGGGGCTGACGGCCGATCTTGCCAAATCTACGAAGATCGGTCTCTTTGGTGAGAGGTTTCCCGAGCGGTTTTTTAATGTGGGGATTGCCGAGCAGAACCTCTTTGGGATGGCTGCCGGCATGGCCCTTTCGGGGTTGACCCCTTTTGTCTCCACCATGGCTGCCTTTGCCTCCATGCGCGCTTGTGAGCAGGTGAGAACCGATATCTGCTATCAGAATTTGAATTGCAAGATCATCGCCACCCATGGAGGGATCTCCTTTGGAACGGCGGGAAGCACCCACAATGCCCAGGAGGATGTGGCCATCATGCGCGCCTTGCCCAACATGACGGTGATCATTCCTGCTGACGGCATTGAGACGGCCAATGCGGTGAGGGCCTGTGTGGAGTGGCCGGGGCCGGTCTATATTCGCGTGGGCAGAGGGTTTGAGCCCACCTGGTACGACACCGAGGCGTACGGCTTTCAAATCGGCAAAGCGGTGACCATTTCTGAGGGGACCGATATCACCCTGATCTGCTGTGGGGTCACCGTGCTTCAGGCGGCTGAAGCGGCTCGGGTTTTAAAGGAGGAGGATGGCTTGAGTGTTCGCGTGCTCAATCTTCACACCATCAAGCCCTTGGATGAGGAGGCCATTTTGGATGCGGTGCATGAGACCCGGCGCATCATCACCTTTGAAGAGCACAACGTGCTGGGGGGCCTGGGAAGCGCTGTGGCCGATGTGATTGCCGCAAGTGGCAAGGGGTGTGCATTTGAAAAGGTGGGGTTAAACGATACCTTCTCGCTGGTGGGGTATCCTGAAGATCTTTATGCCCATTACAAGCTCGACACCAATGGCATCATCGAAAAGGTGCGTGAGGTGATGGGACGGGATTTTGAGGAGGATGAAGATTGGGAAGATGAGGTGTGATGATGGCCGAAAAGTCAGACATACCTGAAATCAGGGCCCAGAGGGCGCTTCTGGCCACACGGATCTTTTTAAGGGCGTTGATGCCGGTGATGAAGGTGGTGGTGGCAGACGATCCGAAAATGGCAGCGCGTTTCAGTGGGGTGAGCGGCCGGGTTCGGTTTCTGGTGAAGACAGAAGGTGAGCCTTGCGGCATGGATCTCTGCTTTGAAGAGGGGCATCTGGAGGTTGACGCCTCCCTGCAAAAACGACCCGACCTTCAATTTACCTTTAAAAGTCCCGAAAAGTTCAACGGATTTATGGCGGGGAAACCCGTTCTTCCGTCCATCTCTGGCTGGAGGCGGTTTGGGTTGCTTGTGAAAGTGGTGGGGCTTCTTCTGGCCATGAAAATATTGATGCCCGATGCCCGGCCCAAGGCGCCTGAGAAGAAGCGCCTCAAGGTGAAGATGATTCTCTACATGATCACCACCGCCTTAAGCCAGTACAACAAAGGGGGAGACCCCGACATGGAAGCCTGGACAGGGAAGCAGCCGGATCGCATCTATCAGATGTCGGTGGCCACAGAAGAAGAGGATGAGATTGCGGCGTATCTTCGCGTAAAGGCCGGGAAGACCAAGGCGGGTCGAGGGTTTTACACGCGAAGGCGGCCCTTTGTGCATATCTGCTTTAACGGTATCGATGGCGCCATGCCCGTGCTTTTAGGGGATGTGGAGTTTGTGGAGGCGGTTGGCAGGCAGATGGTGACCGTGGAAGGCTCTCCGGAGTATGCGGCCAACCTCAACGATTACATGCAGAGGATTCAGGCGCTGATCGTTTGAAGGTGTTTTGGTCTGGTTTGTAATGGTGGGGAAGGGTAAAAAAGGCCGGTGGCAAATATGTCCCCGGCTTTTTTCTTTCAATTTTAAGGTGGTGCATTTTCACCCACACAGATGGTTTTTTGATAAAGGGCGCTTGGGAAATGCGCATCCTTTGAAAAACCTGGACAAAATAAGGGACAAAGGTGTGTGGGTGAAAATGACCAGAAAGAGAAAAAAAGAAGAAGAAGGCCCGTAAGGAGGAATTTGGGAAGTTTGGGAAGTAGGATGCGGGCCTTTTCTTAATAAACCGATCAATGGACTCAGGGAGGTACAGCCTTTTGGGTATCATTGATCGTATGTGTTTCCCCTCGAAGCTCCAACGCGGATGGAGTTTCGAGGCTGCTCGTAGGTGTGAGTTACTTATGGCTTTTAGGAGGATGAAGGAGGGACGAACAACTTCATCAACCACCGCTCAGCACCATGTTGAAATAACTACAGGAACCTATATTTTAAGTCAAATTCAACATGCTTAACGTAATGATAAATTAATTTGATATGGTTGTTGTAAATTGTTGTGGGGACTGGTAATGGCTGTTTTTTAAAGAATTGTTATGCAACCTCTCCGGTATATGTTGGAATGTCAATAGAGATTTGCCATTGACAATTTTTGAAAATGCGTTGGTTTGCATCGTTGTGCCGTCAAGAGAGCCCTTTGGGGCCCTCTTTTAGGGGAGCTTATGCGAAGAGAAGGTTCATCAGACGGGTGATGGCAAAGCCTCCCAAGGTAAGCCAGCCAAAGAGGATGAGGGCCAACCAGATCGGCCTCATACCAACACCTTTGATCTTGGAGAAGTTGGTTTCGATTCCCAAAGCGCACATGGCCATGGTGAGGATAAAAAGGTCGAGCCGAGTCCAGAACTCCACCACCGGCGTGGGGATGACGTTTAGGGAGTTGAGTCCGGCCACAGCGATGAAGAGCAGAGCAAACCAGGGGAGAGTGATTTTTCTCTTATGTTCGGATTTGGCAGTCCCCTTTCTACGGCTGGTCCAGATGCCGAGGCCGATAAGAAGCGGTGCAATCATCATCACACGGATCATTTTGACGATGATGGCCGAAGAGGCTGCCGAAGGGGATATGGCATTGCCGGCAGCCACAGCGTGGGCCACTTCATGGATGGTTCCTCCGATGTACATGCCGAAGGTGGAGGCATCCACAGAAAAGAGCCCCGCGCGGAAAAGGGTTGGGTAGAGAAACATGCTCAAGGTGCCGAAGATTACCACGGTGGAGACGGCCATGGCGCTTTTGTGGGCATCGGATTTCAAGACCGGCTCGGTGGCCAGAACCGCGGCTGCCCCGCAGATGGCACTTCCTGTGGAGGTAAGAATGGCGGTTTCAGGGTCGAGCTTGAAAAAACGGATTCCCACAAAGCTGCCAATAAGAAACGTGGAGGCAGCCATGGTGACACTGATGGCCACACCGGCCCACCCGACGGCGGCGATATCCTGAAAGGTGATTCGAAATCCGTAGAGAACCACCCCGAGTTTTAAAAGGGTTCGTGTGGCAAAGATGACACCGGGAACCCATTTTTCTGGAAGTGCCATCCGCAGGGTGTTTCCGTAGATCATTCCCAGAACAATACCGATAATAAGGGGGCTTACACCCATTTGCCGAATAATTGGAAATTCTGAACAGTAGATGGCTGTGACGGCAAAGAGGGTGACAAAGAGGAGTCCGTTCATTGCTTCTTTTCGGTGTTCTGCTGGGAAAAACATGGCGTAGTGCTCCTTGGTGCCAGGTGTAATTGCTTTTGATTCCAGATAAAATTTTTCTGGAGATTTGTTGCATAGGTGCTGGCATTTGCCGAATACACCTCGAGTGTCTGTGTGCTGGCACAGTTTTTTTCTCGAGGAGAAACACGCACCTGGTTGTGTGGTTGATGATACTGGCGCTGCAAGACCCCCTGCTTTGCAGGGTGGTACCTTGGGGTTTATGTTGCTTTTTTGTCTGGTTTTAAGAGAATGGATGCCTTAAGTCAAATTCATTGTTGCGCGGTCTTTTGTTAAATAAATCTTATTATGAATTTTATCGGCTTTACGCTCTGTAGATCGATTTATATCGTTACAGGGCCTTGATTTGCAGGGAGCATCCTTACGGTTTTTTAGAGTTGTTGTGCTTGTTTTCTGTCGGGCTGTGTGTTAAGTCGAATTCATTGTGTTTGGTTGGGTCGTTAAATATTTTTAATGTTTACTGGCTTATTCAAACACTGTCAGTCGATTGGCCCTTTTTGGATTTCGATTGAAGAAGTTGATCATGCTTTTTGTTTCTTTAGAGCTGTATGTGATATACAAAGAGGTGACAAAGCAGACCGCCTGCAGAACAGTCCGCGGAGAGCTCTGCGGCTGAAATGAAATGGGCGAGATTTAGGACGTGTAAGGAGTGAAAAAACCATGCAGATGCGCATGACACTTCGCCAGCTTGAACTCTTTTTGGCACTGGCGAAAAAACCACATATCGGTGAGGTGGGTAAAGAGGTGGGGCTGACGCAGTCCGCTGTCTCTATGGCCATCAAGTCTCTGGAGGAGATCCTTGAGACCCGCCTGTTCGACCGTATTAATAAGAAGATTGTTTTAAACGAGAACGGTCGGCTTTTTCTGGGCCGTGTAGAGCACCTTGTTTTGGGGCTGAAAGAGGCCGAATCGATTTTCCGAGATGAGCACCTTCATGGAGAGATTCGAGTAGGCGTCAGCTCTTCTATCGCCAACTACATTATCCCTCAGATCTTCTACTCCTTCATGCAGAACTACGATGGCGTGACCTTTACCATGGAGACCGGCAACACCCGTGAGGTGGCTGCTCTTATTGAAAGCGGTCGTGTGGACATGGGTTTTATCGAAGGAGAGTATGACGGTCTGGATGTGCAGCATGAGGTGCTGGGCACTGACGAGCTTTACATTGTCACCGGAGATGAGTCCATGGTGCGTGATGAGCCGTACCGCATGGAAGAGCTTCTGGGCAAACGCTGGGTGCTGCGAGAAAAGGGGTCTGGCACGCGTGAGACCTTCCTGAACCATCTGGGGGAGCTTGGAAAGTCTTTGAATGTTTTCATGGAGCTGGATCACACCGGTGCCGTGAAGTCTATTCTTTCCAACAAAGACACAATCTCTTGTCTGTCACGGTTTAGCGTGCAGAAAGAGATGAAGTATGGTTTGCTCCACCGCCTTCCTGTGGAGGGGTATGCCTTTACTCGGTCTTTCTATACCATTTGGCACAAGAACAAGTTCATGAGTTCGCTGCTCACCACCTTTATTGAGTTCACGCGAAACTGGAATGAGGGGTTTCACGCCTAGAAAAAGAGAGACTTGTTGATATTTAAAAGAGAGGCACTAGCAGAAAATGCGGGTGCCTCTCTTTTTTTGGCAAAAAACGTATGGAATCTTTCTGAAAGAGATGAAGAAACCAATGGATATAAAAGCGAAATAAATCAAATATCAATTGATACCCAACCGTTATGTGATATTCTTGAGGCCCATCTGCTTTTAGGGAAAATTCAGTAATAGCCGTTTGCGTGACATCCATTAAATAAGGGGGAGAATGATGATCTCGTCAGAAGGTGTGTGTGAGCTTATTCAAAAAAATCGAGAGGGCAGGCCCGTGGTGGGATGCTTTCCTCTCTACCCTCCGGTGGAGTTGTTTGAATCGTTTGGTTTTTTACCTGTGGTGTTGTGGAATCTCAAACGTTCCATCAAAAATCTTGAGACTTCAGACCGCCACATTCAGCCTTATGCCTGCGGCATTGCTCGCGAGCTGGTTCAGTTTGCCATCTCAGAAAGAGAAACTCTGGATGCGATTTTTTTCTACAACGCCTGCGATACGCTTCGAAACCTTCCGGAAATTCTTGAATTGCCACATGATCCGGCGCAAGAGAGTTGGCCCGTGTTTCGTCTGCATCTGCCCCAGGTGGACCGTACCCAGTGCAACCCATTGGGCTATCTTGAAAACGAAGTGGTCCGGCTAATCAAAGAGGTTGAAAACGTCTGTGGCCAAAGATTTTCTCCGGATCGGTTTTTGACGACAACGGAAAAGTATAAGGTGATGCGCGGGTTGTGCACCGAGGCAGAAGATCTTGTTGCACAAGGGCGGCTCGGCTTTGAACTTTTTTGTCAGACCGTGCTTGCCGGCTGCGCCTCAGGGGTGGATGTCCAGATAGAGCGCCTTGAACGGTTGGTCTTTGAAGCAAGGCCAGAGGAGGTTTCTACGGAGAAAAAGAGGGTGGTGGTCTCCGGCATTATGCCGCCTCGGCCTCCTGTGATTGGTGCCATGGAGGCAAGTGGCCTTTGTGTGGTGGCCAATGACATTGCAAGCCTAAAGCGTTCCTACGGGTTTTCTCCAGAACCTTCACGCAGCCCCGAAACGTATTATGATGCGCTTTACTCGCGCCATGTCCCTTGTACTACCCTGTTGCATACGTCAGATGAGCGTGTTGAGACTCTTGTGGAGATGGTCTCTCGTTCAAGGGCCCAAGGGGTGATTTTTTGTGGCGAAAAATTTTGCGAGCATGAGTATTTTGAATTCCCTTACGTAAAAAAACGGCTCAGTGAAATGGGGGTTTCCACCCTTTTTCTGGAGTTTAGTGTGGATGACGATCAGCTGGCGGCGGCCCATGCCACTCGAGTGGAGGCCTTTGCAGAGATGATGTGACAACGTCAACGAAAGAGATTTGCCAAACAGCGTGAGAAAAAAAGGGGCCAAAATGACAGAGAACAAGAAGAGCAACGCAGGCAAACACCTGACCGGTTTGATTGGCAAAGGGTATATGGACCTGCACCAAAGGGCGGTGGACGGGGCTTTTTGCGTCTGGATTGCGATCAATGTTCCGGCGGAGGTTTTTGCGGGGTTTGAAAACGTGGTCTACGCAGTTCCCGAGAGCCATGCTGCTTTGTGCGCAGGAAAAGGCGTTGGAGTGTCCATGTGCGAAAAGGCAGAAGCCCAAGGCTACTCCATGGATCTGTGCAGCTATGCTCGAATCGATATCGGAAACGCCTCCGACAATGGAAAGGAGTCTCCCACCTTTGGGTTGCCCAGACCCGACCTTCTTATCTCCAACAACAACACCTGCTCGCTCATCACCAAGTGGTTTGATGTGCATCACAGAACGTGGGATGTGCCCCATTTTATCATGGACATCCCTTTTTGCTATGAACCCCAAAAGCCAAAAGATCACGCCTATATTGTGGGACAGATAAAGGCCTTAATTCGTTTTATCGAAAAGCTCAGTGGTCAATCGTTTAATATGGATCGTTACACCGAAGCCGTCCACCACACCTGGAGCGGCATTCGTGAGTGGAAGCGCTTTCTTGCAAGCGGAAAACATGTTCCCTCGCCCATTACCGCTTTTGATAGCTTTGTGCACATGGCACCCTTTTTGACCTTGCGCGGCACCCCGCACCTGAAAACTCATTTTACCCTTTTGGCAGACGAAGCCGAGGAGAACCTTTCCAGCTCGCGTTTTCCTGTGGAAAAAGAGAGATACCGACTCTTTTGGGACAACATTGCCCCCTGGCATCAGCTGCGGAAGATGTCTCGAAGGTTGGCTGATTTGGGTGCCAACATTGTGGGAGCCTCCTACACCTCCTGCATGGGAACGGTGGAAGGCTCTTTTGAGCTCTACGAGTGGGACGAGAAAGACCCTTTTGACTATATCGCCCGCACCATGAATTCCTATATGTGTCCCCACGGTATGGTGCTTCGGCACAAGGCCATGGCTCGTGCTGTGAAAGCGCTTTCCATTGATGGGGTAATCTTTGCGTCAAATCGCTCTTGCAAGCCCTACTCCATCACGCAAATGGATCAGCAACGAAAGATCCGTGACGAGGTCGGGGTGCCCGCGGTGCTCATTGAGGTGGATCACGCTGATTCTCGAAAGTACAGTGAAGAGAGTGCGTTTGTACGCATTGAAGCCCTTCTGGAGCAGATCGATGCGGCGCGAAGCAGGGGGCTGGTATGATCAGTGCGGGCATTGATATCGGCTCCATCACCACCAAGTGTGCGGTGGTAGAAGAAGGGGTGCTTCTGGGCGTTCATCTGATTCCAACGGGGTATCAGGTGGCAGAGGCCGGTGAGCGCGTTTGCAAAGAGCTTTTGGGAAGGCTCAATATACCGTGGGAAAAGGTAGAACGGGTCATCTCTACGGGCTATGGAAGAAACCGGGTGGCCTTTGCCCACAAGAGCGTAACAGAGATCACCTGTCACGCTGTCGGGGCCTATTTTCAGGACCCCAAAACACGTAGTGTTATTGATATCGGAGGGCAGGACAGCAAGGTTATTGCCATTGGGCAGGACGGGACGGTGGCCGATTTTATAATGAACGACAAATGCGCCGCAGGTACCGGTCGGTTTTTGGAGGTGATGGCCCGTGCTCTGGAAGTGGATCTGACGGCCTTTGGAGAAATTGCTCGGGCAGCCGAGGAGGTGGCGTCCATCAGCAGTCTTTGTACGGTTTTTGCGGAGTCAGAGGTGGTGGGCCTTATCGCCAGAGGTGAGCCAAAAAGTCATATTATTGCTGGGATTCATGAGTCCATTGCTTCCCGTGTGGTGGCCATGGGAAACCGCATGGGAATGGGTGCACCGGTGATGATGACCGGTGGCGTGGCTCTAAACAGGGGGGTGGTGCGTGCCATAGAGGCGAAGATGAATGTTTCGGTGATGGTTTCGGACCACGCCCAGGTCAATGGGGCCATTGGGGCTGCTGTTCTGGCTGGTGTATGACAAGATCTCTTGTAAATCTTTCTGTTTGAGGGATGTTGCGGGTCCTCACGGGTATGCCTGTACAAGGATTTTTGTATAGGGACAGGTCAGTATGGGTTTATTGCGTTTAAACATATCTATTTTTTTGTGTGTAGTCATCTGTTTTTAGGCTTTGTTTTTTTGATTTCATCAAAATAATGTTGGGGTTTGCTTTGAATGTTTTTTTGTTTGATTTGATGTGTGTCTTGGATAACGAAAAAATTTTAAAAATACTTCTTTTTTAAAAGAATTTTCTCAGGAAAAAGGTGCTCTCGTCGATATGTAAGGTGAGGTTGAAAAGACCCCCTGAGGGAAGGATTTTTTAGAAGGAGTGATATTATGTTTAGTAAAGTAGGGTTAAGGGCAAAGATGCTCTTGAGCATATGCGGGGTTGTGTTTATTTCTTATGCGGTGAGTATTTCTTACATCACCTACAATGCATCGAAGATGGCCCAGAGTGAAGCCCAGGAAAAGGCGTTTGAAATCGCCTCAAACCATGGCAAGGAGATTGAAGCGCGTCTCAATCATGCCATGGGTGTCGCAAGGGACGTGGCCTCTACCTTTGAAGGAATGAAAATCAGCGGTGAAACCCCGAGTCGAGTGCAGATCAACGCCATTTTAAAAAATACCCTGAAACAAAATCCGGATTTTATCGCCATCGATACCTGTTGGGAGCCCAATGCGCTGGACGGGCGAGATGCGGATTCTATCGATGCCTCTTTTACGGATATAGCGGGACGTTTTGCCCCTTACTGGAACAGGGGCTCTGGCTCCATCGCCGTGGAGCCCCTCACGGGATTCGACAATGAAAGCTGGTATGCCGTTCCTCGGGATACCGGCAAAGACGTGATCACAGAGCCCTATCTCTTCCCCGTAGGTGATCGTGACGTATTGATGTCTACCGTGGTGGCGCCCATTCGCGTGAAGGGGAAATTTTTGGGCATGGTGGCCGTGGATATCTCCCTTGAGACCTTTGGTGAGATGATGGCAGGTATTCGGCCCTTTGAGTCGGGCTATGGGTTTCTTGTGTCTCATGCCGGATATATGGTGAGCCACCCTGTGAAAGAGAGGGTGGGTAAAAATGTGGAGAGATTGATTGAAGGGAAATATCGTCAGCCCTTTATGGCTGCATTAAAAAGTGGGCGCTCTTATTCCATGGTGAGTGAGTCGAAAAAAGGCGAGGAGGCCATCTATCAAATCATGGTTCCCATTCGTGTGGGAAAAACCGAAACCCCGTGGTCCATTGGGGTGGTTGCCCCCATGGAAAAGATAATGGCTGGCGCTGTAACACTTCGAAACACCAGTATTATTATCGGGCTGATAGGTTTTTTTGTTTTGATGGCTGTGGTCTGGTTTCTCTCGGTAACCCTTGTGGTTCGCCCCATCAACCAGGCTGTGGAAGGGCTTAAGGATATAGCCGAAGGCGATGGGGATTTGACTCTGAGGCTTCCGGTCAATACCTGCGATGAGATTGGCGAGCTTTCCACTTGGTTTAATACCTTTATTGAGAAACTTCAGCACATCATTGGCGATTTGGCCACTGAGGCTGGTGGAATAGATGGTGCTTCTCACAATCTTCTTGATGTGGCGGGAAACCTCTCCACCCGTGCCGACAACACCTCAGAGCGCTCCTCTTCTGTTTCAGGCGCTGCCGAGCAGATGGCTGCCAATATCAACAGTGTGGCCGTATCCATGGAGCAGGCCTCGGCCAATACCGATATGGTGGCCACGGCTGCCGAAGAGATGACATCCACCATCGGTGAGGTGGCCAGGCAGTCTGAAACCGCGCGCAATATCTCTGAGGATGCCGTGCGAAGAGCAGGGGGAGCCTCCCAAAAGATGTCCCGGCTCGGGGAGGTGGCCACCGCAATCGGAAGTGTGACCGAGGCCATCAGTGAGATTTCCGAGCAGACCAATCTTTTGGCCTTGAATGCTACCATTGAAGCGGCCCGTGCTGGAGAAGCGGGAAAAGGATTTGCAGTTGTGGCCAACGAGATCAAGGCTTTGGCCAACCAGACGGCAGATGCCACTCGGGATATTAAAGAGAGGGTCGATGGGATTCAGTCCGTTACAAAAGAGACGGTGGTGGATATTGAGGAGGTGACCCGTGTTATTGGCGAGGTCAACGACATTGTGAGCACCATTGCAACGGCCGTGGAAGAGCAGTCTGTGGCCACCCGTGAGATTGCCACCAATATTGCTCAGGCGTCCCAGGGGATTCAGGAGGTCAGCAGCATGGTGACGCAGAGCACAGGGGCCATTGGTGAGATCACCCAGGAGATCACCCAGGTAAACGCCAACGCCGGTGAGATTTCTGAAAACAGCTCACAGGTTCATGGGAGTGCTGAAGAGCTCTCCTCTATGGCTCAAAATTTGAGAGAGGTGGTTGGGGGGTTTAAAATTTAGGTGGCAGCTATCTTGGAGGGTCTGTTTCAGTGGATCTTTTTGATTGTGCTTTAGGGGCAATCAAAAAGAAGAGTATTTCAAATGGCAGGTGCCTCAGTCAGAAATGTCTGAGGCACCTGTTTTGATGGTATGAATGCATATGGGAAAAGAGGTGAGCTACAGCTCACTTTGAGCATTCACCTATTAGCTCTGTTCGCTGACGCCAAGCTTGCGCTCTAAGGCGGCCAGGGCTTGAGAGATGACAAAGGTAAGTGCCAGGTAGACGAGGCCCGCCCCAAAGAGAAACTGGACGTAATCGTAATATCTGGCCCCCATCACCTTGGCCGAGTACATGAGTTCACCGGCACCGATAACAGACACCAGCGAAGAGTCCTTGAGAAGGACGATGAACTCGTTGCACAAAGGGGGGATGACCTTACGGAACGCCTGGGGCAAAATAACGTCTTTCATGGCCCGTGCGTGGGGCATGCCCAGAGAGCGGGCCGCCTCCATCTGGCCTTTGGGCACCGCCTGAATGCCCGCGCGGACAATTTCAGCCACATAGGCCCCTGAGTTGATCCCCAGAGCAATGATACCCGCTTTCATAGCAGAAGGCATCAGTGGACTGCCGGTGATGGCCAGGTAGATTTGTGGCACGCCGAAGTAGATGAAGAAGATTTGAAGCAGCATGGGGGTGCCGCGTAATACATAGACATAGACTCCAGAGATGGCTCGGAGAAGGCGGTTGCGGGAGACTCGTCCCATGCCGGCAAGGCAGCCGAGGAGTATGCCTATGACCACAGCACCGCAAGTCAGTTGAATGGTGACCACGGCTCCTTTTAAGAGAAACAGCTTATGCTGCCATACCAATGCAAAATCGATCAACGTCATCTTCCTTGTGTTTTTTGTAGGCGGGCGTTGCGCCAGAAAATCAACCGGCGGTGAGGTTTACTGAAAAAAATCACCGCCGGGTTTACGCGTTATTTAAAAAAATGGCCCTTCATCAAAACGAGGTGGACCGGAACGTATTTTTATACACCCCACTTGGCGCGGAGTTTGGCCACTGTGCCGTTTGCTTCAAGGGTCTTAAAAGCCTTGTTGAGGGCAGAAAGGAGCTCGGGGGAGCCCTTTTTTACGGTGGCTGCGGTCTCTTCGTAAGTGAGGGGCTTTTCAAAAAGGGTGAAGTCGGTTTTGGCGGCGTAGTTACCGGCAATGGCCACGTCAAGAACCGCCCCGGCTACTGCCCCGTTTTTCACCATCATGACAGCGATGTTGGCGTCATCCACAATCTGAGCCTGACACCCTTCGATTTTTTTGGCTGCCTCAGCCATGGTGGAGCCGATTTGGGCTGCCACACGCTTGCCTTTGAGGTCTGCGACGGTCTTCACAGGAGAGTCCTTGAGGGTGAGGATCATGGAGCCGCTCTTGTAGTAGGGGCCGGTGAAGTCCACACTCGCTTTTCGCTCTTCGGTGACAGAGAAGCTGGACATGCCAACGTTGACCTGTCCATTTTTCACGGCAATGATGATGGAATCAAAGCCCATAGACTGAAATTTTACTTTGAGACCCATTTCAGCAGCGGCAGCCTTGATAAGGTCGATGTCAAAACCGATAACCTCATTGGTAGCGGGATCTACACTCTCAAAAGGAGGGTAGTCGGGGCTGGTGCCCACGGTGAGGGTGCCGCTTTTCTGAATTCTGTCCCAGGCCTTGGCTTTGGCGAAAGCGGGGGCTGCGCTTGTGAAGCAAATGGCTGCCATGGCTGCAACAGCCACAAGTTTGGTAAATTTTGCCATGTGATGGGTCCTCCTGCATAATGCACTGCGATGGATCTGGGATCAGGTGATGACCCCTCAGGCTGTCACGTAAACCGCATTGGGACTACGCTAATAAAAAAGCCTTTTAAAAATAGGGGCGCACAGATTGATCTGCTGCAGATCCATCAAGTCAAAACAAAAGCCTGTTTTGTAAGGTTCGGTGGGCGATATGTCAAGTTTTATATAAAGATGAGTTATCGATTGTCTTCGGCGACCCTGCCGGGAGCCAAACTTTTAAAAAGTTTGACAAACAATATTTGAGTTTATTCTCTCAATCCTTAGCGATGCTGTTCTATGTGTTTTTGCTCCAGGCAACCGAAAAGTTTTTGTGTGAGTCATTTTTCAAAAAAGCGATCGGCCAAAGACATGCTGAATCGTTTACCCTTTTTTGAAATGGATCGAATGTGGATGAGGCAGAAGATGCAGGATGTGATGGCAAAGATTGCCGAGCGGGTGGCCGGCGTTTCGAGTATGGAGGTTCCTCCGAAATCTTTTCAGGAGATGAAAGGAGAGATTCTGGAATACGAGCCTGAACGGCTTACGGCTCGGTTTCCCGTTCAAACGAGGTACCGGAATCCCTTTGGGTTTATGCAAGGGGGCTTTGTGGTGGCTGCGGTGGATAACGCCATCGGACTTTTGAGCCTTTTGGAGGCAGAGCCCAGCGTGACCACACAGCTCAATACCACCTATATTCGGCCCATTGGCCCGAAGGTGGAGGCCATTGTGATTGAAGCCCGGGTGGTGGCAAAAACCCGTGGGCATCTTTATATGGAGGCCGAGGTTACGGCCCTGGATAAGCTTTGTGTGCGCTGCTTCGCAACCTTTGCCATCGTCGACCCATAGGCTTTGGGGCGCTTTTTTGAAAAAAACTCTGCAAAAAACGGTTCTATTACCCCGCGTTTGATATGAAAGGCCTGTTTGCCAAACTTTTTAAAAGTTTGGCCCCCGGCAGGGCCGCCGGAGGCGAATGATGGCTGAATGGTTCCGATTTTTTAAGGCAGCGTGAAAATTTTCCATCCGTTTTTTTTGGCAATGCCCCGGAGTACGGTGGTGGGGTTGACGGCGCAGGCGTTTCCGGCTGCCTTTAAAAATTCAAGGTCGGCGTGGTGGTCGGAGTAGGCCACAGTGTTGTGGGGCGCTACGCCCATCTGGTTTGCTATCGTGAGAAGGGCGTTTGCCTTGGCTTGCCCCACGCAGATCTCCCCGTGGGGCCTTCCCGTGCAGAGGCCCTTTTTATTTACTTCAATGGCGGTGGCTTTCCAGGCATCGGGCTTTATCTCCCCAATAAAAGGGGCAATGAGATGTTCGCTGGTGGCAGAGACAATGACAATGCCGTCCCCCCTTTGGCGATGGTCGCAAAGTCTGTCCATCATGGGGCGCAAGAGGCGGGGTTTTAAGTTTTTGTGGTAGAGCCTCTGGCCGTGGGCTTTGAGGTGGTTTAAGGAGACGCCTTTGTATACGGAGAGATAGAGGCGGTAATACGCCCCATAGGAGAGAAGGTCTCTTTTGTAGAAAGGCTCGGCAAGCGCCACCCGAAGCAGCCGAAAGAGAAAGGCGATGCCAGGAGGGCTCTTGAGAAGGGAGAA
>JAKSCC010000102.1 GCA_022360815.1 Desulfobacterales bacterium
CGCAAAAACCCCCTTGCTGTAAAACAACAAGGGGGTTGAAGTCAAATGGTGCCGAAGGGGAGACTTGAACTCCCACGGGTTGCCCCACACGGCCCTCAACCGTGCGCGTCTACCAATTCCACCACTTCGGCAAAATGTGAGGGCGTTATAGCATCGCCCTGGCCCTTGGGCAAGGGGTTTTTTGATGTTTTTTAAAGTTTGAAAATCACCTCAGACCAGAGGAGATGAGGCTTTTACCCAAGCCAATCGAAACATGAGGGCTGCATCCACCATACCAAGGTGAAAGTGAGGGCAAGCCCCCCAAATGTAGTGGGGTGCTATGGGTAAGCTAACTTTTTGGGGAGCCATCAATCATAGATGGGGTTTCAAGTTTCAATGAGCTTTACCGGCACCCTTGCCATTCGCTTGACCCGCTCTAGGGTTCCTTCTCGAATGTCTGGAATGTGGGGTTTTCGGCGAGCCATTACCACCATATCCATCTTCTCTTTTTCAATGAGCTTCAGAATTTCACGGGCAGGATCCCCTACCGCAGTATGTTTTGTAAAGCGAGCACACCCCCCAAGGTATTTTATGCAAAGTTGGTCGAGTCTTTTTTGAGCGGCAGCCTTCTCCTGACGTACAATCCGATTGGCGTGGCGGGGAGTGAACTCTCCGTACCAAGGGTCCTTTTTGTTGGCGATATCGGGAATCACATAGAGAAGGTGGATGTCGGCACCTTCATCTCGAAGTTGTGATGTGATGAAGGGGAGCACTGAGCGTGACCTGCCAGAAAAATCGGTGGCCCAGAGGATTTTTTGCGGCTTCTTCTTTATTTGTTCCATGGGATCTCCTTATTTTGTCCATGGTTGAAATCTTTATTTAGGAATATATCACGGACAGTTAAGTTTATCATAAAAAATTAGGATAGGCCAAAAAAGTAAGGTGGAGTTTATTGATGGCTGCATGTGAGGCATTTGGTGGTTTCCTTCTAAGGGTGTTGTCAATGGGAGGGGAGGGGTGAAACTGCTTGTCAAACAAGGAATTTCCCCTTTTTCGATTGCGTTGGCGACCAGATTGTGCAAGATTAAACCGTCCAATCGCAGAAGTACGGCGATTGGTGCTCAAGGGAGATGCTTTTCGTATGGATTGGGTCGGGATACCCAGCCGATTGGGGCGCTTTCGCCTTTTACGTGCGGCATCACATGAAGAGACCCGCCGGTGGAGCAGCGCAGCTTAAATGGGCGGGGCCAGTTGCGTTCTCAGGAGTTAAAGCGTCATCGCGTGACATCGCCTTTGAATGAAACTGAACAAAACACCAGAACAAGGATGAGGAGATCGTCACCATGGCAAATGGTATTGTAAAGTGGTTTAATGAGCAGAAGGGGTATGGTTTTATTGAGCAGGAGGGCGGCCCCGATGTATTTGTTCACCACTCAGGTATCAACGGAACCGGTTTCAAGACTCTCAACGAAGGTGATCGTGTCACCTTTGATGTAGAGCAGGGCCAGAAAGGCCCCGCCGCTGTGAACGTGACTGTTCAGTAGCATGTAGATTCAAGGCAGAATTTGTCTTTAAGGGCGATCTTCTTCAGAAGGTCGCCCTTTTTTATTTGACGCCGTGTGGCATGGAACATCTCTTGCAGAATCTCTTTAGAGAAAGGTGCTCTGCACGCCTTTGGGGGGAGTGCAAGACAACAACCTTACGGCTTGATGGCTTCGGCTGGGAGGAAGTGTCAGGCCCGTGGGAGTGGAGGTGTCCATGCTTATTTCCGAACATAAGTTCACTCAAATAGCAACAGCCATTGAAAACGGTGCTCGTATTGAGCTTGGAAGCAGCGTTCATGACGACTCTCTGTTGAGGGTTTACCAAGACAGTGATCTCATCGCCTCGTGCAGCGGACCCTATGAAGATCTTGATGAGCTCTTCACAGAGATGGATGCCCTTTTGTTTGAGTGGAACGAAGCACAGCTCGACAGAGAGGACTATTTCTGAAGGGGGCTTTGAAGTGCTCTTATTTTTTTTTGAGTCCGAGCCTTGCGGCAAGGCTGTGAAGATTGCTTCGGTGCATTCCCAAGCGCCTTGCTGTGGCAGCCCAGTTTCCCTTCTCCTCTTCAAGGATCATTAAGATGCGCTCTTTTTGGAACCGTCTGACTGCCTCCCGTAAGGGAGGCGCAGGCGCTTCTGAAATTTGCCGAGACGCACGGGGTTCAGGGGTGACCTCTTCTTTGAGGTCTCTGGTGAGGTGACTCGGAGTCAGGATGATCATGTCGCCCCGCGGGACGTCGTATGAGGCTTTGAGAAGAGCCCGTGAGATGAGGTTGTCCAGCTCTCTGATGTTGCCGGGCCAGGGGTAGGCGCAGAGGGTCTCCATGGCTTCTGCCGCCACCCGCACCGGTCCTGTGCCCAGTTTGCGTTGAAGTCTCTCGCAGAAAACGCCGGTAAGAAGGGGAATGTCCGATCTTCTCTCTCGAAGCGGAGGCACATGGATGGGGTAGACATTGAGGCGGTGGAAAAGATCGGCGCGAAACCGTCCCTCTCTTACCTCCAGCTCCAAATCTCTGTTGGTGGCAGCAATGATGCGCACGTCCACATGGTGAAGGGTCTCGCTTCCAACCCTTTGAATCTCACCCTCCTGAATGGCTCGAAGAAGGGTGGCTTGAATGGCAAGGGGGAGCTCTCCAACCTCATCAAGAAAGAGCGAGCCGCCATCGGCCACCTCGAATTTGCCGGCCCTGTCGCGGGTGGCCCCGGTAAATGCCCCTTTTTTATGGCCGAACAGCTCGCTTTCAGCCAGCTGCTCAGGCAGTGCAGCGCAATTGACATGGAGTAGGGCCTGTCCTTTTCGAGGGGAGGCCCGATGAATGGCGCGGGCCGTAAGCTCTTTTCCCACCCCTGTTTCCCCTGTGATGAGTACAGAAAATTCAGACGATCCCACCAGATCAATCTCTTTTTTCAAGTTTTGCATTCGCTTGGAGCGACCCACCATCTCCAAGGTGTGGATCGCCTCATGCATGAGGTTGTCGGCAAGCTCCCCTTTTTTGTGGGCACTCTCTTCCAGGGCGGCGATGAGCCGTGCGGTCTGCATCTGGGCACCAGCCAGAGCGCCGATGGCCTCGAGGTAGGGCAGTGGAATCCCCTGGAATGCAGTGGGGTCCAGAGCGTCGGCTGTCAGAACCCCCACAAGCACCCCTTTGACACGCAAAGGGCACCCGAGGCAGGCGTGAACATGGCTGAGTCCTTGGTGGTCAGCTTCAAGCAGCCCGTCAAAGGGGTCGGGCAGGGGGGCATTGGGTGCAAAAAGGATGGGGGTTTCAGACGCACAGATGCGATCAAGGCGTGGGTGGGTGCTTCGGTGGTAGGTTCGAGCGGTCGCTTCAGGGGTGAGACCTCGGGTGGCAAGGGGAATAAGGGTGTCGTTTTCCAGGCGCATGAGTGTGGCTGCGTCATAGGGTATGGCACGCTTCAGTGCATCAAGCAGCCTTAAGTAGCGGTCGGATTCGCTGAGCGCTGTGGTGAGGTCGACGGCAATGGCAGTGAGGGTTTTCAAGCGTTTCATTGGGGCCTCGTTGTTACTTTAAAAATAACACTGTTGTCTTTTTCATAACATATTGAATGTTACTCTTTTTGTAACATATCTCGTAATACCCTTAAAATAAATCGAATTTTTTTGGCATGCTCTCTGCATTATTCTTTGTCACATTTTTTAGGTCGTATGTGATTCAAGGTGGCGTCGTAAAAAAACGATGCGGGGTCACCAAAAAATAGGCGATTTAAGCCAGAAGGAGATGAAAATGAGTGCAAACGAGACCATTAAAAAAGGTGAAGTGATTCATGTTGCAGACTCTGTGGGCTATGCCATCGGAGCCATTGTGAGCAAAACCATTCTGAAGCAAGAGAAAGGCAACATCACCCTCTTTTCGTTTGACGCAGGCCAGGGGCTCTCAGAGCATACCGCCCCTTTTGATGCCCTGGTCCATGTGGTGGAGGGGGAGGCGCAGGTGAGCATTGGAGGAGAGCCCCGGCTGGTGCGTGAGGGCGAAATTGTGATCATGCCTGCTGGCGTGCCCCACGCCTTGCATGCCGAAAAACCGTTTAAAATGGTACTCACCATGATTCGGGGGGCCTGAGTCAAAGGGCCAAAGTGGGGGGGTGCGATAAAGTAGAATGAGGCCGGATAGCGGCCCCACAAAGTGAGGTGAAAAATGCGTGAAAAGATAACAGAGCATGTGAGCTGGGTGGGTATCAGAGACTGGGAGCTGAGGAAATTTCATGGGGACGAATACTCCACACACCGCGGCTCCACCTACAACGCTTATCTGGTGGAAGATGAGAAGGTGGCCCTTATCGATACAGTGTGGGCACCTTTTTCCAAGGATTTTGTAAAGAACCTTTCGCAAGAGATTGATCTATCCAAAATCGACTATGTTGTGATCAACCATGCTGAGATTGACCATAGCGGTGCGCTGCCTGAGTTAATGCGTCATATTCCGGAGGTTCCCATCTATTGCACGGCCAAAGGCGTTGGGTCTTTGCAGGGGCACTACCATGAATCTTGGAATTTTCAGGTGGTCAAAACCGGTGACAAGCTGAGTCTCGGCAGTCGGGAACTTGTTTTTGTGGAGGCCCCCATGCTCCACTGGCCAGACAGCATGTTCTGCTACCTCACCGAAGACAATATACTCTTTAGTAACGATGCCTTTGGTCAGCACTATGCCTCCAGCCATCTCTACAATGATGAGGTGGATGAGGCGGAGCTGCTTCAGGAGAGCCTGAAGTACTATGCCAATATCCTGACCCCGTTTAGCGCTCTGGTGACACGAAAGATTCATGAAGTCCTGGGGTTTAACCTGCCGCTCTCTATGATTTGCCCCAGCCACGGCGTGATTTGGCGAAAAGATCCCGCACAGATTGTGCATCGGTATCTGGAGTGGGCCAAGGGGGAGCCCGAGAATCAAATTACCGTGGTCTACGACACCATGTGGGAAAATACCAAGCGAATGGCCGATGCGTTGGTAGAAGGCATTCAGACCGAAGACCCGGCTGTAAAGGTGAAGGTTTTCAATCTCTCCAAGAGCGATAAGAACGATGTGATCACCGAGGTCTTTCTTTCCAAAGCCATTTTGGTGGGTTCTTCCACCATCAACCGAGGCATTTTAACCTCTGTGGCAGGGTTTCTTGAGGAGGTAAAAGGATTGGGATTTAAAAACAAGCGCGGAGGGGCTTTTGGTTCCTACGGCTGGAGCGGAGAATCGGTCAAGCAGATTGGTGAGGCCCTTAAAAAGGCAGGCTTTTCTGTGGTCGATAATGGGGTCAAGGCGCTGTGGACCCCAGATGAAGAGGGGCTCAATGCGTGCCGGGCATATGGGAAGGCTTTTGTTAAAACCATCTCTGGTTAAGCTGTGCCACCTAAATCAGCATGGCCTGCTGGGGGGGCGGGCCATTGGAGTGGTGGGTGTCTGTGGGGGAAACCTCGGTCCAGGCAGCCAAAACATAGGGGAGTGCTGGGCGATAGAGGGTGATAAAGAGGCGGTTGATAAATTCAGCAAGGGTGTGAGGAGCAAGCTTGGGGCCGCTTAAGGTGAATTGCTTGTGGCGCTCCCAGTGGGTAACGGAAAAACCCACTGGCAGGTGAAGTCCAACCGCCTTCATGCGGTCTGCCGGAGAGAAAGGTGGGGTGTACCATACCGTGAGGGTGACTGGGTTTTCATAGAC